>SYIM01000189.1 GCA_005798775.1 Burkholderiales bacterium
CGAGTCCCGTCCACTCCGCCAGGTCCCGAGGGCGAACGAAAGTTCGCCCTCTTTTTTTGTCTTACATTCTTGTCGCCACCGGCGATCGGACGAGACCATGTTCGATTCGGTTCGTAAGCACCAGCGAGTTCTGCTGTTCATCATCGTTGTCCTGATCTTCCCTGCCTTCGCTTTCTTTGGGATCCAGGGCTATGACGGGATGTTTTCCGATCGCGACAACCTGGCACGTGTCGACGGAGAACCCGTTACGCGCTCGGAGTTCGAGCAGGCGCAGCGCGAACAGTTTGACCGCATCCGGCAGATGTTTGGCGCTACGGTTGACCCCCAGATGTTTGATACGACCTCTGCGCGGCGCGATATTCTCGAAGGACTGATTGATCAGCGCGTTCTTTCGGTTCATGCGCGTGATCGCAAGATCGTGGTGAGCGATGAGCGACTGCGCGAGGCAATTCTTGGCCTTCCCGGGCTCACGCGTCCTGATGGCGGTTTCGATATCGAGCGTTACCGCGCTTACGTCAATGCGCGCGGCCGGAGCGAGCCCCATTTCGAGTCGGAGTTGCGCCGTGACGTTGCCATGCGTGAAATTCCCGACGCGTTGTCCCAGTCGGCAATCGTTCCGCTTGTGCTTCTCAACCGGCTCGCGAAGCTGTTGTCCGAGGTGCGTGAAGTTGCCGAGATTGCGTTCAAGCCCGAGGATTTCGCTGGCAAGGTGACGCCCGATGACGCTCAGCTGCGCAAGTTCTATGACGACCAGCCGGCAGCCTTCCAGATGCCGGAGACGGTAACGGTTCAGTATGTTGTGCTCGATGCCGACGCGCTCGCCTCGCGCATCAGTATTGCCGAGGCAGACATTGCTGCGTTTTACGAACAGAATCGTAAACGCTACAGCGTGCCTGAAGAGCGGCGGGCCCGACACATATTGCTGCGGACGACGCCCGATGCGCCCAAGGCCGATCGTGATGCCGCCCAGGCGCGTGCAGCCGACCTGCTCGCTCGCCTGAAGACGGGCACAAGGTTTGAGGATCTCGCTCGCACGGAATCTCAGGATCCCGGTTCGTCGCGGCAGGGCGGGGACCTCGATTTTTTCACGCGCGAGATGATGACAGCAGCCTTTGCCGACGCCGCGTTCACTGCCGAAAAGGGCGTGCTGATCGGTCCGGTGGAAACCGAGTTTGGGTTGCATCTCATTGAGGTGACTGATATTCGGCCCTCAAGAGGACGTACCCTGGCAGAGGTTCGAGAGGAAATCCTGGCCGAAGTTCGGCGGTCGCAGGCCGCGCGCAAGCTCGCTGAGGATGCCGATGCCTTTGGCAATCTGGTCTACGAACAGCCTGATACGCTTCAATCTGCCGCCGAGCGCTTCGGGCTCAAAGTCGAACAGGCGGCTGGTGTTGGGCGCGGTGGCCTCGCTTCGCTGCCGCGTGAATACCCGCTCAACCATCCGCGCCTGCTCGCGGCGCTCTTCGCGCGGGATTCGATCGCCTCGCGCCGCAACACGGAAGCGGTCGATGCGGGCGCGGGCCGAATCATCGCTGCACGTGTCGTAGAACACCAGCCGGCGCGCCAGAAGCCCTTTGATGAAGTCCGCGACGACGTCAGGCAGGCGATTGTTCGCGACGAATCGAAGAAGCTTGCGGTGCGGGCAGGCGAAGACAGGCTGAAGGCTTTGCGTGAAGGTGCGGGGCGCGAGGGGTTCTCGGGGCCGCGTGAGTTCACCCGTACTACGCAAGGCGCGGTTCCAGCGCCCGCCATGGATGCAATTTTCAAGGCTGCGGTGGCAAAATTGCCGTCGCTGGTCGGCGTCGATCTGAGTGGGCAGGGGTACGCGATTTATGAAATCCGCAAGGTGGTGGAGGCAGGCGCGGATGCCATCGAAAAGCGCGCCGCCGAGCTTCGTGCGCAGCTCGAGCAACTTATTGCCCAGCAAGATGTCGCGGACTTCCTCGAGGCACGTAAAGCGCGATCCGACATTACCCGGTCCCTGTCACGACTGGGCGGTAACGCCACTCAGCAGTGAGATCGCCACTTCGTCGAGCGCGCTGGGTCGGGTAGGGTCCAGCGTGTACACCGCCGCCTCGCGCAGGCGGGTGAAGTTGCTGTTCATCGATCGGTCGTAAGTGGGGTCGTAGTGCTCGTCCAGCAGCCGCTGCACCAGGTCGTCGAAACGGCCGGCGGCGACTAGTGCGTGCCATGCCTGGACGGTTTCGTGGCCATGCACCTCGGTGAACCGATTCAGTTGCGCTTCGAGCGTGTCGGGTTGTTCGATGAAATGCTGGTACTGGGTAATCAGCAGTTGGCTGCGACGATCGCGGCTTGCCTCCAGTCGCACGCACGGAGCGTGTCGAATGGCTAATGTGAGCGACTCTGGCAAGTGACAGGTCCCGATCCGGCGACTTTCCGATTCCACGAATACCGGTCGATCCGGGGCAAATGCGGACAGTTGTTCCCAGAGCAGGGTTTCGAAGTGACGCTGGCTAGGCTGTGGTTCGCCAGGAACGCGACCGAGTACCGAGCCACGATGACGCGCGATTGCCTCCAGATCGAGTACCTGCGCGCCCCGACTGGCGAGCGCGTCAAGCAGAAGGCTTTTGCCGCAGCCGGTTCGACCGGCGATGACCCGGAATTGCAGCGTGCTCGGGAGCTTCTCGAGATCATCGATCACCCGGTGCCGGAATGCCTTGTAGCCACCCTCAAGGAGGCTGACACGCCAACCGACGCGGGCGAGGACGGTAGCCAGTGCGCCAGAGCGGTTTCCGCCCCGCCAACAGTAGATCAGGGGACGCCACTCCCGGCCCCGCTCCGCGAATTGGGTCTCAAGGATCTGGGCGATGTTACGGGCAACCATCGCAGCGCCGACGCGCTTTGCAGCAAATCCCGATTCATTGCGATAGAGCGAACCAACCCCCGCACGTTCGGCGTCAGTGAGTACCGGAGCACTGATTGCGCGCGGCAGTCGGTCCAGCGCGAATTCACCGGGGCTGCGTGCGTCAAGGATGTCGTGAAACTCGCGGATCCGGGAAAGTGCCTCGTCCACCGTAAGGACGTCGGGCGCTTTCATCGTGCAAACCCCTTACAATGCCTCGCATGAAAGTCTTCGATCTCTGTTGCGAAGCCGACCACCGGTTTGAAGGATGGTTTGCATCGGAAGCTGAATACGAACGCCAGATCGCCGAGTCGCTGGTGGAGTGCCCGTTCTGTGGCAGTAGTACGCTTCGGAAAATGCTTTCTGCGCCACGCCTGAACCTGTCCCACAGTCAGGCTGAGCGCGCGCCGGCTGAGCAGGCGCCGCATCCTTCGCAAACGGCGCGCGAGCAGATCCAGGCCATGTGGATACAGATGGCGAGAAGAATTATTGAGACCACTGAAGATGTTGGCGCGGGGTTTGCCGAAGAAGCGCGAAGGATTCATTACCGTGAAGCCGAGGATCGTGCGATTCGCGGAACCGCCAGTGCGGACGAAACCGCCGCACTCGCCGACGAAGGAATCGAAGTGCTTGCGTTGCCATTGCCTGCCGTTCTGAAGGGGCCGGTTCAGTAACGGGCGCCGGCACGGACGGGGCGGTGCGTTTGCTCCAGACAATCCGATGTTCGCCTGGATGCGTTTCATGAGCCTCGCGTAACCGGAACCTGAACCCGCCCTGTGTCACCTGGAATGGGCGAGTGACGCGCGATCTCAAGCTTGGCAATGGCGGCGCGGTGCACTTCATCTGGACCATCGGCAAAGCGCAGCGTGCGCGAGTGCGCCCACATGGCGGCAAGCGGAAAATCGTCGCTCACCCCGCCGCCACCGTGGGCCTGAATGGCCCAATCGAGTACCTTGCCCGCAACATTGGGCGCAATCACCTTGATCATGGCGATTTCGCGTCGGGCCACTTTGTTACCAACGGTGTCCATCATATGTGCAGCCTGCAAGGTCATCAGGCGCGCCTGATCGATCATGCAACGTGATTCGGCGATTCGCTCGTGCCAGACCGAGTGCTCGGAGATTCGCTTGCCAAAGGCGACGCGGGTCATCAGCCGCTTGCACATAAGCTCAAGCCCGCGCTCAGCGACGCCAATCTGCCTCATGCAGTGGTGGTTGCGACCTGGGCCCAGACGGCCTTGCGCGATTTCAAAGCCGCGCCCCTCGCCGAGCAATATATTGTCGATGGGAACCCGAACATCTTTGAACACGACCTCAGCGTGACCGTGGGGGGCATCATCGAAGCCGTACACGGTAAGTGGCCGAACTATGGTGATGCCCGGCGTGTCTGCCGGAATGATGATCATGGATTGCTGTTGGTGCCGCGGTGCGGAAGGGTCGGTTTTTCCCATGAAAATGAAAACCCGGCAGCGCGGATCTGGTGCACCGGATGTCCACCATTTTCGTCCGTTGATACGGTAATGATCCCCCTCGCGAACGATCGTGGACTCGATATTGGTAGCGTCCGACGACGCCACGCCCGGCTCGGTCATCGCGAACGCCGATCGGATATCGCCTTGCAGCAGTAGGTCCAGCCACTGGCGTTTGAGGGCTTCAGTCGCGTAGCGCTCGAAGGTTTCCATGTTGCCTGTGTCAGGCGCTGAGCAGTTGAAGATCTCGGGCGCCCAGTGAACCCGACCCATGATTTCGCACAGGGGCGCGTAATCAAGGTTGGAGAGGCCTTCGGGCACACGCGCCGAGCGGGGCAGAAACAGGTTCCAGAGCCCGGCTTCGCGGGCTACCGGCTTGAGTTCGTCAACTATCTGGGTGGGGACCCAGACGTTGCCCGCGCGGCGGTTCGCCGCGACCTCTTCCTCGAACCGATGTTCATTCGGATAAATACGCTGATCCATGAAGGCCTTAAGGCGGGCCTGCAGGTCGAGGCTACGGGGGGAGAACTGGAATGACATGGAGGCTCCGATGACGGTGCGTGACAAACAGCTGGTGGGATCGGGCGCTACAGCAGCGTTATCGTACGCCGCGCGCGATTTGCCAGCCCATTTCGGCGAGCGGCCTTACACGCTCGATCGTGGCGGGCGACTGGGTATTCGACGCGGTACCGTCGACCACCCGTTTGACAATGCCCTGCAGGATGGCAGCCAGCCTGAACATGTTGTAGGCGAGGTAGAAATCCCAGTGCTGGAGCACCGATGCCAGATCGCGTCCGGTCCGCTGGCAGTAGCGAGCGATGTAGTCACTCTCGGACGGAATGCCCAGCGCTGCGAGATCGAGGCCGCCAATACCCCGAAACGTCCCGGGTGGAATGCGCCATGACATGCAGTGATAGGAAAAATCGGCGAGTGGATGCCCCAGCGTTGAGAGTTCCCAATCGAGGACCGCTCTTACCCGGGTTGAATGAGCTTCGAAAATCAGATTGTCCATGCGGTAATCTCCGTGCACGATGGCGATCTCATCCGACGCAGGGATATGCGCGGGCAGCCAATCGATCAGCAGATGCATGGACTCGATATGCTCGGTTTCCGATGCCTGGTACTGCTTGGTCCAACGACCAATCTGCCGCGAAAAATAGTTACCTGGACGGCCATAGCCAGCCAAGCCGATCGAAGTCGGGTCAATGCGATGGAGCGCTGCCATCACCCGGTTCATTTCGTCGTATAGCGTTGCACGGTCAGCGGTTGAGAAACCGGGAAGTGATTGGTCCCACAGCACGCGTCCCCGCACGTGTTCCATCACATAGAACGCGCGACCGATCACGGTCTCATCTTCGCAGAGGCAAAATACGCGCGCGACCGGCACCTCGGTGCCGGAAAGAGCGGAGAGCACCCGGAACTCGCGCTCAATGGCATGCGCGGAAGGCAGGAGTCTTGCCACCGGGCCCGGTTTGGCACGCATCACCCGCGTGCCCGTGGGCGACGACAGCAGGTAGGTGGGGTTGGACTGCCCGCCCTTGAATACCTGCGCGCGGAGTTCGCCCGAAAAGCCTGGCAAACGGCCGTGCAGCCACTGGCCCAGTCGCTGCGTATCGATCTGGTGACGCTCGGGTACCGGCATGGTCCCTTCGAATTCGGGCGTCTCGGCCCTGCTGGCGTGGGCGCCTGGTGTGGAGCGGTCGGCGGCGTTGGTCATGGTTCAGTCGGGTTGAAGAAGCGAAAGACCGAGTTTGGCGCGGCGGCGCAGCCACATGCTGGGCCGGTAGCGCGGATCGGCGGTGATCTGGTGGATCTCATCAAGCAGCCGCGTGAGGCGCATCGCGCCAAGCTTATCGCCGAGGGTGAGCGGGCCAGCGGGGTAGCCGAGGCCCAGCCTGACCGCTGTGTCGATGTCAGCGGGCGAAGCAATACGCTGCTGGGCAATTTCACAGCCAATCGCAACAATCATCGCGAGAATTCGCGGCGCGACAAAACCCGCGCTGTCGCGAATGACCGCAACGCGAACACCATCAGCGCCAAAAAGCGCATGCGCTGCGTCTCGGTAGTCAAAGCGGGTAGCGGGTGTGGTCATGAGGGTTCGGCGCTGACACGCATCTTTGGCAACGGTAAAAAAGGTATCGATCGCGATGGCACGATCGGCTGGCCAATCGCTACAGGCGTGGGTGGCGTCGTGGCCAAGCGGGGCGAGAAGAATCAGTGACTCGGTGCTTGGCTCGGGGCTTGTATCGACCCGTCCGCCGAGGTCTGTTACCAGCGCACACAGTGCGCCATGGTGAGGGCCGGGAGCAATCCAGACAGGCGGAACCATCCCAACGGCGGGGGGGCCGGGCTCAGCCGGATTTTGCTGCTTGCCTTCGAGGTGGCGATACCAGCCCTCACCCCGCTTGCGGCCATGGAGGCCAGCAATATTTCGCTGCGCTGCGATGACCGAAGGCCGAAAGCGGGGCTCATCGAAATACTGGCGATAAATGGATTCCATGACCGGGTGCGACACGTCGAGTCCGGTAAGGTCCATGAGCTCAAAGGGACCGAGCTTGAAGCCGCCGCCATCGATCCTCACTTGCTCGCGCATGATGCGATCGATCGTGGGTGGGTCGGCCACCCCTTCGCCGAGTAATCGCAGGGCTTCGGTACCGAAACCGCGGCCTGCGTGATTAACGATGAATCCTGGCGTGTCCTGCGCGCGCACTGCCTGGTGCCCGGCAAGCTCTGCCAGCGCGCAGAGCTTTTCAAGAACGCCAGGTTCGGTGCGCGGACCGCCAATGACCTCAACAATGCGCATCAGCGGTACAGGATTGAAAAAATGATAGCCCGCCACCCGCGCCGGGTGACGGCTGCCAGCGGCGATGGCGGTGATTGAAAGCGACGACGTATTGCTCGCGATGACCGCACTTGGGGCGAGTACCTCATCGAGGCTTGCGAGGAGTTTTTGCTTGGCATCGAGTTGCTCGACGATTGCCTCGATCACCAGATCGCAGTCGGCTAGATCGGGCAGAGCCTGCGCGGGCAGGATTCGCTCGCTGGCGGCCTGCGCCTGTTCCGCGGTCAGGCGCCCTTTACCCTGGAGAAGGCTGAATATGCCAGCAAGCGACTGGACCGCAGCCGCCAAAGCCGGACCATGGCTGTCGAACAGCCGCACGGGGATGCCAGCCTGCGCAAAAATCTGTGCAATGCCGCGCCCCATGACGCCGCTGCCGACGACCCCGATTCGTTGAAATGGTGTTGGTTTCATCGCGCGATTGTAACCGGCGGACACGCTACACTCTGCGTCGGAGCCCGCTTGGACAGCCACGTTGGTGACCCATCTCTTTTACGCGGGAGACATGATGATGATCAGACTGCACGGATTCGCAGTGAGCAATTATTTCAACAAGGTGAAGGTCGCGCTGCTTGAGAAGGGGCTTCCGTTTGAGGAGGTCTACAATCGCGCAAGCAAAGATCCCGTAACGCTTGCGCTTAGTCCGCTTGGCAAGATCCCGTTTATTGAGACCGAGCGGGGTCCGCTCTCTGAGTCGCAGGTGATCATGGAATACCTTGAGGATCTGCAGCCCGAGCCGGCGCTCTTGCCGTCTGATCCATGGCAGCGAGCCAAGATCCGCGAGGTCGTCGTCTATCTCGAAACCCATGTCGAGCTTACCGCCCGGCGTCTTTACGGCAAAGCGTTTTTTGGCGGCACCGCCACCGATGAGCTCATCGAGCAAACCCGCGCAGATCTCGTGAAGGTGATTGACGCCTTCGGAAAACTCGCGCAATTCGGCCCCTACCTGGCAGGCGACCGGTTCAGCTACGCAGACTGTGCCGGACTGGTGCACCTTCCCCTTGTTTCGCTTGCGAGCAAAACAATTTACGGCGAAGACCTGATGGCGGCATTCCCGGTGCGTGATTACCTCAAGCTGCTCGGAGAGCGCGCTTCGGTACAGCGGGTCAATGCTGATCGAAAGGCTGCGCTCGCGCCCAAGCGCTAGGCCGCGTCAAATGTCGACACCTGTTCGTCGCGCCGGGCCTGAAGCTCCAGCCAGCGGGTTTCCGCTTCGTCTTTTTCGCGCGCAAGCGCAGCACGTTGTCGGTTCAATCCCGCAACGTTTCCGCCATCCGAACCGGGTGCGTACATCGCCGGATCCTGCAGGGCAGCCTCGGCATGATTCAGTTCGGATTCGAGCTTACTCAGCCGGGTCTCGATCGCCCTGATCTCGGCGTCTATGACTCGCGTGAGGTTTGCGAGCGCAACACGCCGCTCCGCGGCGTGCCTGCGTTCAGTTCGACGGTCGACCGCCGACGCCGAATCGGAAAAGAGGGCGGCTGCCACGCGCTCTGCGCTATCGCCGCCCGACGACGGGGCTACCAAGGTGGGCGTATCGGCGCGGCGCTGTGCGATCCAGGCATCGTAGTCGTCCAGGTCGCCGTCATAGTCGGTGAGGGTGCCATCGGCCACAATGACGAAGCGGTCCACGCTCGCTCTCAGCAAATAGCGATCATGCGATACCAGCAGGAGCGCGCCGTCAAACCGTGCAAGCGCGCCGGCAAGGGAGTCGCGCGTCTGCGCATCGAGATGGTTGGTCGGCTCATCAAGCACCAGCAGCTGCGGGCGTTGCCAGGCAAGCAGCGCAAACAGGAGACGGGCCTTTTCGCCACCCGACATCGGTCCGACGGGGCGGGTTGCGTCTTCGCCTCGAAAGCCGAAACGTCCGAGAAAGTCCCGCAAGGCCTGTTCGCGCTGTTCGGTCGCGAGCCGCTGCAGGTGGCGTAGGGCTGACTCGTCGTCCCGCAACGCGTCAACCCCCTGCTGAGCGAAATAGCCTACCCGCAGTCCACGCGCGATCGTGATCTCGCCAGAGACTGGAGAAAGTTCGCCCACCAGCGTCCGGATGAGTGTGGTTTTGCCCGCGCCGTTCCTGCCCAGCACGCCGATTCGCGCGCCCCGCTCAATCTGCAATTGCCGAACCTGCACAACAGGCATCTGCTGATAGCCAGCGCCGAGACGCTCGACCAACACCAGATGCTCTGGACAGTCTTCAGCGGAGGCGAGGTCGATATCAATACCGCTCAACGCCCGCACCACTTCCACCTCGGCCATGCGTTCGAGTGCCTTGATGCGGCTTTGTACTTGACGCGCACGGGTTGCCTGCGCCCGGAAGCGGCGAATGAATGACTCGAGGTGCGCGGCTCGGGCTGCAGAGGATTCGCGCTCCCGCGCAGCCTGCGCGGCGCGCGCTGCGCGCTGCCGTTCGAAATCGCTGTACCCCCCCGCAAAGCGCATCAGTCGGCCGTCATCGATGTGGAGGCAACACTTCACGACGCGGTCGAGGAAGTCCCGGTCATGCGACACGATCACCATCGTGCATGCGGATCGCACCAGCCAGCGCTCAAGCCACAACACAGCATCGAGGTCGAGGTGATTGGTGGGCTCGTCAAGGAGCAGCAGGTCGGCGGGTGCGAACAGTGCTCGCGCCAGATTGAGCCGCATGCGCCAACCGCCGGATAGTGAGTCAACTGGCGCCTCGCAAGCCTCGTCACTGAAGCCTAGCCCGGACAGAAGCGCGCGGGCTCTCGACGCTGCATCTGCGCCGCCCGCCTCATGCCACGCAGCGTGGGCCTGGGCAATGGCGAGTCCGGCGGCGTGATCAGTATCAGATGCCGTTTCAGAAAACTCGGTCTCGGCCCGCGCGAGAGCCTGCTGTGCCCCAACCAGTGCGGCGTCTGCCTCAAGCAGATGCTGCCAGGCAGGAAGTGAACTCGATGGCAACCTCTGCTCCAGTCGGATGACCCGCTCGAACGGCTGCTCAATACTGCCTGCGTCGGGCGATACCTCGCCTATGAGCGCGGACAGCAGCGAGGTTTTACCCGAGCCGTTCAGGCCTATCAGTGCAACCCGCTCGCCTGGTGCGATCGTGGCCTCGGCACTGCGCAGCAGATCACGCCCACCCCGCGAAAGCGTGAGTTGTCGAAGTCGAATCACGCGGCGGGCCGGCGATCGGATGGACGGGTGGGGCTCACCGCGCGCGTGCGGCGGGGTCGAGATGCCGGGCGGAGTGTGCTCAACGCCCGTGCTTCTATCGCCACCACCATCTGCTCACCCGCCTCCACCGGCAGGTAGGCGTATTCGAGTTTCGGGAACGCGCGCTCGAAGTGCGTAGCCTCATGGCCGATTTCAAGTACCAACAGAGCGTCATCCGCCATATGCTGTGCGGCCTCGCCTAGGATCCGGGTCACCAGCTGCATGCCGTCGGGGCCCCCTGCGAGTGCGAGGCGCGGCTCGGCCCGAAATTCCTGCGGCAGCAGCGCCATGGACGCATCGCACACGTATGGGGGGTTACACACAATCAGATCGAATGCTTCGCCCGAATGGGGGGCAAGTAGATCACCCTGTACCAAATCGATTCGCGTGGCGAGTCCATGCAGACTCACGTTCTCAGCCGCCAGGGCGAGCGCGGGCTCGCTCAGATCGCTTGCGCGAATCTGCGCATCGGGAAAGCGAAGCGCGCAAAGCACCGCGAGGCTTCCGCCACCGGTACAGAGATCGAGCACGCGCCGTGGCCAGTTGCTGAGTCGCTGTAACACGTCCAGATAGGCGGCGAGGCTGGTATCCAGTGCTTCGGCGATGAGTGACCGCGGAACCAGTGCACGCGCGTCGCTACGAAAGCACACGCCGCGAAGCCAAGCCTCGCCGGTGAGATAGGCAGCGGGAACTCGCTCACTGCAACGTCGCTCGATGAGGGTGATCAGCGCCTCTCGCTCGCTACGCGCAAGCCGCGCATCAAGCCAGCGATCCAGTTCGTCGGGGGGCAGATGCAGCGACCAAAGCGCCATGGCAACCGCTTCGTCAAACAGGGAGGCGGTCCCATGTCCGGTGCCAACTTGGGTCTGCGCCAACCGTGAGACCGCCCAGCGCAGGCAGTCACGAAGGGTACGCAGCTCCTGCGCGGCTTCGCCCTCCGATGCCATGCGCCCGGCTCGCCGATCAGGCTTCACGAGCGCGGTTCACCGACTTGCGGCCCGAAAAAAGCCCGATAGAGCGGCTCCGAAAATCCGACGAGTGTTTTCTGGCCTTGCTGCAGCACGGGGCGCTTGACCAGGGTGGGCTCGAGTAGCATCAATTCTGCCGCGCTGAGCTGGTCGGTGACCGCCAACCGCCTCGATTCCGGCAGTCGCCGCCAGGTGCTGCCCCGGCGGTTGAGCAGTGAGTCCCAGGGCACGTGGCGAAGCCAGTTTCCAAGAAGCTCGGCCTGCAGGCCATCCACTCGAAAATCATGAAACCGGTACTGGTGGTCTGCAGCCTGAAGCCAGGCTCGCGCCTTGCGTACCTGGTCGCAATTGGGAATGCCGAACACAGTAATGAGCGCGGGGGCGTCGATGACTGGCGCGCCGGCAGGCTTTGACACGGGATCAGTCTCCGCGCAGGAGATCGTTGATGGCGGTTTTGGCGCGCGTTTGTGCGTCAACGCGCTTGACGATCACTGCACAGTAGAGGCTCACTCGCCCGCCGCCCGAGGGCATGCTGCCAGAAACGACCACCGAGCCGGAAGGCACCCGCCCGTAAAGAATCTCACCGCTCTGGCGATCTACGATACGTGTGCTTGCGCCAATAAAAACACCCATTGAGATGACCGAGTTCGCTTCAACAACCACGCCCTCGACAATCTCCGAACGCGCACCGATGAAACAATTGTCTTCGATGATGGTGGGATTGGCCTGAATCGGCTCCAGCACACCGCCAATACCCACACCACCCGACAAATGCACGTTGGCACCAATTTGCGCACAAGAGCCGACGGTTGCCCACGTATCAA
>SYIM01000190.1 GCA_005798775.1 Burkholderiales bacterium
CATGGCGTTTGAAGCCATGAATAACGCGGGCATTTATGAAGACATCAAGATGCTGGTGGTGCTGAACGATAACGACATGTCGATCTCGCCGCCCGTGGGCGCGTTACAGCGGCACCTCGCGCGACTGATGTCTGGCCGTTTTTACGCCGCCGCACGCAACATGGGCAAGGCCATGCTGTCGGTGGTGCCGCCGGTGTTGCAACTCGCCAGGCGGTTTGAAGAACACGCCAAGGGTATGGTGCTCCCCGGCACCATGTTCGAAGAGTTTGGGTTCAACTACGTCGGGCCGATCGACGGCCATGATCTGGACAGCCTGATCCCCACCCTGCAGAACCTGCGCGAGCGGCGCGGGCCACAGTTCCTTCACATCGTCACCCGCAAGGGTAAGGGCTATCGTCGCGCCGAGGTCGACCCGATCGCCTACCACGGGCCGGGAAAATTCGATCCTGCCGAGGGCCTGAAAAAGCCCGCTGCGCCGGGCAAGCCCACGTTTACCAATGTGTTTTCCGATTGGATCTGTGACATGGGTGCTGCCGACCGTCGGCTAGTGGCGGTGACGCCTGCCATGCGCGAGGGCTCCGGCCTGGTCGAATTCGAGAAACGCTTTCCGGATCGTTATTTCGATGTGGGGATCGCCGAGCAGCATGCAGTCACGTTTGCAGGCGGACTCGCCTGCGAGGGTCTGAAGCCGGTGGTCGCCATCTACAGCACCTTCCTGCAGAGAGGCTACGATCAGCTCATCCATGACGTGGCGCTACAAAATCTGCCTGTGATGTTTGCGATAGACCGCGCAGGGCTGGTGGGCGCCGATGGCGCCACGCACGGTGGTTTTTTCGATTACGCGTACCTGCGTTGCGTACCGAATCTGGTGGTGATGGCGCCTTCTGATGAAGCCGAGTGTCGGCAGATGCTTACCACCGCATTTCTTCATGACGGGCCGGCGGCGGTTCGCTATCCGCGCGGCGCTGGTATTGGGGCAGTGCCTGCGCGTGATCTCTCCGTGCTGCCGATTGGTGTGGCCGAGCGGCGGCGGGAGGGGCGGCGCATCGCCATCCTGGCTTTTGGCACGCTGCTGGCGCCCTGTCTTACGGCGGGCGATGCGCTCGATGCCACGGTGGTCAACATGCGCTTCGTCAAACCGCTCGACGTCGCCATGCTGCGTGAACTGTCGCGTACGCACGATGCGTTCGTTACCGTCGAGGAGCACATGGTGATGGCGGGCGCGGGTAGTGCGGTGGCCGAAGCGCTTGGCGCTGAAGGAATCTCGATCGAATTGTTCCAGTTGGGGCTACCGGACCGGTTCATTGATCACGGCGATCAGGGCAAGCTCCTTCAGCTTGAGGGGTTGGATGCAGCGGGAATCGAACGCTCGGTTCGTCAGCGTTTCGCAGCGCTTCTTCCTGGGGCGGAGCCACGGCTGGTGGCCAGCCGATCGGCATAGCCGGCTCGGGCCTGCCGATGTCCCTCGTTACCGGATCCGTCAAAATCCATAACCCGAGTGCCTAACTCGGGTTTATATCCCTATGTCTTACAGGTTTCTTGTGCATTGCGGCAATAGGGCGCTTGCGCGTCTAAAATAATTAGGTCTTTAAAGCGGTCTTCCGGCCGTGTCACCCTCCACCCCCCTCATGGCTGCGATAGTCAGCTTCCGGAGTTCTCATGAATACGCGTGATCCTCATTTCGCGGTCGGCTCAGAGATGGCCGACGTCCAGGGCAGTCACGACCCGCGCAACATTGCAATCGGACTTGTTGGTGTCAAGGGGGTGAGATATCCGTTGCACTGGGGGAGCGGCGCGGAGCGTCAGCCTGCGGTGGGCGATTTCACGATGAGCGTGTCGCTGCCGGCGGATCAGAAGGGCACGCACATGTCGCGGTTCATTGCGATGCTGGAGGAGCACTCGGCGTCAGGCGAGGGGCTCGATGCGGCAGGGCTGGCGGCGATGCACGGGCAAATGCTGGAGCGGCTGCAGGCGGGTCGGGGTCGGCTGGAGGTGTCTCTCACGTTGTTTGTGAGGAAGGCAGCGCCTGTGTCAGGGGTGCAGAGCCTGATGGATTATCAGCTGAAGGTGGTCGTGGAGGGGGAGGCGAAGACGGCGGTGACCGAGGTGCAACTGGTGGTGCCGGTCACGAGCCTGTGCCCGTGTTCCAAGACCATTTCAGAGTACGGTGCGCACAACCAGCGATCGCACGTGACGATGTGGGTGGAGGCGAGCCCGGTGATCGAGCCCAGGGAGCTGATCCGGCTGGCTGAAGACGAGGCGTCTTGCGAACTGTGGGGGGTGTTGAAACGTGCGGACGAGAAATATGTGACCGAGCGCGCGTACGACAACCCGAAGTTTGTCGAAGACCTGATCCGGGATGTGGCGGCGCGGTTGTCGAAGGACGCGCGGATCAGCCGCTATGCGGTGGAAGTGGAGAACTTCGAGTCGATCCACAACCACTCGGCCTGGGCGCGTATCGAGTCAAACTGAGCGCTGCACGATTGCGTGCGGAGGTTTCATCGTGATGCACTCCTCTTCGGATCGCTACCGCTCGCCAGCGAAGGTTCTGCACTGGGCCACCGCGCTGATCGTCATGGGGGTAGTCATCCCGGCGGGCATCTGGATTCGCTACTTCGAACCTGCCGACCAGGCGCTCAAGATGCGCCTTTACAACATTCACGAAAGCTTTGGCGTCGTGGTGTTCGCGCTGGTGCTGCTTCGGCTGGTTTACCGGTGGTTGTATCCGCCGCCCGCGTGGCCGTTGGAGACCCCGGCCTGGGTGCGGTTGCTGGCGGGTTTTTCGCACGCGAGCCTTTACGCGCTCCTGATTCTGATGCCGGTAACCGGCTTTCTTGCGACCAATGCCTGGGGCTTCCCTCTCAAGGTGTTCGAAGTGTTACCGCTTCCTTCTCCAATCGAAAAGGATGAGGCGATCGCTAAGGCGCTGTCGTTTACGCACTGGTGCGGGGCGGTGTCCATGGGTACGCTGCTCGCCGCGCACGCGGCAGGTGGCGTCTATCACCGCTTCATGGCGCGCGATGCGCTGTCGCGCCGCATGTTCTGAGATTTCTCCATATGGCTTCCCATTCCACCGCCTCAGGCGTCCTTCCCTCCTCCGGCGAGACGCCCCGGCTGACCGGACGCAGGGTGCTGTTCGGCGCGCTGGTGCTCCTGACCGCCGCCGGACTGCTCGGACTGATGGCGGCAGCGCTTTTCCGGCCCGCGGGCATCGACGGCTGGGGTATCGCGATGCTGGTCGCTTTCGTGTTCACGCTGCCCTGGACCACAATCGGTTTCTGGAATGCGCTGATCGGCTTTCTGTTGATGACTTTCGCGCGAGATCCAGAAGGTTCCGTGGCACCGCATCTGCGTAGCATTCGGGGCGATGAAGCAATCGATAGTTCCACCGCGATCGCAGTCTGTATCCGAAACGAAGATCCCGAGCGGTTGGCCCGTAACCTGGGATGGATGATCGAGCGCCTGGCCGCCACCGGCGAGGGCCGCTGGTTTCATGTGTACATGCTGAGCGACAGCAATCAGCCCGATATTCTGGCTGCCGAAAAAACGCTCGTTGATTCGCTCTCGGCGCGTTTTGAGGGGCGCGTGGCGGTGACCTGGCGCCAGCGGGTGGGCGGTGAGGGTTTCAAGGCGGGCAACCTGCGCGATTTTCTCGATCGCTGGGGCAATCGCCACGAATACATGATTGTGCTCGACGCCGACAGCGTCATGACCCCCGCTGCCATGTTGCGACTGGTTCGCATCATGCAGACCAATCCGAAAATCGGTATTTTGCAGACGCTTGTCACCGCATTGCCCTCTGACAGTGCGTTCGCCCGCGTGTTCCAGTTTGGTATGCGGCTGGGCATGCGTTCCTGGACGCTGGGCGCGGCGTGGTGGCAGGGTGACTGCGGTCCCTATTGGGGGCACAACGCAATCATCAGAATCCAGCCTTTTGCAGAACATTGCCGTCTGCCAGTGCTGCCAGGTCGTCCGCCGTTGGGTGGTCATGTGCTCAGTCATGACCAGCTGGAAGCGGTACTCATGCGTCGAGCGGGTTATGAAGTGCGGGTGCTGCCCGACGAGGGCGGCAGCTGGGAGGAAAACCCCCCGCACCTGATCGAATTCATTCGTCGCGATTTGCGCTGGTGCCAGGGCAACATGCAGTACTTCCGCTTCCTCAGCATGCCGGGGCTGCGTCCGGTCAGCCGTTGGCAGTTGTGGATCGCGATCGCCATGTATCTGAGCGGTCCGGGCTGGATCGGCTTCACGGTGTTTGGCCTCATTCGCCAGGGGCCCATGGATGCCGATCTGGGGCTCTTGCTGCTGGTACTGTCGCTCACCATGAATTTTGCGCCCAAGCTGGCCACGCTCGCCGATGTGCTGTTGCGCAAGCGCTTGCGTGAGTCATTCGGTGGCGCGCCAGCGGTGCTTGTGAGCGCGCTCGCCGAAACCGTGTTCACGATGCTGATCGTACCGATCTGCGCGTTGTCGGTGACCTTGTTCGTTCTGGGTCTTCCGCTGGGCCGGCAGACGGGCTGGAGCGCCCAACAGCGCGACGCTGAAGGTGTGCCGCTCGGGTTTGCGCTGCGCCGGTTGTGGGCGCACACGGTAGCTGGCGTTGCGTTCGCGGTGTCGCTGTTCCTGCTCGCGCCTGGTGCGATGTGGATTGCCTTGCCGTTTTACACTGGGCTGGGCGCGGCGATCCTCATCACCATGGTGAGCGGCGCGCCGCGTGTCGGTGCGCTTGCGCGCGACGCAGGGCTCTGCCGCTTGCCCGAAGAAGTTCGTAGCGCAGGCCCCGACTGTGCCTCCACGCTGCTCGGCTTCAGTCCGGTTGCCGCAGGCGCCCGGTAGTGGCGCACCAACGCCTGGCCTCACGGGTAGCGCTCTGCGCGCTGGGCCTGACGATCGCTTGGGGCGTGATCGACCCGATCCGTGCCGAGCCACGCGGCGAAACGCGGGTTCAGTTTGTCGACGCGAGCAAGCCCACCCGCTGTGCCGAGGAGGATAACCTCTACGTGAAGCTCGTGGCGTCGGGCATTCGCAGCCTGTCCTTGTCGGTCGAGCATCCGCCCTACATCGAGACGGTGACCTCGGACAGCACCGCGCCAGACTTCACGCACTGCGACATGAGCGGCGACCCCAAGCACGCCTTTACGCCGCGCGAACTGATCTTGTACGAAGACGATTCAATTCGGCTGGTGGGGCACACGTTTTTCAATTTCTGGCGGCCGGACATCGTTGAGGTCAAGGTTGGGGAGCGCATCGAGCGTGGGCTTCACCTGCTGCAGTTGCTGCGGCGCGGGCCGAAGCGCGACATCGAAATTCTGGTGCTGTATCCGGCTGATGGTTATTGGCGCGCCAAGCCGCTGCCGCCAGCGCAACTTCCGGACAGCGCCTATGGCAGCTCATTTCTGTTTGGCCCGATTGAGGAGGACGGTCGGCCGCTGGTGGCAATCCGCGCGCTCGAGTTCGATCCCGTAACGCTGCGCTTTACGCTGCAGTTTGCGCGCGGCGGCGTTGGTACGCTTGCGGTGGCGGAGACCACATCCCAACGTACGCGAGTGGTAATGGATATTGGCACGACCTCAAGCGGACAGACCCCGTTTGCGGCGTTACGCTCTATGTTCGTGACAACTGATAACGCCGATGCTTCGGTGGCAGCCTGGCGCGAGGGTTCTGGCATGCGGTCAGCGCCCATCATCGGGTTTGGTCGATTTGAATCGAGCCGCGCCCGCTTCGGTCGCGATTCCCCTTCCCGTCATAACCTCAGTGCGCCGGATCATGTGTTCGCCGATTTCAGTCCGGCATCTGTTGACAGCCGCCCGTGGAGTCCTTGATGAACGCGGCCGCAGAGAAGCTCGCGCTGGTGGGTAAGGATTTGCCGCCAGAGCCGCCGGCAGTCGATAGCCCCGCCTGGCAGACGTTACTTGCCGCCCGATACGATGGCGCAGCGGTCGCGCAGGCGTCGTCTGTGGCACGTGCCCGCGAGGCTGTGGCGCATGCCGATGATGCAGTGCTCAATGCGATCTACGGTCCGCTCTGTCCGGTCGCCCTTGATGAAGGCTTTGCAATCGCCCACCTGGCACAGAGCCTGGACGGGCGCATTGCCACGGTAGGTGGCGTCTCGCGATGGCTGAGCGGTGACGAAGATCTGCTGCACACCCATCGGATGCGTGCGCTCGCCGATGCGGTACTGGTGGGGGTGAATACCGTTCTTTACGACGACCCGCAGCTCACCGTTCGTCGTTGCACGGGTCGTCATCCGGTAAGGGTGGTGATCGATCCGGAATTCCGGATCGATGGCTCGCAGCGCGTCTTTACCGACCCGGTGGCCCCGACGCTTCTGATCGTGGCCGCTGATCGTGCGGCCGGGCGGCGGTCGCTCGGGCAAGCCGAGGTGGTTACGCTTGAACGTGGCGCTGGTGGTGATCTCGACCCCATCGCCATCCGCCGTGTGTTGGCATCCCGAGGGCTGCATTGGCTCTTTATAGAGGGCGGCGGGACCACTGTGTCACGGTTTCTTCGTGCTGGGGCGCTCGAACGCTTACAGCTCACGATTGCGCCGGTCATCCTGGGGTCGGGGCGGCCCGCCCTTCAGCTGCCTGTGATCGAGGATCTGCGCGATAGCCTGAGGCCTGCCACCCGTCAGTTCCAGCTTGGTAGCGATACGCTGGTTGAGTGTATTTTCCGTGGTTGAGCACGCACCGGCCACGATCTAAGCCTTCACTGTGTCCGACTCCAATACTGCTCGGGCTTTCTGGGTTCGAGAACCATTCGTGGGCGAGCTCCGTCATGAGGCGCTCCCCGATTTGCAGCAAGGCGAAGCGCGTGTTCGGACGCTGGTGAGCGGTCTCAGCCGCGGCACCGAAACGCTGGTGTTCGCGGGGGCAGTGCCGGCCAGCCAGCGTGCGCTCATGCGCTGTCCACACCAGGAAGGCGAGTTCCCTGGTCCAGTCAAATACGGTTACTGCTCGGTAGGTCGGGTGGACGCGGGGCCAGCAGGTTGGATTGATCGCCGGGTGTTCTGCCTCTACCCGCACCAGGATCGCTATGTGGTGAGTGTCGATTCGTTGGTGCCCATTCCCGACGGGGTACCGTCTGAGCGGGCGGTGCTCGCCGCCAATCTCGAGACTGCGATCAATGGCCTATGGGACGCATCGCCCCGTATTGGCGATCGGGTGGCCGTGGTGGGCGCGGGTGTGGTCGGGAGTCTTTGCGCGGCGCTGCTTGCACGCATACCAGGCGTCAGCGTTGAGCTGATCGATGTTGACCCGCGCCGTACGACGCTCGCGACGGCGCTGGGCTGTCGCTTCTCACTACCGTCGCAGGCAACGCCAGAGGCCGATCTGGTGGTGCACGCAAGTGGTCACTCGAGCGGACTCGCCACGGCGCTTCGGATCGCCGGGTTTGAGGCGACCGTGCTCGAACTCAGCTGGTATGGCGAGCGCGGGGTGAGCGTGCCGCTTGGCGAAGCGTTTCACTCGCGGCGCCTCACGCTGCGCTCTTCGCAGGTGGGCGCGGTGGCCCCGGCACAGCGCGCGCGCTGGTCCTATCGTCGCCGTCTGACCCTTGCTCTCGAGCTGCTCGCTGATCCGGTGTTTGAGGCCTGCCTCGGCGGGCGCAGCCATTTCTCTGATTTGCCTGAGACGCTTGCGCGTCTGACCCGCTTGCCCGACGGTGAACTCTGCCATCGGGTGATCTATGACCAAGGCGTGTGACGTACGTTCCCCTGCCTTCCCTCTGCCTCTGGAGTCCAACTATGCACTCGCTAGCCGTCTCCGATCACATCATGATTGCCCACAGCTTTCGGGGCGAGGTCTTCGGACCTGCGCAGAAGCTGCATGGCGCAACCTACGGCGTTGAAGTGGAGTTTCGACGCGCCGAGCTTGATCAGCACGGGCTGGTCTGCGATATAGGCCTCGCGCTCAATGTGCTCAAAGAGGTGCTGGCGGGCTTCAACTACCACAACCTCGACGAGCTTCCTGATCTGGTGGGTCGCAACACCACCACCGAGTTCATGGCCAGTGAAATTTTTCGCCGGATGAAGGCACGCGTGGTGGCCGGTGCAGTGGGTCCAGGCACCGCTGGCGCGATTGAGTCGATGCGGGTGGTGCTGCGCGAATCGCCGGTCGCGTGGGCAAGCTTCGAGGGTTCGCTGCGTTGATCCGCAGGATCGTCTTCGCGGTGCCGGGGGCGCTTGCACAGCGTACTGGCGGTTATCTGTACGCTCAACGGGTCGTCGACGGCCTTCGTGCAATGGGGTGCGAGGTGCAGGTGGCTGAGCTGGCGGGATGTTTTCCGCAGGCCGATGAGGTGGCGCGCGGCGCAGCCGAGGCTGCGCTGGTGGCAGCGCCCCAGGGCTCGGTCGTGGTGATCGACGGGCTCGCGCTGCCCGCATTTGACCGCGCGCTGGTGCGCGCGACGGGTCGCTTGCCAGTATTGGGCTTCATTCATCACCCGCTTGCGCTTGAAACGGGTCTGTCGGTTGGCGCCGCGGCGAGGTTGGGGGCAATTGAAGTGGCACTGTGGTCGCGACTCGACGGCCTCATCTGTGCGAGTCCCGCGACTGCCCGGGAGGTTCTTGCAGCGGGTATTTCGTCCCGGCGAATTGCAGTGGCCGAGCCGGGGGTGGATGTGCCACCCCTCGACGTTGATGCGGGTAAGGAGCGGGGCGACGGGCCAGTACGTCTGCTGTGTGTGGCGACGGTCACGCCACGTAAAAATCATCAGATGCTGGTGAAGGCGCTAGCGCGCGTGCGCTCGGCGGGTTGGCGCCTCGACTGCGTAGGCAGCCTCGATCGCGATCCCGCCACGGTGGCGTCGCTGCGCCGATCGATTGATGAGCTGGGTCTGGCTGATCGCATCATGCTTCATGGCGAGCAGCCCGATACGTGGCTCGCGGGGGTCTGGCAGGATGCCGATCTGTTTGTCCTCGCCTCCGATCATGAGGGCTATGGCATGGTGTACACGGAGGCACTCGCGCAGGGCGTACCGATCGTTGCCACGCGTGCGGGTGCCACGCCTGACACCATTCCAGCCTCGGCTTGCCGGCTGGTGCCGCCGCGTGATGTAGCGGCCCTCGCGGGCGCGCTGGATGCGCTGATCAGCTCGGGCAGGCAGCGACAGACCTTGCGCGACGGTGCACGTCGCGCGCGGGAAAGGCTGGTGCCCTGGCCAGCTGCGGTCCGGCGCTGGGCGAACGCACTGGATCGCCTGGGCGACAGGGCTCCCATCGGGTCTGGGTCGGGGTCGGGGTCGGAGTCGGGGTCGGCGAGTGGCAGGTGGCCAGGCGCGGGCGCGCCGGAGCCGGCGGGCGGCGCGCCGGAGCCGGTACGTGGCGGGCCTGAGCCGGCGCGGGTTGCACGACCTGAGGGCCCGGGCCGTATGGCCTTGGGTGCGCGCCTGAACGCGGAGCATCGCCGATGAGTGGTTTCGATGCCGACTGGCTCGCCCAGCGCGAACGCTTCGATCTCGCCGCCCGGTCGCGCCCTTTGGCAAACGCGTTTGCCGAGGCCTTGATGCGGCGTCGCGCGGCCCACACCTCGCCATTGCGTCTGGCCGACCTTGGTGGGGGCACGGCTGCGAATTTTCGCGCGCTAGCGCCCCGGTTGGGTGGCGATCAGCATTGGGTGTTGCTCGATTTTGACCAACAGCTCCTTGATCAGGTGCCCGTCCGTATCGCCGGCTGGGCCTGCGCGCAGGGCTGGGATGCGGTGGAATCGGCAGGCGGCTGCCAAGTGCAGGCCGGCCCCGCCCGCTGGCGGATCGAGACGCAGCAAATCGATTTGGCGGCCTCGCTTGAAGCGCTCGATGCCAGGCGATTTGACGGCATCGTCACCACCGCCTTCCTCGACCTGGTCTCCAACCACTGGCTGGCGCGCTTCGCGCGCTGGCTGGTCGATGCCAATCGCCCTCTTCTTGCGACGCTGACCGTGGACGGACGTCGTTCGTGGCATCCCGAGGCGATCGATGATGAACTGATTGACCGTGCGTTTCGCACGCACCAGGGCGGCGATAAAGGATTCGGCCAATCGGTTGGGCCAGGCGCGGGCGCTGCCCTTGCGGACTGCCTGCGGGCGCTCGCTTGTCCGGTCGCGCTCGCTGATAGCGACTGGCAAATCGGAGGGGACGCCGATTCAGCCATGCTCGACCGGATGGCAGACGAAGCGGTGGCCGTGGCGCTCGAAGTCGATCGCCTGGCTGGCGATCGTCTGGCACGTTGGCGCCAGACGCGTACGGCCCAGATTGCAAGCGGGCAAGCGCGGCTGATCATCGGGCATGTGGACCTGCTCGCCACACCGGGTCAACCGTCCAGCCTCGACTCGCTGCGCGAAACCTTGGCCCCGTCCGCCCGCTGACTGGAGCGGCTGCAGGCGGGTCGGGGTCGGCCGGAGGCGTCGCTCGCGCTGTGTGTGAGGAAGGCAGCGCCTGCGTCCGTGTTCCAAGACGATTTCAGACGATGGTGTACACAACCAGCGATCGCACGTGACGATGTGGGTGGAGGCGAGCCTGGTGATCGAGCCCACGGAACTGATTCGGCGGGCTGAGCTCGAGCCAGCGCGGTGATCCAAGGACACGCGGATCAGCCGCCATGCGGTGGAGGTGGAGAACTTTGAGTCGATCTGCAACCACTCGGCGCGGGCGCTTGTCGGGTCGAACTTAGCGCCGCGGGTGATCGATACTGCGCGGCGCAGGCGCGTCGTCAGTCCCTGAAGTTCTGGTAGGCGAGTGGCAGGTCGGTGATCTCTTTTTTGAGAAGCGCAATCGCGTCCTGAAGATCATCGCGCTTGGCGCCCGTGATCCGCACCGTGTCGCCCTGAATACTTGCCTGCACTTTGAGTTTACTGTCTTTGACGAGCCGCACAATTTTCTTCGCGTGATCGCCAGGCACGCCATGCCGTACGGTAATCAGCTGTTTGACCTTGTCGCCACCAACCTTCTGAACGTCGCCGATATCGAGAAATCGCACATCGACACCGCGTTTGGCGAACTTGCCAAGCAGCACATCGCGCACCTGTCCGAGCTTGAAGTCATCGTCGGCAAACGCCGTGAGTTCTCGCTCCTTCTGTTCGATTCGGGCATCCGAGCCCTTGAAGTCAAAGCGATTGGCAATTTCCTTGTTGCTCTGATCGAGTGCATTGCGTACCTCGACCAGATTGGCTTCGCAGACGATATCGAAGGATGGCATTGGAGGTCTCCTGGTAAGCGGGACATAGACTGTGGCGCTTCAATGCAGCGCCTTCTCGAAGAACCGGGCCTGCCCCATGGTGGGGTCAAGCTGGTAGGGCTCAAACCCCGCATCGGTGTATGCCGCAATCGCCGATCGGTTACCCTCCAGCACTTCAAGCGTGAGTTTGCAGCATCCTGCGGCCCGCGCGTGTAGTTCCGCCTGCGCGAGCAGGGCGCGACCGATTCCCCGTCGCCGGAAGGACGCTGACACCACAATGTCGTGCACATTCAAAAGAGGCTGGGCGCGGAATGTGGAGACACCCTCAAAGCAGTTGATGAGGCCGACTGCCTGCTGACCCGCGAACGCGAGCCATCCCGCATAGTGCGGGCGCACAGCCAGCACCGCGCACAAGGATTCCTGCACCTTCGCGCTAAGCGCATGCCCGCCACCTTCCGGCGACCGGGCGTATTCATCGAGGAGCGTCAAAAGGGCCTGCGCGTGCGGCGCGACCGACAGGTCGATTCTGATGATCGGATAGGAAGGGGTGGGTGTCATGGTTGACTTCTGAACCGGAGCGATTGATGCGATCAGCCGGCTGATCTCGCCTCCAGCGCCTCCCAGCGTTCCAGGCACTCGGCGAGTTCGACTTCGATGGTTCCGTGTCGCGCTGCGATCGCGCGGGCGTCCGTGCCCGCCTCCCGGTAGGTCTGCGGATCAGCGAGCCGCGTGGCGAGCGTGGCCTGCTCGGCCTCCAAAACGTCAATCCTTCCGGGGAGCGCCTCCAACTCGCGCTGCTCTTTGTAGGACAGACGGTTGCGGCTGCTGCGCAGAGTCGTTCGCAGGTCGGGCGGAACCGATGCTTTCGGCAAATCTTCCCCGGCGCGGGGGCTGCCGGATGGGGCCACCCTGGAGGTGGCGGTCGAGCGCATGGTTGGGGGCGCGGGTCCGTCTGCTGTGGCCTGACGTGCGCGCGCCGCCGTGACGTCTGCGTGGCCGCCCGCGTATTCAAGCCAGCGGCCGTCGCCTTCGAAGGCGATTGACTGGGTGACCACCGCATCGAGAAACGCCCGGTCATGGCTCACGAGCAGCACGGTGCCGGCGTATTCGGCCAACAGTTCCTCCAAGAGCTCCAGCGTCTCGATGTCCAGATCATTGGTGGGTTCGTCGAGCACTAGCAGGTTGGTGGACCGGGCAAACAGGCGGGCGAGCAGCAGGCGGTTGCGCTCGCCACCCGACAGGCTCTTGACCGGTGAGCGGGCGCGCTCAGGCGCAAACAGAAAGCGGCCGAGATAACTCATCACGTGTGTGCGTTGCCCGCCGATCTCGATCCAGTCCGAACCTGGACTGATGGTGTTGATGAGGCTCGCCTCTTCGTCGAGTTGCTCGCGCATCTGGTCGAAATAGGCGACCTCGAGCTGAGTGCCTCGGCGCAACTGGCCTTCATCGGGAGCGACCTCACCCAGGATCAGCTTGATGAGGGTGGTCTTGCCCGCACCGTTGGGGCCGATCAGCCCAACCCGGTCGCCCCGGCTGATGATGCTGTCTAGCCCACGAACCACCCAACGCTCGCCCCATGCCTTACCCACCCCAATGAGCTCGGCCACCACCTTGCCAGAGCGCTCGCCCGAATCGATCTCGATTCGTACCCGCCCCACCTGCTCACGGCGCTGCTCTCGTGCGCGCCGAAGGGTATCGAGCCGCCGCACCCGGCCTTCGTTGCGCGTGCGGCGCGCTTCCACCCCTTGCCGGATCCAGACTTCTTCCTGGGCGAGAAGTTTGTCGAACTTTGCGTTGATCACGTGTTCCTGGGCGAGCTCATCGGCCTTGCGGCGCTGGTAGGCGGCGAAACTGCCAGGGTAGGATCGGATCAGCCCCCGATCGAGCTCAACGATTCGGGTGGCGACGCGGTCCATCAGCCGGCGGTCATGGGTGATGAGAAGCGTGGCTTCGCGGCGGGCGGCAAGCAGTTCTTCCAACCAGTTGATCCACTCGATATCAAGATGATTGGTGGGCTCATCGAGCAGCAGCAGATCGGGTTCGGAGACCAGCGCCCGGGCGAGAGCCACCCGCTTGCGGGTACCGCCCGAGAGGCTACCGATTCGGGCATCAGGATCAAGCTGAAGCCGCGACAGCACGCTGTCGATCCGATAGGTGACCGTCCAGGCGTTGGCCGCTTCGAGTTCGGTCTGAACCGCGGCGAGCTGGGCGGTGAGGGCCTCGGCATCTTTTGCCAACGATGCGGTGCTGGCATTGGCTGCGCCGGCCAACGCGTCGGCGAGCCGGTGATGGCGCTCGATCAACTCGGCATGGTCGGGCAATGCCGAGGCCACCGCCTGATGGATGGTGTGCGACTCATCGAACACCGGTTCCTGTGCCACGTAGGCGAGCGCGCAACCGCTCTGCCTGACGATCCGGCCGTCGTCGAGCTGAACCAGGCCCGCCAGCGCCTTGAGAAGCGACGACTTGCCGGTCCCGTTACGACCGATCAGGGCGACCCGCTCGCCGGCCTCGATGGCGAGCGCCGCGTCATCAAGGAGCGCAACATGCCCGAATGCAAGCTTCGCCTCCTGTATCGAGAGCAGGCTCATGAGGCGGTTATGGTGTTCAGGGCGTGGCGTGCGCGATGAATTCGGCGGGCGCCGGAGCCCCCCACTGTGAGCTTAGACCTTCCTCAGCCGACAGCAGATTCGGGCTCGACAGGTTGTTCAGCATGTCGGTGTCGCACCAGTGCTCGTGCACCCGTCCCCAGGGATCCTGCCAGTAGTCGAAAATCTGGCTGCCAAGCACATGGCGGCCGATTCCCCAGACATGCTGATAGCGATTGGCGCCTTTCAGGTGCTCGTGGCCCAGCATCACGTCATCAAAATTCTGCACTTCAAACGAGATGTGATTCAGCCCGGTCTTGGGTCCTTCGATGCACAGGAATGTGTGATGGTCGACGAATGTCTCGCCGCGATCGCAGCGGTTGAAGGAGGCGATGATGTTGTCCGGGGAGCCGGCATAGACATCGTCCGAGCAGACGAGACCCAGGGTTTCTCGATACCAGCGCACCTTCTGCGTGGCATTCGAGGTCATGTAGACCGCATGCGCAATACGTTTGACCTGTGAGGGACCGCGATCGAGTCGCATCAATTCGCCCGCGCGGCGGAGCTTCTCATCGCCCCAGTTCAGCACGTTACGGCGGGTGGGCAGTTTCGCAAGCGGCGTCATCCCGGTGATGAGTTCCACCTCATAGCCCATCGGATCTTTCAGCCGTACCCGCTTGCCGCCGCCCGGCTCATCGACGTTTTCAATGCCGGAGGCGCCGGACACCTTGCTTGCGGCCTTCAGGTCGTCTTCGCTTTCAACATGGAACGCGAGACCCAGGCAGCGGGCATCGCTACCCAGATGGGTGATATGAATGCGGGCCTGCGGATCGGTGCCGCGCATGAACAGCCGGTCAGGGGTTCGGCTGGTGACCGCCAGCCCGAATCGGGTCAGGAATTCCTGGGATTGGTCGAGGCTGGGCGATTGCAGACGGCAGTAGGCGAGGTCGGTGACCTTGACGACGGGCATGAGCAAATCCTCCTGGGTGATGCGGTGTTGGTCATGGGTCCTGAGCCGCCAGCACCTGGTCGGTGGCCGCAGGCGGACCCGGTTGTGGCGTTTACACCTGCGACGCGCCCGATAATAGGCCGGAACGGGCTGGTCGTCGAACGATGATGATGGGCGCCGGGGGGTGGCCTAGCCTGTGGTCATGGCGCTCCGCGGGCGCGGCCAAGCACCGTATCGAAATTCTGTGGCAGGCGGTCATCGCGCCAGCCGACATGATGATCAGGCCGGATCAGCACGTGGTTGGCGCCATAGAGTTCGCGCGCCGTGCCGCCTGCGACCTGCACCGTATCGATCGGGATCCCTGCCTTCCTCGCCTTGGCTGTTAGGGCCTCGGCCGCCGGCACGTCGCTACCCTCCAGGCACAGCAACGTGAAATCGCGACTAAAGCAGTCGAAGATCGCGCGCTGGTTGTCCACCCACAGGTGCGGTGCACGGGCACCCGGGATAGCATGCGCCCGGTAGGCATACCAGTTATCAGCAGGCGCGTGCGAGGCGTCCAGCCCGATCAGGGGCGAATCGGCGTAGAACATTCCCAGGTGAATGCCGGGGATGTCGAATTCGCGCCGTGCATGATCGGCCAGTCGCTCGCCCAGCACCGCGCGTGCCGCGCGTCCTTGGCCGCTGTCTTGCTCGAGATGCTCCGGTAGCGGCAGCCGGCCAATGCTCTCGGCCATGGCGTATGAAAAGCGCGTGTTTCGGCGGGCGATCGGCTGACGCTCGGCCTGGTAGCTGGCAAGGAGCGACGGGCCGCCCCAGCCCTGACAGACGGCCGCAAGCTTCCACCCGAGATTTACCGCATCGTCGACCGCGGTGTTGTAGCCCTGACCGCCGGTGGGCGTGAACAGGTGGGCGGCGTCACCTGCGAGCAGCAGCCGGGGTTCAGGCGAATCGTCAGCAAACCGCTCCGCAACCAGCATGTAGCCGGCGGTCCATTCGGACATGCCGATGATGTCGAAATCAAACGGCGCACCCATGGTGGCGATCAGACCGCGCTCGGCAAACTCGCGATTGGGGGTGACCCCGGCGGGTCGTTGCAGTGCGCAGGCGATCTGGCCCGTGCCGTCAATCGAGATGGTGAGCCCACGGCACTCCCGGTTGACCGCCCAGTATTGCCAGGAGCGTTGCTTGCCGGTGGCGGCATAGAAGCCGGGCGCCCGAAAGTAAACGGTGAGCATTCTCCCGCCCATGAAGTCGCGATCGTCCTCGCGCAGGCCCTCGTAGCGGATGCCCAACGCTTCGCGCACCCTGCTGCGGGGGCCGTCGCAGCCCACCACATAGTCGGCCTCGATCTGCAGGGCCTCGCCGGTACTGACTGATTCGCAATGTAACAGGCCGCCCGCGTCCAGCCGCGCCACCGATGTCACGCGCATCCCGAGCCGCAGCGTGACCGAGGCGTGACGACGGACCTCCTCCAGCAGCACCGGCTCAATCAGCATCTGCTGCCCGCGGTGCAGGGGCTCCGGCGTGGGCCAGCGGTCGTCATGCGCTGCGCGTCGGGTGCGAGCTTCCTGGCGTGTCAGGCCAGGTAAGCGCGCAAGTTCATGGCTGGCGTAGCGGGTGAAATAAGCGATGTCCTGCGGGAAGTCAGGGGGCAGACCCTGGGCGCGGATCCGCTCAGAAAAGCCGAGCCTGCGGAAGTGCTCCATCGACCGTGCGGTCGTAGCGTTTGCTTTTGGGAAGAGTGGTGGCCGCTCGTCCTCATCGACCAGTACGCAGGGCACGCCGCGGCGGCCCAGTTCGATGGCGAGCACCATGCCAGCCGGCCCGCCGCCTGCAATCGCCACACGTGTTCGCAGCTTTTTCGATGTCGATCCCAAGCCCGTTCTCCGAGAACAATGACCCCGCCGCAAGATAGAACAAATCAGCGGCTGATGAAAACCCGCGCGGGAGGTTAAGCTTCAGGCCCGCACCGCGAGCCAGGCAAAACGGCGCGCGGCCCGAACACCTCTGACTTCGCAACGGGTTGATCGATGCAGCTCTTTCGTCTTGACGGCAAGGTTGCCGTTGTCACCGGCGCAAGCCGCGGCATCGGTCGGGCGATTGCCGAACGCCTCGCTGATCATGGCGCCCGCGTGGTGGTGTCCAGTCGCAAGCTCGAGGCTTGTGAGCAGGTGGTTGATGCGATCCGTGCTCGCGGTGGCGAAGCCGTGGCCCGGGTCTGTCACATCGGCCGCAAGGACGACCTTCAGGCTCTGGTGAGTGCGACCGAATCCGAGTGGGGCGGGATTGATGTCCTGGTCTGTAACGCTGCAGTCAACCCCTACTTTGGTCCGGCCGCTGGCATATCCGATGAGGCCTTCGACCGGGTCATGGCGGCCAACGTGCGAAGCACGTTCTGGCTTACCAACATGGCGCTTCCCGGGATGGCCGCGCGCGGGGGCGGTTCGGTCATTATCATTTCGTCGGTCGGGGGATTTCAGGGCTCCAACAAGATCGGCGTCTACAACGTCTCGAAAGCGGCTGAGATGCAGATTGCCCGCAATATTGCAATCGAGTGGGGGCGTCAGGGTGTGCGTGCCAACTGTATCGCTCCCGGGCTCATCCGAACCGATTTCGCGCGCGCGCTCTGGGAAGACCCAGCCATTCTGGCCCGCACGGTCAAGCATTCGCCGCTCGGCCGGATCGGTGAGCCTGACGAGATTGCAGGCGCAGCCGTGTTTCTGGCAAGCCCGGCATCGGCCTTCATGACTGGCCAGACCCTGGTGATCGACGGTGGCCGACTCGCTGGCTACCCCCATCTCGACGACTGAGGATTTCCATGATGAACTATCGCAGGCTTGGTGGATCGAATCTGCGTGTTTCCGCCTTGTGTCTGGGCACGATGATGTTTGCCGACCAGACCGATGCGCGTGAGGCTTCGTCGATTCTCGATGCGGCTCGCGAGCGCGGCGTGAACTTCGTTGATACCGCCGATGTTTACAGCCGGGGCGCCTGCGAGCAGATGCTGGGCCCGCTACTTGCCGCAGATCGCGATCGCTGGGTACTCGCCTCGAAAGTGGGGAACCCCATGTCCAGCCAGCCCAATGAAAACCGGCTGTCGCGCAAGTGGATCATTCAGGGCGTGGAGGCAAGCCTTGAGCGCCTGGGCACCGACTATCTCGACCTCTGTTACATGCATCGCGACTACGAGGATGATTCACTCGAGGAACCGCTTAGGGCGTTTGATGACCTCATCCGGGCAGGTAAGCTCCGCTACTGGGGGGTTTCGAATTTCCGGGGATGGCGAATCGCGGAGGCGGTTCGTCTGAGCGCGCAGATGGGCATGCCCGCGCCCGCGGCCTGCCAGCCTTACTATAACCTCCTCAATCGGCAGCCTGAGGCCGAGGTGCTACCCGCCTGCCGCCACTATGGCATTGGCGTTGTGCCCTACAGCCCGATCGCGCGGGGCGTGCTCACTGGCAAATATGCCCCAGGCGCCAGGCCCGCGCCGGATTCACGGGTTGGGCGCGGCGAGAAGCGTGTGCTCGAGACAGAGTGGCGCGAAGAGTCGCTGGCGGTGGCCGAGCAGTTGAAGACCCGCGCGGCCGAGCGCGGTACGACGCTGCTTGCCTATTCAGTTGCCTGGGTTCTTGCTCACCGAGCAGTAAGCTCGGTGATCGCAGGGCCTCGCACCCTGGCGCAGTGGCTGCAGTATTTTGAGGCCATCGATTTGCGGTGGTGCACCGGCGATGAGGCGGCGGTTGATACGCTGGTCAAGCCCGGTCACCCTTCCACACCCGGTTACAACGACCCGCGTTATCCGCTCGAGTCGAGGCTTGCCGGGCGCCAGTGAGTGCTGCGTAACCCCATTGCCCGCTCACGGGCAATGGGTTCAGAGTTTACCGAGCAGCAGAAACTCCATCAGTGCCTTCTGGGTGTGCAGCCGGTTCTCAGCTTCATCCCACACCACTGACTGAGGACCATCGATTACTTCTGCGGTCACCTCTTCGCCCCGGTGCGCCGGCAGGCAGTGCATGAAGACCGCGTCTGGGCTTGCGGCCGACATCATCTCCGCATCCACGCACCAGTCAGCAAACGCCTTTCGCCGCATGTCGTTTTCCTGTTCGAAGCCCATACTGGTCCAGACATCAGTGGTGACCAGATCGGCACCCCTGCAAGCTTCGAGCGGATCGGAAAATTCCTCGAAATGATCAGTGCCGAAGAGGCCCGCGCGCTCAGGTTCGACCTCGTAACCCGGGGGGGTGGATACGTGCACGTTAAAGCCCAGCACCTCGGCTGCCTGCAGCCAGGTGTTGCAGACGTTGTTCGAGTCGCCGATCCAGGCCACCGTGCGGCCCTCGATCGAGCCGCGGTGCTCGATGTAAGTGAAGATGTCGGCGAGGATCTGACAAGGGTGGTATTCGTTGGTGAGGCCGTTCATGACCGGTACCCGAGAATGCCGCGCAAACCGCTCGATGATCTCCTGCTCGAAGGTACGGATCATGACCAGATCGCAAATACGGGAGATGACCTGGGCTGCGTCTTCCACTGGTTCACCACGGCCGAGCTGGGAATCGCGCGTGTTGAGATAAATGGCTGACCCGCCGAGCTGCTGCATGCCCGCTTCGAAAGATAGCCGGGTACGTGTACTTGCCTTTTCGAAAATCATGACCAGCGTGCGGTCAGCGAGCGGATGATAGGTTTCGTAGCGCTTGAAGCGCTCCTTGATCAGCCGCGAACGCTCGAACAGATACTGAGTCTCGTCACGGCTCAGGTCGCGGAACTGCAAAAAATGACGGGTGTTCATGTCAGCACGCTCGTTGGGCGGACCCTGGCCTGGACCCGATCAGGGCCGGCCTAACCTTGCCTCGATCAACGGGATCAGCCGATCGAGAAGCAGTTGCGCCTGCTCGCGCGACAGGATGAGTGGCGGCAGCAACCGAGCCACACGATCGGCGGTAACGTTAAGCACCAGCCCCGCGGCAAGCGCCTGACCGACCAGATCGCCGCAGCTGCGATCGAGTTCGATGCCGATCATGAGCCCTTGGCCGCGCACCTCGACCACACCCGGGTTGCCGGCAAAATGTTCACGGATACGGGCGATGATGAAACCGCCAACCTGCGCTGCGTTATCAAGCAGGTGCTCGGCTTCCATGGCCTCGATCGTGGCAATACCCGCTCGCATGGCAAGCGGATTGCCACCAAACGTCGTGCCATGATTACCCGGCTGGAAGACCTCGGCGGCTGCGCCATGGGCCACCACCGCTCCGACGGGAACGCCCGAAGCCAGACCCTTGGCAAGCGGCATGACATCGGGCAGGACACCCGCCCACTGATGCGCGAACCACTTGCCGGTGCGTCCCATGCCGCACTGCACCTCATCGATCATGAGCAGCCACTGCTTTTCGTCACACAGGCGACGCAGCTCGCGCAGATAGTCGGCGCGAGCGGTCTGGATGCCGCCCTCGCCCTGAATGGCCTCGATGAATACCGCGACCACATTCGGGCGGTCGGCTGCCACCCGCCGGATTTCATTGGCGTCGTTCAGTTGGACGCGAACAAAACCTTCGACAAGCGGCTCGAAACCCTTCTGCACCTTCTCATTGCCCGTGGCCGACAGCGTGGCGAGCGAGCGGCCGTGAAAGGACTTGTCGTAGACCACGATTTCAGGAAGGCCCACCCCCCGATCGTGCCCGTACTTTCGGGCGATCTTGATAGCCGCCTCGTTGGCCTCCAGGCCTGAATTACAGAAGAACACATTGGTCATGCCGCTGCGCTCGAGGAGCAGGCGGGCGAGCTGTTCACGCAGCGGGTGCGTGAACAGGTTTGATACATGGATGACCTTGCCGATCTGCTCGCGCAGCGCCGCCACCAGGACCGGGTGATTGTGACCGAGCGTGTTCACCGCAATGCCCGACAGGCAGTCGAGATAGCGGTTGCCATGGCTATCAAACAGCCACGCACCGTCGCCATGGGTGAACACCACAGGTTGCTGCGCGTAGGTGTTCATCAGGGGAGTGCTGGCGGACATCGCGTGGGCTCCTTGGTCAGTGGTTGGGCGAGCGGGGCGCTCGCTCAGCCCTTCACGCGGCTTTTGTACTCGCCGGTGCGGGTGTCGATTTCGATGCGGTCGCCGATTTCAACGAACGCTGGCACCGATACCTCGAGGCCGGTGGGCTTGATACGGGCAGGCTTCATGACCTTGCCCGAGGTGTCCCCCTTGACTGCTGGCTCGGTGTATTCGACTTCCCGCACCACCGAGTTGGGCATTTCCACCGAGATGGCGCGGCCGTCGTAGAACACCACCTCGCAGGCGAGGCCCGCGTCGAGATATTGCACCGCGTCGCCCATGGACTCGGCCTCGACCTCGAACTGGTTGAATTCGCCATCCATGAATACATACATGGGGTCGGCGAAGTAGGAGTAGGTGACTTCCTTGCGGTCAAGCACCAGTACGTCGAATTTTTCGTCAGCCTTGAAAACGGTTTCCATGGCGGAGCCATTAAGAAGATTCTTCATTTTCATCTTCACAACCGCCGAATTGCGGCCCGACTTGTTGTACTCGGCTTTCTGAACAACCATGGGCTCCTTGCCGATCATGATGACGTTGCCGGTACGGAGTTCCTGAGCGATTTTCATAAATATCCCTGATCCAAGGCCCGCTAGATAAAACCAATTATTCTAGCCGATCAAGACAATATTGAGTCAGCCGCTCGGTGAGGGAGGTCTGTCTTTCGAGCGACGCGACCCATGACCGGTAGCGTGCAGCGAGCCCGTCAGAGGCGCTGAGTCGGGCCTCAAACGCCTGCCACGCTGAACCAATGGCGTACTCTCCATTGCCATTCCAGGCGTGCATCAGCGCGCGAATGGCCTGCTGTTCGGGATCCGACTCCGGCGCGTCCTGGCGCATCTTCTCGAGAAACGCATCGAGTTTGATGAAATGTGCGCCGTCGGCCTGGGGATAGGCTTGCCAGACAAACGGTACGCCCGCCCAGTGGGCGCGGAGCCAGGAATCTTCGCCCCGAACCGCGTTGAACGTGCAACTCCAGAGGAGCTGGTCATAGCCTGACTGGTCGAGCATCGGCAGGCGAACCCATTCAGCCTGACCGATCCGAGCCCGTACGCCGATCGGTAACGGCCGCCCGAGCGCCGTTTGCAGAGCCGCCTCTGCCGAGCCGCCGGCTACGCAGACCAGCGTCGGCGTGGCGCAAGCGGCGAGTTCGCTGAACCAGTGCGCAAGCGGCGCCGAGGCGTAGCAAAAGAGGCTCATGACACGCTGCCCGGGGGCAGGGGTGGCATGGAGGCGGGCGAGGAGGGTGGCCGGGCCACCGGCGGCGCGGAACTCGTCTCGGCGCTCGAAGAGGCCGGGCTCTCGAAGCAGCCCTGCGCTTCGCTCTGTAAAGCCGGGATAGAGAAAATGTTCGCGCGCAGCGTCGACGGGCTTGACCGACACCAGAGCGTGACTGTCTTCGATCCAGTCCTCGGCGCTCAGGTATTCGAGTTGCAGCCAAAGCGGCCGACGTGGGCCGCCTGCCAGCCGGGTGCGCAGCCAGGTCGGCGGTTCGTAGCCGAAAGCGCTCACGATGACAGCTGGCAACCCGCCGCCGGGCGTGTGCTCGATGCTCGCACGTTCGATGATTCGAACGCCATCGATTTGCGTGTCCTGTGGAGCACGCTGCCCGGCCCGACCCGTCTGCGGTGCGATTCGCGGTTCGATTGCGGCGAGCGTGGCCGGCTGATCGATCACCAGGGTGGGTTCAAAGGCTCTGGCGGCGGCGAGTGAACGCGCGAGGCGCCAGCAGACGCCAGCGTCACCGAAGTTATCGACCACCCTGCACAGGATCCAGATTGGGATCTGCATACCCCTGGCTCAGCCTTCCCGGTCGGGGTTTCCGAAGAGCGAATCGAGCCGGGCACGGGCATCCGCCGCGCGCACGACGCGGCCGCGTTCGGTCGGGTACTCTTCCTCGATGCGGTCGGCGTAGAACACCGCCGGATTGGGTGCGGCGACCAGCCTGCGCCAGACCTCCGCGGGCACGTCCTTGTAGGCCTTGACATCGCCGCCCGCGAACTCGATCTCGAGTCGTTGCTCCATCGCATCATAGGCTGCGCCAACCAGGCGCCCGCCGCTCAGTTTGCGTCGTTCCATCGTTGTCTCCGTGAGTTCATCGTCCGCGCGCGAGGCCCTCGCGGCGAGGATCGGTACCGCTTTCGAGGACGCAATCCTCGCCCGCTGGCGCGCAGCGCCTCGCGATACCGTGTAAGCCGCTGGTCATTGGCGTGAGGCTGATGCGGTGCGCGCGAGCCGCGAGCGCCTCGGCGAGCGCGCTGGATGCGCTGCCGGCCTCCAGTTCGGTCGGACCATTGCGGCTCCCCAGGTTGGGGGCATCGATCACCTGTTGGAGCGGCAGGCCGTCATGGAGCACACCGATCAGGGTCCGCGCGACATAGTTGATGATCGATGGGCCACCGGGTGATCCGATGGCAAGCACCATTGGTCGGGTGCCGACCTCAACCGCGTATTCGCCCGGTGCGTCGGGTGGCGGAGCCGGCTCGCTGCCCGGCGTATTGCGAGCTCCGCCGGTCTGCGCCATGACCTGGGTGGTCTGCCCGAACACCAGCGTGGGCGCCATGGAGCTTCTTGGTCGCTTTCCGCCCTCCACCCGATTCGGATGGGGACCGTCCGAGGTCTGCGCCAGGAACGAGAAGTCGGTCAGCTGATTGTTGAGAAGAAAACCGCGCACCATGAGGCGCGAGCCGAATGCGTGTTCGATCGACGAGGTGAGCACGACCGTGCGGCCTGCACGATCGATGATCGACAGGTGGGTAGTGGATTCGACTTCGCTTTCAAGCGCCTGACGCGCCGGGCTTTCCGCGAGAAAGCGCTCAGGGTCACCGGGGCGCGCGGTATCGATCGAGGTCGGGCCGATGAGCGCGGCGCGGGCGCTCAGGTAGCGTGAATCGAGCAGGGCGCGAACCGGGACGTGGACAAATACCGGGTCGGCGACCCAGCGGTCGCGATCGGCGAACGCGAGTCGGCCGGCCTCGGTGAAGAAGTGGGCAGCGATTGCGTTGGCAGGGGTCGCCGTCGCGCCGTGATCGCCCGCCGCAAACGTGCCGGTATGGGGTGTCGTCAGCGCGTTGGGACGGGGCGCCGTACCGGCCCTCGCGCCGCGCCGCGCCGCATGGTCGCCAATTGCAAGAATCTGCGCCACCGAGATCGCTCCTGCCGAGGGCGGCGGCATACCGCACACTAGCCAGTCGCGGTGCTCGACACAGAGCGGTGTGCGGCGAAGGGCCCGATAGCTCTTCAGATCATCTTCGGTCAGATCGCCCGGATTCGTGGCATGACCCCGTACGCGAGCCACCAGATCGCGGGCGATCGAACCCTGATGGAGCGCCTGGGCGCCGTGCTCTGCAATGGTGGCAAGCGTGTCAGCAAGCGCGGGATGGCGCAGCAATGTGCCGATCGGCAGTGCCCGGCCCTCGGTGTCGTAAAACAGCACGCGGGCCTCGGGATCGTCACGCAGCCACCGGTCCCGGGCGAGAAGCGTGTGCAGCCGCGGGCTGAGTCTGAAGCCCTCGCGTGCATGCCGGATCGCGGGCTCGAACAACCTGACCCACGGCAACACGCCGTGGTCGCGATGCGCAAGCTCCAGCATTTGAAAGAGGCCGGGTACGCCCACGGACCGACCGCCGATGACGGCCGCTGCAAACCCGAGTGGACGGCCCGCCGCATCGACAAACCGATCCGGGTGTGCCGCTGCGGGGGCCGTCTCGCGACCGTCGTAGGCCTGCACCGATCTTCGCGCCGGATCGTGATGCAGCAGAAAGCCGCCCCCGCCCACGCCCGAGGACTGGGGTTCAACCAGCGCAAGCACTGCCTGCGCGGCAATGGCAGCGTCCACCGCGCTTGCGCCCTCTGCCAGCATCGCAAACGCGGCCTCGCTGGCAAGCGGGTGCGCGGTGACCGCCAGAAATTCACGAGCCTGGGTCACGGGCTTGCGTTCACGCCCGCTTGCTGCCTCGGGCGGGTCACCCGCGGGAGGCTCGGCGAGCGACGGGCGGGGGGTCCCCAAAGCGGCAGGCGGCGCGATGGGCTGCGCCTGTCCAGCCAGCACGGCAACGGACAGGCACAGCGCGATCGGTAGTCGAATGCCCAGCGGTTTCGAGGACGCGGCCATCAGTCCATGATAGCGTGCACGCCGACCATCATTGTCCGGAGTGACCGTCCCGATGAGTACCATCAGCGAAGCAGCCAGCGCCCTGCGCGAAGGACGCTCGAGCGCACGTGGCCTTCTCGACGCCAGCCGCGCTGCTGCGGACTCAGCGGCGAGCCTCAACGCCCTGGCCTGGGTCGACTGGGATCAGGCGGGGCGCGCGGCCGATGCGCTCGATGCCCGGGCGCAGACCGGCGCGCCCCTGGGGCCGCTCCACGGCGTCCCGATTTCGATCAAGGACCTGTTCAACGTAGCCGGTATGCCCACTCGCGGAGGCACCCGCGCGCCGCTTCATGAACTGGGCGGGGCCGAAGCGAGCCTCGTCACGAGGTTACGCGAGGCGGGCGCGCTGATCTTTGCCAAGACCAACCTGCACGAGGTCGCACTCGGGGCGACTGGCGAGAATCGGTGGACGGGCGATGTCTGCAATCCATTTGATCCGTCGCGCCAGGCCGGTGGCTCCTCGAGCGGCGCGGCGGTGGCAGTTGCCCGTGGTGTCGGAATGGGCGCGGTCGGCAGCGATACTGGCGGCTCGATCCGGATTCCGGCTGCGTTTTGTGGCGTGGTCGGATTCAAGGCAAGCTATGGTGCGGTACCGCTCGATGGCGGCCTCCACCTGTCATGGACCTGCGATCACGCTGGCCCCCTTGCGCGGAGCGTGGCCGATTGCGCGCTGCTCTTTGAAGTGATGTCGGGGCGCTCCACTCGGCATGGTGCGGTAGCCCGCAAACCGCGCCTGGCCGTGCCCGAGACCTGGCTGCGCGGTCGTCTGCAGCCGGCTGTACGCGAGGTGTTCGAGCGCATGGTCGCATCGCTCCGTGCCGACGGTATGACGGTGGACGCCGTCGAGGCGCCGCTCATTCAACGTGGCTGGGAGGCTTACACCCCGTTGGTGCGGGCCGAAGCGGCCTGGGTACACAGGCGGGCGCTGACCGATGGCGGGGAGGGGTTTTCCGAACTGGTGGCGGCGCCGCTACGTGCAGGTCTCACCGTGCCAGCGGCCGATTACATCGCCAGCCTCAAGACGCGGGATGCGCTCGCGGCGCAGCTGGAAGCGATCCTTTCCGATTACGACGCGCTGATCATGCCTGGTAATGCGGTGTTACCCCCGAAACGCGGTCAGACCGATATCGAAACTGAAGGCGGCATCATGAGCGTTCGTGACGCCGTCCTTGGACAGACTGCGTCGTTTTCGTTTGCCGGCGTACCGGCGCTCGTTCTGCCAACCGCGCCGGTCGACGGGTTGCCCACCAGCCTGCAACTGGTGGCGCGGCGCGACGCCGATGCGAGCCTGCTTGCCCTGGGCCGCTGGTTCGAGACCCGCCTTGCAGCGAGGGCCTGATGGCGCCGCGGTCGGCTTACTTCGGCGCCATCCGGATCGCTCCGTCGAGCCGGATGGTC
>SYIM01000191.1 GCA_005798775.1 Burkholderiales bacterium
CGCAGTTTGCCCGAGGATGTCGTGACAAACGACGCGGGCCGGATACCAGGGGAAATCAAGATCGCGCTTTCGCTCGATCAGCTGCGAAAGCGAAGCGGTGAGTTTGGCGGGATCACAGCGGCGCACCAGGTTTTCGGCCAGCACACGCGAGGTGTAGGGCAGGCTATCCCAGGCGCCGGGGGCGATGTCGTTGACGGCGGCACGGGCATCGAAGTAATCGAGCGAGGTGCCGGGTAGGCGGGTGCGGTATGGGGTGTTCATAACCCTACAGTTTAGCGAACGACCCTGACGCGAAGCTTATCGGCTCGGCAGGTGGCAGGGCGCCGGGTGACGCCCCACACGACGCCGCGGTTTCAGCGCGCAGATGGGGCGGTGAGCTGCTTCAACGCCACTCCTCGCGCAGCAGCTCCAGGCGCTCGAACACGATACAGTCACTGACGATGAACAGATCGGCTTCGCCGCCCAGCGCCTGATGGGTCACCCAGTGCCAGGACGGAAGGGTAAAGACGTCGTTCGGACCCCACTCAAACTCGGTGTCGCCGACTCGCGATCGACCGTAACCGGACACGACAAGGCACATCGAGGTATAGGCGCCTCGGCGGGTTCGCGTGGGCGAATCGGCCTTGAGTCGCATGGCATAACAGTCGAGTGTGGGCATGACTGCGCCGTCGGTGGCGGGGTTGATGTAGCGCACGGTACGCGACCCGTCTGTACCTGCCGAGGTGGCCGCGAGCGTGTCGCGGGTGGCCGCGCCGGGGTAGTGGAATTTGGGTGAGCAGCCCGGTACGGTTGCCGCCTCCGGGGAGGCGAGCCCCGCCGCCTGCCAGATACGCTCTTCGCCCGCGTCCACTTTCCAGAAATCATCATCCGTCGGGTCGCCCGCCTCGAAAAAATACGCGTTGAGCGCGCAGAGCAGTGGCATGTTGGCGGCGTTAAACCAGATGATTCGTCGGTTGCTGTGATTGATGTGGCCATGCCAGGCCATGGGCGGAGTGAGGATCAGGTCGCCTGAGCGCATGTCGCACCACCGGCCATTGACGATGGTGGCGGCGCCTTCGGCCTGCACGGCAAAACGTAAGGCTGCGCCCGTGTGCCGGTGGGGGCGTGCCTGTTCGCCTGGATCGAGCACGGTGAATCGTGAGGCCGTTCGGGTCCGTGCGCTTTCCAAGTCCTTCGGGGCTACCCAGCCGAGAACAGCGTGATCTGATGACGTTCGATGGCCTCGAATACCCGTTCGGGCCGATAGCGCGGAAGGATCACCAGGGTGCCCCGACAGAACACAGCCAGGTACAGCCCCATGGCGACCGCGTACACATGGAAGAGGGGTGTGACCGCGAGGATGCGCTCGTCTCCCATTCGGGTGGGAAGCAGCGCCTCGCGCTGGCTCACGTTGATGGAAACCGATTCATGTGTGAGGTTTACGCCCTTCGATCGGCCCGTGGTACCACCGGTGTATTGAAGCGTGGAGAGCGCCTCGGGCGAGGGCAGGGGAAACCTGCCCAGTTCCAGCGGATCATTGCGCCAGCGTGTGAGGCGCCACTCTGGACCCACCGACCAGCGATGCTGCACACCCTGCTCGGTTGCGAGCGAGATGATGGTCTGCGGGCAATCGGCGTCGTGAATCAGACCGGCGGGCTCGGCGTTCGCAAGAATCGGCGCAAGTTCATGCGGAGTGTAGGCGGGATTGAGCGGCACCAGCTGCAGCCCCGCAGCCTGCACCGCGAAGCTTGGAATGGCGATGTCGATGGAGTTGGCCATCAGCACGGCGATGCGGCCACCCGGTGGACAGCGGTTGGCCAATTCGCGCGCCAAGCCCGCCACGCAGGCTGTATAGTCGCGACAGCTTAAGCACTCGTCGCCACAGATCAGTGCAGGCGCATTGGGTGCGTGCCGAGCCGCGTCGAGCAGTGCATGAACGACGGAAGGGAATCGTCTCGGTAGTGCGTGCCCCGTATCGGTCAAGCGTCGTCTCCGACACGGATTACCACCGCCATCCCGGTGTCGCCGGCTGCGCAGCCGGTAAACAGGCCCAGGCCGCCACCGCGCATGGCCAGTTCTTCAATCAGCTCGATGATGGCGCGAAGTCCGGTGGGCGCTTGCGGATGCCCCCATACCAGCGAGCTGCCGAATCGGTTCATGCGACGGGTCGGAATCTCAAAGGCGTCAGCGAACACGATATCGTTCACCACGAATGGATTGTGGGTCTTGATGACATCAATCTCGGCAATGCTGAGCCCGGCGCGCTCCAACGCCTGTTGCGCTGCCGGCACTGGCGCCTCGGGCATGTAGCCCTTTTCAACGCGCGACTGTCCAAACGCGAGGATTCGAATTGCGATCTCAGGGTTGACCGACAATTCACGTGCGCGCTGAGGCGTGGTGACCACGATGCCCGCTGACCCATCAGCTGGATGCGTCTGTCCGCCGAACGTCACGCTGCCGTCGGGCCGGACGGGGGACAGCTTGGCGAGCTTGTCGCCCGAGGTGGGGTGAATGCCTTCGTCGCCGGTGAGCGTGGCGCGCACGCGTTTCAGCTTCGCATCGGGCACGTCGAACGGCAGATCCATGAATCGCTTCAGGAACGCGCTGTCGTTGGCAAGCGCTTCGGCGTACTGTGCGTAGCGCTCAAGCACCACCTCGTGCTGGCGGGCGGTGCTGATGCCATGGCGGGTGGCTACCCGGTCGGCCGTATCGACCATAGCCAGGTCGGCGCGGGGATCGCGCTCGAAATTATCGAGAATTCAGTTTTCGTGCTCCCCGGTGCCGCCCGGTCCGTCGGATGCGGGATAGTAGAGGTGACGAGCGCGCAACTGAACGATACCGTCGATCACGTGAGGGCCAGAACTTGGGTAGTATCAAAGCGTGATTTCGGTCGCAGTTCGAAAGGCAAACCCCATCCATGATTCACTTCAGAAAAATCGCTGGCGCCATTGGCGCAGAAATCATCGGGCTCGATCTGCGCGCGGCGCTGGGTGACGTCACTGTTTTTAAACAGCTCCGTCAGCTCTGGCTAGCTCATCAGGTGCTTTTTTTCCGCGATCAGGATCTGCCGCCTGCCGAGTTCATACGCTTTGCCGAACACTTTGGCGAGCCAGTGGAATACCCCATGGTGAAGGGGCTGCCCGACTTCCCCCCCATCATCGAGGTGAAGAAACTGGAGCACGAACGTAATGCATTCGGCGCAGTCTGGCACTCCGACACGGTTTACCTCGAGCGACCGCCCATGGCGTCCATGCTAATCGCCCGCGAACTGCCGCCGTTTGGGGGCGACACCCTGTTTTCAAGCATGTATTCAGCCTACGACAACCTGTCCGACGGGCTACGCGCCCTGCTAGACGGATTGCGCGCAGTGCACTCCTCCGCCAAAGCCGATGTCACGCGTACACGTGAAGATCGGGTCAAGACCGACGGGGCGGAGTCGCGTCGCGATTTCACCTCCGAGCATCCAGTTATTCGAACGCATCCCGAAACCGGTCGCAAGGCGCTCTATGTCAATCCGGCGCACACGGTTCGTTTTGCGGGCTGGACCGAGGACGAGAGCGTGGGCCTCCTCCGTTATCTGTTTGAGCACCAGGTACGGCCTGAATTCACCTGTCGGTTCAGCTGGCAACCGGGTTCGGTGGCGCTATGGGATAACCGGTGCGCCATGCACAATCCGGTCAACGACTATCACGGCTATCGCAGGATCATGCACAGGATCACGCTGGCGGGCGACGTGCCCAACTAATTCGAGGACCGGCTTATGAGTCATCCCACCCCTGCAGAAGTATTGCCCACCCGAGCTCGCGCTACCCATTCAGGCAAGCCCGCCAGTCGCGGCGTCCATCATCTGGCGTTGAACACCGACGACATGAAGATGACCATCGATTTTTATACGCGGGTCATGGGCATGCCATTGATTCATGCGCTCAAGGTGCCACCGGGTGTCGGCTCGGGGCCGCTCAATCGTGGCAATCCTCCGTTCGAAAACCTGCGGCACTATTTTTTCGATGCCGGAGGCGACACGATGGTCGCATTCTTCGAATTGCCCAAAGGGGAAGCGGGCACCGCCGACCGTAACTCGGTCGCTGCGATGCAGCACTGCTCTTTTACGACAACCAAGGCTCAGTTCGAGGTGCTAATTAAGCGACTGCAAGATCATCAGGTGTCTGTGATCGGCCCCTTGAACGTGGGCTCTGGCTCATGGTCAATGTATTTTTTTGACCCGAACGGTATTCGGCTCGAATACACCTATCAGGAAGGTGATGGCGACGACGTCCGCGTGATTGAGCGCTGGACCCAGACCCGCGAGGAGGCGATCGCTGAACTTGCTACGTTGACTTCTGATCAAGCCTGGCTGACGAGCGTGACCGCGCACCTCCCCGATCAGCGCAACTGAGCGTCGGGCCTTAAACGGATCGGGTTTGACAGGCGCCCGATGCCCTCGATCTCGCAGACAACGCGGTCGCGAGCCTCAAGAAATTGCGGCGGTGTCATTGCATAACCCACACCGGGTGGGGTGCCGGTCGCGATCACATCGCCAGGCATAAGGGTCATTCCCTGTGACAGGTCGGCGATGATCCGGCCCACGGAAAAATGCATGTGGGCGGTGATGTCAGACTGGCGCAGGTCGCTGTTCACCCAGAGCCTGATTGCGAGCGCGTGAGGGTCGGTGATTTCGTCTTGTGTGACGACCGACGGCCCCACGGGGCAGAAGGTGTTCAGCCCTTTCCCCTTGAACCACTGATCATGTTGACGCTGCAGGTCGCGCGCTGTGACGTCGTTGACGATCGTATACCCGAAGATGGCGGCCATGGCTGACTCTGGATCAGCGTTTCGTATTGGCTGGCCGATGATCACTGCGAGTTCAACCTCGTAGTCGATCTTGTCGGACACCCAAGGTTCGATTTCGATCGCGCCCTGACCGCCGATCACGGTGCTGGGTGGCTTGATGAAATATTGCGGATGTTGGGGGATCGGTGTCTGGATGCCGCGTTTCAGATCGCCTTCGCGAACATGCTCCAAATAGTTTCGACCGATACAGAAAACAGTGCGGCGTGGGTACGAAATCGGTGCGAGCAGCCTGCTTCGATGGATTCGCCGTATCAGCGTCCTGCTTGACTCGGCACGCAAAAAGGCGCTCAGCGTTTCGAGTGCGTCTGCTGGGGCGGCCGCAAGGTCGACAAGGTCTCGAGCATGACTGAGCGCCAACCATGGTCCCGAGGGCGCCGCCCCAGGTGCCTCAGCGGCGGCGGCCTCGACCAGGTCGATGACTTTGAGCGTATCACCCTGGTCGGTGATGAGCACGGCACAACGATGTGAGGTGCCGTTCTGATAGCAGAGCAATTTCATCCGTCGGGAGTCCGTCAGCAGTCAACCGTTGGAAACTCAGCAGGGATTGTGATTTCGAAGTTGTGACAACCATGGTAATAGTCGAGCACGGTGTGCTTGATATTGGGCGGCATCAGCCATGCATCGCCAGCCTTCATCGTCATCGCCCCCTGAACCTCATGTTCGATTTTGATCCAGCCCTGCAGGCAATAGACAACCTGCAGTTGAACACCATGCATGTGGCGTTTTCGAACCTCGTCGGTGCAGGGAGCGATCAGCTTGATCCCGTGGGCATGGACCAAGCCTTCGGTCGCCTGGGTAAATCCCAGATCGCGGTAGCGGGCGGAGGGGCGTAAACCACCGCGCTTGTAGTCGTCGTCTCCGTTGAAGCGGCTCATGGTTAAGGTCTGGGTGACATCGGACAGTTGCTTCATCAGATACTCGGGGTGGGGGAGAGAGGCCCATCAGGTTGGCCAGCGCAGGAGCGGTTCCCTTGTAGGGCACTTCATTGAGTTTCACCTTGGTGGCACCGGATTTTGAGTCCGTCGCGTCTACCTGTTCCACCACTCCGGCGCGAGTGACCTTCAAGATCATCGCGTAAGCGGATTACGCGCTGCCGCTTCTGCATTACAACCCGCACCCCACACACGAGTACTCAGGTATGCCATGGGTCTAATGGCGCGCCCATCAGGGCTGATAAAGCCTCGAAGTGACTTGCCGGCACTACGTTGGAATCAGATGCGGCTGTCGATGACCGCCAGCTTCCTGTGACATCGCTTTTCAGAGCGCCGACCAGGTTGGTCTCCCCAGGCTGTCGAGAACTGATTGCTCGATTCCAGGAGGTATTGTCGCGGTCGATCGAATAGCGGTCATTGGACTCATCCCAAAAATCTCTTGTCTCCTCAAAAAACAGCCATTCGAAGGCAGGCGCCGAGGGCCATGATCTAGTCCCAAGCAAACGAAAGGGGGAAGCGATCGCAGCGGGTTAGGCGCGATCGCTTACCACTCGAGGGGTTTGGATACCGCGAATTGCTAGTAGAGCCGCGAAGACATGCGGCACGGAGCCCTGACCAGCAGCAGAATTTGCAGAAGTTCAACACTAGCGTGTCCATTTACCGAGACGGGAGTGAGAACGAGCCCGCCTAAAGCTCACCGTGACACGACTTATTAGCGGAATTCATCAGAACGGCGCGTCGACCGGAACTGTGCCCATTCTGTCGGCGGGTAGATGAACTTCGAGCACCTCGAAGTCGAGTGACATGCCGGTCTCGTTGTGAATCAGTCCTCCCGGGATGTAGCAGGAGTGGCCTTCATCGAGACGCAGCTTTTCGCCAGTTTCGAATTCGAGGTCGACCCAGCCTTTGAGGACGTAGACGAACTGACCGTCGCAGGTGTGGTAGTGCCATCCGGTGGGTTCCCCCAGGCCTTTCTTGGTCTGCTGAACCTGTACTTTGAGCATGCCTTCGGAGGCGTCCGCCACACCGAGGTCGCGATAGGCGAAGAAGGCGCGTCGCCCCTGCACCACCGGGGCACTGTTGAGATCGGTATAGACCAGCTTGCCCTTCACCGTTCGAGTCGCGGCGTTTGCCATGAAAGTCTCCTCGTCCCCGATCGGGGTATCTGTCGCCTCTTAGGTCAGTGTACGCCCGACGTCGGGGATTCTGTAAAGCAACCGACTACCCGCCGAAACGCGCACCTTCGCGGCTTCACTCAGTTCGGCTGCACCCCCGCGCGCACCAAGAGCGGCACCAGCGTGTCGATCTCGCGTTTGAGATGCGCGCGCAGCGCCTCTGGCGTGGCTTGATCGACGGGCACTGCAGCGACTCCCATTGCATCCAACCTCGCGCGGGTATCGGTATCGGTCACAGATTTCTGCATCCCCTCAACCAGGCGATCGATCACAGGCTTGGGCGTTCCCTTCGGCGCATAGAGTCCGAACGAAATATTGATTTCAAGCCCTTCCACGCCGGCCTCAGCGACCGCCGGCACATCAGGCAGCTGCGGCAGGCGGTTTTTGCCTGCGGCAGCAACCGCCCGGATGCGGCCAGTTCTCACCTGCGGCACTGTGCCCGAGGTCTGGTCGCAGAGCACATCTACCTGACCTCCCATCAGGTCGGCCAGCGCGGGGGCCGTTCCCTTGTAGGGCACTTCATTGAGCTTCACTTTGAGGGCGCTCATCATCATGAGTGCACAAAGGTGCGAAGCCGACCCGACGCCAGCGTGCGCGAGGCTGATCTTGTCGGCATTTGCGCGCAGGTGCTGGATGAACTCGGGGAGGGTGGTTGCGGGGAATCCCTGCCGCGTCACGATCACCATCGGGCCGCTGGTGCCTCGCGCTACGGGTTCGAAATCCTCCACCGGGCTGTAGGGGAGGCTCTTGAACATGGCGCCATTGGTGGCGTGGCTCACATGAATCATGAGGAGCGTGTAGCCGTCAGGCCGGGCGCGAGCAACCTTGGCGGTGCCGATCGTGCCTGACGCACCGGCGGGGTTATCGACCACCACCTGTGCCCCCAGATGCTTCTGAAGTGACGTTGCAAATACCCGGGTGATGGCATCGCCCGGGCCGCCCGGGGCGTAGGGCATCGTGAGCGTGATTGGACGACTCGGAAAGTCTTGCGCCGATCCCAGGGCTGGTGCGACGAGAAGCGACAATGCGCAGGCCAGCGTAGCGATCCGTGAACGCGGGCGAAATGGGCGGAACAGGGAGCTTGAAGCCATCGCGTCTATCCTCGTGATGGGAACGGGTGGAGAGCAAAGCGCCCGGCAGCGCTTACGTTGTCGAAGTCTGGCGGACGCGTCGCCACGCACAGCGAATCCCCCCTGATTCCGCTGGGTGACTCGCATCGGGTTTTCGGCAGGCATCGGGTGGGGGATAATCCGGATGGTCTCCACTTCGGCCAGCTCACGCACCCCGATGCCTATATCCCCGCTTCACGACCCGGCCGCGCCCCCCGTTCCGGGTGCCAGGACCGAAGTTAAAACCACCACCTGCTACATGTGTGCCTGTCGCTGCGGCATCCGCGTTCACTTGCGCGATGGTCAGGTACGCTACATCGACGGCAACCCCGACCATCCTCTGAATAAGGGCGTGATCTGCGCGAAAGGGTCGGCGGGCATCATGAAGCAGTACTCGCCCGCCAGACTCACGCTGCCGCTTCGCCGCAAGCCCGGGTCCGAGCGTGGTGCGGGCGAGTTCGAGGAAATCTCCTGGGACGAAGCGTTCGCCACGTTGGAATCAAAGCTGCGTCAGCTGCGTGCGGCGGACCCAAAAAAATTCGCTTTTTTTACCGGGCGCGATCAGATGCAGGCGCTCACAGGTCTCTTTGCCCGGCAGTTCGGCACGCCCAACTACGCCGCCCACGGCGGCTTCTGCTCGGTCAACATGGCCGCAGGCATGATTTACACCATCGGCGGATCGTTCTGGGAATTCGGCGGCCCCGATCTGGAGCGTGCCCGCGTATTTGTGATGATCGGTACGGCCGAAGACCACCACAGCAATCCCATGAAGGTGGCGCTGTCCAAATTCAAAAGAGCGGGCGGCCGGTTCATTGCGATCAATCCGATACGCACCGGCTATGCGGCTATCGCTGACCAATGGATTGCGATTCGTCCCGGGACCGATGGCGCGCTCATGCTCGCGCTCATCCACGAGCTGATTGCACAGGATCTGATGGATCATGAATTTGTGGCCCGCTTCACGAACGCTGGACAGCTGGTCAACCTCGATCCGGCCAGCGATGATTACGGACTGATGCTTCGCAATCCGGAGGGGGATATCGTCAACCCCCTTCGGCCGCACAATTTTTTCTGGTGGGATCGAAACACCGATCGGCCAGTCAGTGATCATGCAGACGGTGCTGTACCCGCACTCACCGGGCGTTTCACCATGCCCGACGGCACCCCCACCGCGCCGGCCTTTGAACTGCTCAAGGCGCGGGTGGCCGACTACACGCCCGATTGGGCCGCATCCATCACCGGCATTTCAGCCGACACCATTCGGAAGCTCGCGCAGGAGATTGGCACCGCCGCGCGCGACCACCGGATTTCGCTCCCGATCGCCTGGACCGATAGCTGGGGGGGAAAGCATGCGTCGGTGAGCGGCAGCCCGGTTGCATTTCATGCCATGCGCGGACTGGCCGCGCACAGCAATGGGTTTCAGACCATCCGTTCGCTCGCCATTTTGATGAGTCTGCTCGGTACGATCGATCGCCCGGGCGGCTTTCGGCACAAGTCGCCGTATCCTCGGGCGGTGCCCCCCAACATGCGGCCGCCCAAGGGCCCCGATGCGGTCAAGCCCGACACGCCATTGAACGGTGCGCCGCTCGGTTGGCCCGAAGGCCCCGATGACCTGTTCGTCGATGCTGCGGGCGAGCCTGTTCGACTCGACAAAGGCTTCAGCTGGGAGCATCCGCTGTCGGCGCACGGCCTGATGCACAACGCCATCACCAATGCCTGGCGTGGCGACCCGTACCCCATCGACACGCTGATGCTCTTCATGGCCAACATGGCGTGGAACTCGTCGATGAACACGTCCGAGGTCCGCAAGATGCTGTGCGACAAGACCGAGAGCGGTGACTACAAGATCCCGTTTCTTGTGGTGTGCGATGCGTTTCATTCGGAAACCACCGCCTACGCCGACCTGCTGCTGCCGGACACCACTTATCTTGAGCGTCACGACTGCATGTCGCTGCTCGACCGACCCATCAGCGAATTCGATGGACCGGTGGATTCGGTGCGTGTTCCGGTGCTTCCGCCTACCGGGCAATGCAAGCCCTTTCAGGAAGTGCTGGTCGAACTCGCTTCCCGGCTTGGGTTTCCCGCCTTTGTCAATGCTGATGGCTCTCGCAAGTATCGTGACTACCCCGACTTTGTGGTGCGCTATGAAACCGCGCCAGGGTCGGGCATCGGTTTTCTGGCCGGGTGGCGGGGCGAGAACGGTGACAAGGCGCTTCGCGGCGAGCCCAATCCCCGGCAGTGGGAGATGTATGCGCAAAACAATTGCGTTTTTCATCACCGCCTGCCGCCAGAGTTCCAGTACATGCGCAACTGGAACCAGGGCTACCTCGATTGGGCGCAGTCGGTGGGGCTGCGTCGGGATCGCGATCCGATCGTGATCCATCTGTACTCCGAGTTCCTGCAGCGCTTCAGGTTGGCTGCAGAAGGCCGCCATCCGGGCAAGCAGCCGCCCGAGCGGCTTCGCAAGCGCGTGGCGCGGTTTTTTGATCCGTTACCGTTTTTCTACACGCCGCTTGAGTGGAAGGTCACCGACACCGCGCGGTTTCCGCTCCATGCGGTCACCCAGCGCCCGATGGCGATGTACCACTCCTGGGACTCGCAGAATGCCTGGCTGCGACAGATCCACACCTATAATTTTCTCTACGTGAACACACGGACCGCGCTCGCGGCCGGCATTGCCGATGGGGCATGGATGTGGGTCGAGTCGGAATGGGGAAAGGTGCGCTGCCTGTGCAGGCACAGCGAAGCGGTGGAGCCGAATACGGTCTGGACCTGGAATGCCATCGGCAAGCAGCGCGGCGCCTGGAGCCTGACCCCTGATGCCAATGAATCGCAGCAGGGTTTTCTGCTCAACCATCTTATTCGGGAGGAACTCCCGATTGGCGAAGCCGAGGCATTGATGTCCAACTCCGACCCGATCACCGGGCAGGCGGCCTGGTATGACGTTCGGGTTCGTATTACCCCAGTGGGGCCCAACGAGCCCGCCGAAAGCTTTCCGCAGTTTGAAGCGATGCGGCCGGTGGCGGGGATGCCGGCCAAGGCGCCGCGTCGGCTGGGATGGATGGCAGGCCTCATGAAGGTGATCCGATGACACAGCTCGCCTTGGTTATTGACCTGAATGTGTGTGTGGGCTGCCACGCCTGCGTCACCAGTTGCAAGCAGTGGAATACGTCCGGGTCGGCGGGGCCGCTTACCGACGACAACCCGTATGACGCCGATCCGATCGGAAGCTTTTTCAACCGGGTACAAACCTTCGAAGTGGGTGAATATCCCGACACCCAGACGGTGCACTTCCCGAAGAGCTGTCTTCATTGCGAGGATCCGCCCTGCGTTCCGGTGTGCCCCACCGGCGCCAGTTACAAGCGGAAAGAAGACGGGATTGTTCTGGTTGACTATGACAAGTGCATCGGTTGCAAATATTGCAGCTGGGCGTGTCCGTATGGGGCCCGGGAAATTGACGAGGCGAGTCAGGTCATGACCAAGTGCACGCTCTGTGTTGACCGCATCAGCGACACCAGCCTGCCCGAGGCCGAGCGCAAGCCGGCGTGTGTGATGGCCTGTCCGACCAATGCCCGGCTGTTTGGTGATGTCCACGATCCGGATTCCGCAGTGTCGGAGGCAATCCGTGAACGGGGCGGCTATGAACTGATGCCCGAGTGGGGCACGCGCCCGGCTAATCGCTATCTTCCAAGACGCCAGGGTGATTGATGCAGCCCGCTTTTTCGGTCATTTTTCTGACGGTACTGATTGGCGCGGGGCAGGGTCTGTTTCTGGCGCTCTTCGCATGTGAACTGGGCGGGTTCGGGGCCGCCACAGCCGAGCGTCTGATCCTGGCCCAGGGGGGCGGGCTCGCCGTGTTCCTGAGTGCGCTTGGATTGCTCGCTTCGTTCTTTCACCTCGGACGCCCCGAGCGGGCCTGGCGTGCGGCCACCATGTGGCGGACCTCATGGCTGTCGCGGGAGGTGATTGTCCTGCCCCTCTTCATGGCCGTTTGTGCGGGCTGGGCGCTCGGTCATGCATGGGGTACTGCGGGAACACGTATCCTGGGCGTGGCTGCGGTCATCGTGTGCCTTGGCCTCTTTGTCTGCACAGCGATGATCTATGCATCGCTCAAATTTCTTCAGGAATGGGCAAGCCCGCTCACGGTTGTCAACTATCTGACGATAGGGTGCGCATCGGGCACGACGTTGGCGGCTACGTTTGCGAGCTTCGTTGCCCCGGCATGGGTCCCCGCGCTCACGCTCGCGGCCTGGGTGCTCACGCTGGTCGCCCTCGCCACCCGTGTGGCCTCGCTCCTTCGTAATGCCCGGTTGAAGCCTCGCTCAAGCCTCCAAAGTGCGATCGGCGTTCGTCACCCGGTCGTCCGGCAGCGCGCACAGGGATTCATGGGGGGCTCCTACGCCACGCGCGAGTTCTTTCACGGCCGAAGCGCGCTGCTGCTTCGCAGCATCAAGTGGTTCTTTCTGGTGGCTGGTTTTTTGCTGCCTGCCGCGCTGCTGATTGGATTCGAATCGTCGCGAGGGGTGCTGCTGCTCGCGGTGGCGGTGCAGTTCAGCGGCGTGATCGCTGAGCGCTGGTTCTTTTTTGCGCAGTCCAACCACCCGCAAAACCTCTACTACCAGACGATCTCATGAGGCGGCTCCCCAGCCGCCGCCGCCTGCGGTGGTCAGTTCGAGTCCGTCGCCGGCATTGAGGAGATGGGGGCCGCTCTTCGCACCAAGGTCAATGCGCTGGCCATCGCGGATCAGGGTGAAACGTGCGCACGCGCCGTCGTGTGCGCCGGCCGCGCCGCGCGCGGGTGTGTCGGTGCGCTCGCCAAGTACCGAAGCCTGCACACCATCTGCAAGGGAGACCAGCGATTTTCGAACGCCGCTGCCACCGGCGTGCCGGCCCGCGCCCCCGGATTCATGAACGATGGAATAGTCGGTGAACCGCACCGGAATCTGCGCCTCCACGTTTTCGATGGGCAGATTCATGGTGTTACCCATATGAACCCTGATGCCGTGTGCGCCCGGGCCGGACGACGTGGCGCCGCCACCCCCACCCACTGTTTCGTAGTGCACGAAGCGTCTGCCTGAGCGGGGGTCGACACCACCCAGCGTGTAGACGCAGGCTGATCCGTAACTGCCGCCAGGAACCACCTCTGGCCAGGCCTTGGCCAGTGCACCAAACAGAATATCGACCATGCGGTTTGAGGTTTCGGTGTTGGCCGCGACCACTGGTGCCGGGTTGGTGGCATTGACGATGGAGCCGGCGGGTGCGGTGATATTGACGTCGGCATAAACCCCAGCGTTGGGTGCAATGTCGCCTCCCAGGAAACTCAGCACCGTGTAGTAGACGGCTGCGCAGGTGACCGGATAGGGCGCGTTGATGGGTCCCGGCACGCAGGGCGATGAGCCGGTGAAATCGACATGGAGCGATCCGCCCGCCTTGGTGATTTGCACCTTGATGAGCGGCCGGCAGTGAGGGTCGATACCGTCGCCATCTAGGCGCTCCTCATGGTCGACCACTGCGTCGGCGAGTTTTGATAAACGATCCTGCACCAGACGCGCGCTGTAAACCTGGGTTTCTGCCATCACTGCGCGAACGACCGCTGCGCCATAGCGCGCGCAGAGCGCCGCAAGACGCGCGGTGGCGCGCGCATGCCCAGCCTGCGCAGCGCGAAAGTCGCCGAGCCGGTCCTGCGGAATCCGGACGTTAGCGAGGATCAGTTGCAGCAGGTCATTTCGGGTGATGCCTTTCTCCACGATCCGCACCGGCGGAATCCGGAGGCCTTCCTTGATGATGTCATCGCAGACGCTGGAACTACCTGCCGCGATGCCGCCAATATCTGGCCAGTGCAGGCGGCTGATCGCAAAGCCCATCAGCGCATGGTCGCCAAACAACGGCGTGACCAGCGACATGTCGGGAAGATGCGTGCCGCCTTCATAGGGGTCGTTCAACAGCACCGCATCGCCTTCGGACCAGCTTTCAAGCGGAAAGGCCCTGACGGCGGCTGCGCCGCTCAGGCCCGCAGCGCCCAGATGTACCGGAATGTCGACCCCTTGCGCCACGACATTGCAGCCGGTGTCGAGCAAGGCGCAGGACAGATCCGCCGACAGACTGAGAAGCGGCGAAAACGAGGTTCGCATGATCACCGACTTCATGTCGGCGCAGAGCGCGTAGAGCGCGTTCTTGATGACTTCGAAGCTGACCGGATCGGTGTCCAGCAGATTCGGGTCGGAGGCGTTCACTGGACGGGCTCCTGTGCGAGGCGCTGCGGGGACGGTTCAGGCAGGATCGGCCGGATGACGAGGCACCCGTCTGTCCCGCGTTGTGCTGCCATGCCCACTGGCACCCAGACGGTAGCGCCCGCCTGAATAAACAGGGCTGGACCCTGGGTGTGAAGCGCGCCGCCCTCGGCAGCCTGGTGAACGATAATCTCGCTCCATGACCCGTCCTCGGCGAGCATGCTTCGTGTGTTGCCGAGTGAAATCGCGGCCGGCGTGTTGGCGGAAAACGGCTGAAACAGGCGCTTTGCCGGCGACGCGAGATCTGCTTCGGCGACCACCCCCAGTCGGACGAGTTGCACATTGGCATGAGGCAGGTCGATTGAGAATTCGCGCAGGTACTGCTGTCTGAACGCAGCCTCGATCTCAGCGATGGAGGAGAGGGGCGAACCGGTCTCCCCCAGGGTCACGCGCAGCTCAAATAGCTGACCTAAAAAGCGCAGGTCGGCGTGACGGCGCAGGCGCACGGGCAGATCCTGCGCCCCTTCCGCATCGAGGAGGCTGTGCGCACGCGATGTCAGCGCAGTAAACGCCGCCTCGAGTTGTGGCGCAGCCAGGGTCGCGAGCGGCGCGAGCAGTGCCTGCGAGAGGTCATGTCGGACATTGCCGAGGGTGGCGCCGATCGCCGAAAACATGCCCGGGTAGGGCGGTACGATAATCTCGGCAACGCCCACCTCGCGGCCGACGAGCGCCGCATGCAGAGGGCCCGCGCCACCCGAAGCCAGCAACGTAAAGCTGCGCGGGTCTAGCCCCTTGCGGACAGTCACCAGCCGCACCATCTCGGTCATGCTGGCTGCTGCGATCTTGATGATTCCGTAGGCGGCACGCGCGAGACTCCAACCCATGGGCTCGGTCACGTGCCGGGTGATCGCCGCCACCGCCTGCTCTCGCGAGAACGAAACGCCAGTGCCGGCAAAGTCTTGCGCAGTCAGGGTGCCGATCACCGCATGCGCGTCGGTCACGGTGGGGAGTTCTCCACCTCGGCTGTAGCATGCTGGCCCCGGGTCAGCGCCCGCACTCTGCGGTCCCACCTTCAGCACACGCCCTGCGTCGATCCAGGCGAGGCTGCCGCCGCCTGCGCCGATCTCCACCAGGTCGATGACTGCACTACGGATGGGATAGCCTCCAATCGGATGACCGTCGCGGACGGCGTCCGCACGGAATTCGCCACTGACCTGGAGTTCCCCCTGGCGGATCAGACCTGCCTTCGCAGTGGTACCGCCCATATCGAATGTGATCAGATCGGGGCGACCGGTTGCCTGTGCAAACGTTGCCGCGGCAATCATGCCGGCTGCCGGGCCCGACTCGATCAGGTGCACCGGGTATCGGCTGGCATTGACAGCGGCACTCAGACCGCCATTTGATTTCACGATAAGGAGCCGCGATACGCCAGCGGTGCGGGTGTCGGCAGCCAGCTGGTCTAGATAGCGCGCGACCGCCGGGCCAATGTAGGCGTTCACGACGGTGGTGCTAGTGCGCTCGTACTCGCCCAGCTCGGGGCAGACGTCGCTCGAGATGCTGAGGAAGCAGCCGGGAAAGCACGCGCTCAGATGCTCGACAAGGACTTTCTCGTGTGCCGGATTAGCGTAGGCATGAAGCAGGCTGACCGCGATGGCCTCGGGCGCCAACGTCTCCAGCCCTGCGAGCAAATCGTTGGTGACGGCGATGGGTGTTACCACCTTACCGCTCGCATCCAACCGTTCGTCTACCGGCAAACGGGCGCTTGCCTCCACTAGCGGTTCGGAAATCCTGACATGAAGATCATAGAGGGTGGGTCGATCTTGCCTGCGCAGCTCGATGATGTCGGTGAAGCCCCGGGTTGCAAGTAATGCCAGGCGGGCGCCCTTGCGTTCGAGCAGCGCATTGGTGCCCACCGTAGTGCCATGGCACACGGTGGAGTGCGCGAGTGGGACCGTCTGCGCGATGCGCTCGAGCGCGGCAAGCACAGCCTTCGCAGGATCGGCGGGTGTGGACGGGAGCTTGAACGCAGTAACGATCTGACCGTCTTTGGGTGAGAAGACGATCGCGTCGGTGAATGTGCCACCGACGTCGATTCCGATCAGTGCGCCCGTGGTCATCACAGACTGTTGTCAGTGGGCCGGCAGGTCGTTTAACGCGTTGAGGAATCGGTCCATATGCACCTTCAGGTTGAGATCGACCCGGAGGTATCGTGAGCCCAGCCCTTCAATGTGGTTGCCGTTCTTCACGATGACACCGCGTTTCAGGAGTTCTTCGAAGACGGTGTCAGAATCCAGCGCCGGATCGAGTATTTCGGTCAGGAAAAAATTGGCCCGCGAATGGGGCACCATGCGGAACCGACTCATGCCTGCCATCTGCCGGGCGACATAGCCTCGCATCTCCACCACGGTCTTCACCGCGCGAGCGACGTGCGAGTCATCCTGAAGGCCAGCGATGGCCCCCGCAAGCTGCAACTGGCCTACATTCCAGGTGGGCTTCAGGCGCCGGAGCGGCTCCATCAGCGCCGCGTTGCCCGACATGCCGAATCCCACTCGCAGACCCGCCAGCCCATAGGCCTTTGAAAAAGTGCGAAGCACCATAAGATTGGACTAGTTGCGGAGCAGGTGAACACTACCTTCGGTTTCGCTGTAGTGAATATAGGCCTCATCGAGTACGACAAGGGTGTTTTCGTGCGCCGCTTCGCAGACGCGGCGCACGTCGGCCTCGGACACCAGCTGTCCGCTTGGGTTGTGTGGGCTGGTGAGGAAGGCGATCTTCGGTCGACTGGCTAGGGCTTCGAGATAGTGGTCCATCTCCAGGTTGAAGTCTTTTCCCATCGGGACGTAGACCGGCTTTCGGTTCTCCATGGTGGCAAAGATGCGGTAGAGCGGAAAGCAGGGTGCATGCATCAGTACCGGCTCGCCCGGGCCTGCATAAGCGCGGATGACCAGCGCGATGACCTCGGTTTCGCCAGAGCCACAGACCACGCTCTCCGGCGTGACTCCGTAGCGGCGCGCAATGACCTCGCGCAACTGACGCGAGGTCCACTCCGGGTAGATCGACATACGGTCCAGCACCTGTTCGACCGCACGGCGGGCAAGCGGCGAGGTGCCATGGGGGTTTTCGGCTGAGCCCAGCTTGGAGATTTGATCGGCGGGAATACCGTAAGTGTCGACCAGGTAGTCGGCGGGTAGTCCGGGGACATAGACCTCGCCGTCAACCAGGGCCGATACGCTGGGGGAAATCATGATTGGGCTCCAACTGTGCTAGTTCGAATGCGATTGTGTGACATGAATCGAAAGAGGTCAATCTCGAAGCGATTTGTTACTTCAGTCAATAATCAAAACCTCGAGGGGTTGCTTAAGTGTTATTTAAGCGTAATATGACGCTTATGGTTCAGCCGCATAGCCTCCCTGCGCAGCCCCGATCCGCCGATGCGTCTGCGCGCGACTTTCTGACCGCTGCCGGCCGCCGCCGCCTGGTGGCGGGAACGCCCAAATATCTCGGCCTGGTCCAGGCGCTGGAGAACGGTGTCAGGCAAGGGGCATTGGAGTCTGGGGCGCAGATTCCGCCGCAGCGCGAGCTCGCTGTCCTGTTCGGGACCACCGTCGCTACGGTCACC
>SYIM01000192.1 GCA_005798775.1 Burkholderiales bacterium
CCTTGTCATCGCGCTGGTCATTGCCGCTGCCTGGTATCTGGTTCCTAAGCTGCTGGAACATATCGTGCGCAGCCGCAGCCGAGAGTTATTTTTATTGACGATCATCGTCCTCTGTCTCGGCATCGCCTGGATGGTGCCTTCACCGATCCAGGCACCAATGTTCACGTAGGAGGGCATCAGCACCACACTGCGGCTGATGTACGCGCCGCGCCGCGCGACGGCTGGAGGAACCACACGAAAGCCAGCCGATGCGAAATCGGCGGCTGACCAGTTTGCAAACTTGGTGGGGACCTTGTCATAGAAGCGCAAATCGCCCCCGGACACCGGTACGTTGTCTTCCAGCCGGAATGAAAGCAACACCGCCTTCTTCACCCACTGGTGTGTGACCCAGCTACCATCGATTTTTTCGGCCACCCGGAGCGACCCATCGTTAAGGCCAGCGATGACCTGCTCGACTGCCTGGCGGGTTCCATCGGGCGCGGCGCGCGGGCTCAGGTCCGTGCGGTGTTCCCAGGCGTGTTCTATCGTCTGCTGCAGTGCGTTCATCGGCGGATTCGGTAAGGTTGAGGAGAGTGGACACCAGCCGCCCAAAGCGGCTGGCCGAACATGAGGTATCAGCCGGAGACCAGTTGGGCGATCCTGCGTGCTGCTTCAAGGCACCGCTCATGGCTATCAACCAGCGCGAGCCTGACAAAGCCGTTGCCCGGATTGACGCCCTGATGTTCCCGGGCGAGGAAGCTTCCCGGCAACACCAACACATTATATTGCGCGAGGAGCTGCTGGCAGAACGCCTGATCGTCGCCGCCGGGTACTCGCGCCCAAAGGTAGAACCCCGCTTCTGGTCGGTCGACTAAAAGCGATTGCGCCACCAGCGGCGTGACGGCATCGAATTTTTCCCTGTACATCAATCGGTTGTCGATCACGTGCTGCTCGTCGTTCCAGGCTGCGATCGAGGCCGTTTGAACCGTCGGGCTCATCGCGCCGCCGTGATAGGTGCGGTAGAGCAGAAACGGTTTGATGAGGTTCGCGTCGCCCGCGACGAAACCCGACCGGAGGCCTGGCGCGTTGGAACGCTTGGAAAGGCTAGAAAATACCATCAGCCGTTGATAGTCGGTACGACCGAGGCGGTGCGCTGCCTCGAGGGCTCCCAATGGCGGCCGCGCTTCGTCAAAATAAATTTCGGAATAGCACTCGTCCGAGGCAATCACAAACCCGTGGCGGTCTGAGAGTTCGAACAACTTGCGCCAGTCGTCCAGCGTCATGACCGCGCCGGTGGGATTGCCCGGCGAGCAGCTAAAGAGCAGCTTACAGTCGCGCCAGACCTCAGCCGGCACTGACTCGTAGCCGCAGCGGAAGCCCTCGGACGCGATCTGGTTGACGAACCAGGCGCGGCCACCCGCCAGCAGGGCCGCCCCTTCATAGATCTGATAAAACGGGTTGGGGCAGATGATCCAGGCACCGGTGGCTGGATCAATCACACTTTGAGTAAATGAAAATAGCGCCTCGCGAGAACCATTGACCGGCAACACCTGTGTGTCCGGGTTGAGGGTGGGAACGTTGTAGCGTCGGCTGAGCCAGACGGCGATCGCCTGCCTCAGCGCAGGACTGCCGGCGGTGGGCGGATACACGGCGAGACCGCCGGTTGCCTCACGGAGGGCCTCAATGAGCAGCTGCGGCGTGGGGTGCCTGGGCTCGCCGATTGAGAGGCTGATGGCGGTGTGCTCGCGTGATGGCGTGATGCCTGCGAGCAACGCCCTCAGGCGCTCGAAGGGATAGGGCTGCAGCGTGCTCAGAAAACGATTCAATATATCTCTTTAAACTATTGACTTTTAACGAAAAGATTCAGGTGCTTCACCGGGCTCAGGGAGCTGAACGGGAGCAGCCGGTTTCCAGCCGCGTTTACGATGCTCAACGACCACGGTGGTGAAAATGCCGCCACGAACATACCAGCGCGCAGTCAGCCGCATGAACCGAGGACGGATGGCGCCTGTCAGATCGTCAAGGATGCGATTGGTAACCGCCTCATGGAACGCGCCTTCATTACGGAACGACCACATGTAGTTCTTCAGCGATTTGAGTTCGACATTGCTGCGGTCTGGCACGTAGTCGATGACGAGCAGCGCAAAGTCCGGTTGGCCCGTCAGCGGGCACAGGCAGGTGAACTCGGGCACCTCAAAGTGGACCAGGTAGTCGCGCTCCGGACTCGGATTCTGAAAAATATCCAATATTTTCGATGGCTTGGATGGCATTTGTAAGATGATGGATTAGTAAAAGGGCGGGAGGTTTTTGCGGGTCGAGTGTTATTATATGGGGCCATGCCGGATGTTCCGGCTCGACCCTTCACGCTGGGAGTTCGGGTGCGCCTCAAACAGGTCAAGTTGGCTGGGTTCAAGTCATTTGTGGAGCCCACGTCGTTTGAAGTTCCCGGAAAACTGGTCGGAATCGTTGGCCCGAACGGCTGCGGCAAATCCAACATTATCGACGCGGTGAGGTGGGTGCTGGGCGAAACCAAAGCATCAGAGCTGCGTGGAGAATCCATGCAGGACGTCATTTTCAGCGGAACAACGTCCCGCAAAGCATCAGGTCGTGCATCGGTTGAACTGGTATTTGACAACTCCCTTGGCCGCATCGGGGGCTCATGGGGCCAGTTCGCCGAGTTGTCGGTCCGGCGCGTGCTCGGGCGTGACGGGCAGTCTATTTATTCCATCAACAACCAGGTCGTTCGACGCCGAGACGTCTACGATCTTTTTCTCGGCACCGGCCTGGGGCCGCGCGCCTACGCCATTATTGGACAGGGCACTATTTCACGAATCATCGAGTCGCGCCCCGAAGAGCTGCGGGTATTCCTCGAAGAGGCGGCCGGCGTCTCCCGCTATCGGGAGCGGCGGCGTGAAACCGAAGGGCGACTCGCCGACACCCGGGAGAATCTCACGCGGGTGGATGACATCCTGCGTGAACTGAATGACCAGATCGGCCGCCTCGAGCGCCAGGCTGAACTTGCCGCACGGTTCCGGGAGCTCGAGGCCGACCGGGATGCCAAGCAGCGCATGCTCTGGGTTCTGCGACGCGATGATGCGGTGGCCGAGCAAGGCCGGATCGCGGGTCAGATCGCAGCGGCCTCCAGTGCAATCGAGGAACGCCAGGCAGAGCTCCGTCGGCTGGAATCTGAACTCGAGTCGGTGCGCGCGTCGCACTACGCTGCGGGCGACGAGGTTCACGCAGCGCAGGGACGGCTCTATGACGTCAACGCTGAAGTGGCGAGGCTGGAAGCCGATATCCGGGTGGTTGCGCAAACCCAGGGGCAGTTGCGTGAGCGCCTCGATTCGTTAGCGCAGCAGGCTCAGCGGGCGAAGGCGCTGCTTGATTCCACGGAAGCCCAGCGGGGCGATGCGGTCGCACGGCTCGATAACGACCGCGAGCAGGCGGAAACACTGGCTGCGGTTTGTGTGCAGTTGTCGGAGGCCTATCCGGATACCGAGGCGAGGGTGCGCGAGGCCAGGGTTTCACTCGAGGCCGCCCGCGCGGTGGCGGCGCAATCCAGTCAGGCCATCGAGCTTTCAGCGCTGCGGCAACGAAACGCACAAAACAGCCTTGATTCGTTGCAGATCAGGCGTGACCGGCTGAAACTCGAGCTCGCGCAGCTCGCCAACGTTGACCCGGATCAGCTCGAGCATCAGCGCGAAGCGGCGGCTGCCGCGGAGGCAGTCGAGGCGCGGCTGCAGCAATCTGTAGCAGCGGCCGATCAGCGCTGGCGGGAGCTCGATGCCACACGGACACCCGCCCAGCAGGTGCTGCGTGAGGCCGAGGCGTCGCTCGCGCGGATCGACGCGCGCCTCTCGGCGCTGCGCCAGCTGCAGCAGCGCCTTGAGAGCCAATCCAAGATCCAGCCCTGGCTGGAGCGGCACGGCCTGGAGCGCCTCACGCGGCTACATCCTCGCCTTCGGATCGAGCCTGGCTGGGAGGCAGCGTTTGAAGCGACGCTCCGCGAGCGCGTCCATGCGCTGGAGCTCACAGGCATTTCCATGCTTGCGGCGCTTGCCTCAGATTCGCCACCTGCAAAAGTCGCATTCTTCGCTGGTGAGAGCGTAGCCCCAACGCCAGCCTCCCGATCCGCTGAACTCAAGCCGCTGTCAACGCTTGCCAACTGTCCCGATGCTGGCGTTCAGGCGATGCTCCACGACATGCTGGCCCATTGGTTTGCCGCTGATTCACTGGAGCAGGCGTTTGCCCAGCGACCCTTATTGCCGGCTGGCGGACAATTTGTGGTTCGGGAGGGGCATCAGGTGGGGCGGTTTTCTGCGCTTCTGCATGCGGCTGACACCGAGGCGGAGGGTCTGCTCGCCCGGCTCCATGAAATTGACAACCTTGCCCGAGAGCAACGTGCTCAGCAGATGCTTGTCGATGATGCGCGGGCGGGGGCGGTCCGGACAGAGGCGGGAGCCGCCGACGCTCAGCGCCAGCTTGCGATGTTGCGGGAAGATCACGCTCGTGCGCTTCGCGAGTTGTCTGTGCTCCGGCTAAACGCTCAGCGGCTCGAACAGGAGTCGGCCCGACTGGCAGGCAGTCGTGAGCGGATCACCAGCGAACTCGAAGACATCACCCACCAGTCAAGTGATTTCGAAAATACCCTGCAAGCGCTCGCTGGCGAATTTGATTCTCTCGACGCGCAGCTGGGCGAAACCCAGCAGCGTGCCGAAGAACAGCAATTCATGCTGGAAGAGACCGAGTCCGCTCTTGAGCGGCAGCGAGAGCAGGTTCGGCAGGCCGAGGCTGATGCGCGTGAAGCCGACTTTGCCGTTCGGTCCGCTGAAGCCCTCATTGAACGCCTGAATGCGTCGGCTGACACCGCGCGTGCTCAGCTTCAGTCGGCAGGTGATGAACGCGCACTACTCGAAGCGAGGTTGGGCGATATTTCCGACACCGGGGCGCGAGAGGCGCTGCAGTCATCGCTGGCAAACCGGGTTCAGGCCGAGGCTGCGCTGGGTGCTGCCCGTCAGCGACTCGATGACATCAGCCAGAGATTGCGCGCGGGCGACGAGGCAAGACTGACCACCGAACGCGCTCAGGAACCGCTTCGGGAGCGTCTGCACGCGCTCCAGCTCAACGAGCAGGCGGCCCGTATCAGCGCCGAGCAGTTCGCCGCTCAGCTTGTTGAGGCCCAGGTTGATGAGGCGGCCGAGATTAGCCTTCGCAAGCGTTTTTCCGAGGCGCCCCCCAAGCCCAGCTGGCTACAGGGTGAGGTTGCGCGTTTATCGAACACCATTGCAGCCCTGGGAGCGGTCAACTTAGCCGCACTTGACGAGTTGAGCCAGGCGAGCGAGCGGCAGGGCTTCCTTCAGGCGCAGCTTGTTGACCTCAATGAAGCGATCACCACCCTTGAAGATGCGATCCGGAAAATCGATCGTGAGACTCGTACCCTGTTACGTGAAACCTACGACACCGTGAACAGACACTTTGGCGAGTTGTTTCCGCGCCTGTTCGGCGGCGGCGAGGCGCGACTCATCCTGACCGGGGAGGAAATTCTTGACGCAGGCCTTCAGGTGATGGCGCAGCCGCCGGGCAAACGAAACACCTCGATTCACTTGCTTTCGGGTGGCGAAAAGGCGCTTACTGCCATTGCTCTGGTATTTTCGCTTTTTCAGATCAACCCGGCGCCGTTCTGCCTGCTTGACGAGGTGGACGCACCGCTTGACGACTCCAACACCGAGCGCTACGCAGAAATGGTCCGCGCAATGTCGGCTCAGACCCAATTCCTGTTCATCACCCACAACAAAATCGCCATGGAATTCGCTGAACAACTGATCGGCGTCACCATGCAGGAAAAGGGTGTGTCACGCCTGGTGGCGGTCGATCTCGAGGCGGCGGCGAACTTCGCCAAGGCAGCATGATCGACAGCCTGACCGTCAGCATTTTGCTTTTCGTTGCCCTGGCTATCGGGACAGTAGTCGTGTTCGATGCCTGGCGTGCATGGCGACTGCGCAGGCTGGCGGTCCGCGACGACGCGCCCATCGATGCCCGGCATGCAGCCACTGCAGAGCCCAATCGGCCTGATCAAGGTCTGTCAGTGGGCGTTCCCCTGCCCTCGGGCGCCACCACCATTCGCGTAGAACCTGGTCTGCGGCCACCCGCGGTACGAGGTGAGCCCAGCCTGGGCATGTCAGATATGCGGCCCTACGACCCGCTGCGTGCTGAACCACAGTTGGGCTCGCTGGAGCGTTCCTCGGGCTTGTCTGGCGAGGCGTCTCAGCATCACCTGTCCAAAGAAGATGCTTCACCGTTGCCCGCTGCTTTTTTTGGCGAGGCATCGGTAGCCGCTGAGCGCGTTGCCGCTCCTGGGCACCCGGCGACGACCGCCGAGTCGCCTTTCGAATATGTTGATTCCCGACCCGTGTTTACCGCGAAGCCCCGGGTCGATCCGAGTTCGCCTGCAGTGATGGGGCTCCCTGCAGAGCCTCTTCCGGTTCAGCCAGCGCTTGAGGGGCCGCGCCCTGTGCCGGTCGTCCCGCGGGGGCTGCATGGTGAACCGCTCCGCGATGATCCGTCCCCTGCCGCCGCACTTGCGCCCAGCCGCCCTGTTGCGATGGGCGCCAGCGCGGTGAGCCAGCCTGAGGCCCCTGGCGGAATATTGTCCGACCGGACCGATTGCATCGCATCACTTCGGTTTGTTCAGCCGATTCACGCCGAGAAGGTGGTATCGCTGGGGCAGTCGTTCAGGCGCTCTGGCAGTAAGCCCGTTGTGTTCGAAGTGCTGGGCCTGTTGCCGTCGTCCGAGGGTTGGCATCTGCCGCGTGCAGGCGAGTCCTGCGGCGCCGCGCGATTCGGGTTGCTTCTCGCCAATCGCGCGGGCCCGCTCAATGCACTGGAATACACTGAGTTTGCTCAGCGCATTCGGGAGCTCGCCGCGTCGCTCGGGGTGGGCGTTGAAATCAGCGACATGGCGAGTGTGCTGGCGCGTGCCCGTGCACTTGATTTGGAGAGTGCACGTCTCGATGCTCAGGTGTGTATCAATGTCGATGCAGCCGAAACGCTGGGTCCTTCCCAGCTTGCGGCGTTGGCGGGCCCGCTTGCCGTCGTCCAGCGTAGCAACAACCGTTATGCGCGGTTGGGGCCCAGGGGTGAAACGATTTTTTCGGTTGCACTGGGAGAACAATCCAATCGTCTCAGCTTTCTGCTGGATGTACCTAGGGTAGCTCCAGAGGCGAGGCCCTTTGCCGCTTTGATCGAATGCGTTCGCATCAGTGCGCGTCGGCTGCCCGGTCGAATCATCGATGACAGCGGCAAACCGCTGACAGACCGAGGGATCGAGGCCATCACGACGCAGCTCGATGAGCGTTGCGCCGCGCTCGCAGCTGCCGGGCTTGTTCCAGGGTCTGCAACCGCGCTTCGGGTCTTCAACTAGCAGGGCGAGAGCATGCTCGCAATCATCGGCGGGAGCGGTCTCTATAAGCTCGATGAGGTGCGCCAGCCTGTCCGTCTCGCCGTTGAGACCCCCTGGGGCGCACCCTCTGACACGCTGAGCCGGGGGGTTTGGGGGACAAGAGAGGTGCTTTTTATTGCGCGTCATGCACAAGACCATCGCGTTCCACCCCACCGCATCAACTATCGCGCGAACATCTGGGCGTTACGCGAAGCCGGCGCCAGTGAAATAGTTGCCGTCGCAGCTGTGGGCGGTATTGCGCCAGACTGTTCGCCGGGCGTGCTGGTGGTGCCTGACCAGCTCATCGACTACACGAGCGGGCGTGAGGCCACCTTTTTCGATGGCGCCGAGAACAAGGTTGCACATGTCGATTTCACTGAACCCTACGACGCCGAGCTGCGTGCGGCCCTGGCGAGCAGCGCCCGACGGATTGGGTTGCCGCTGATTATGGGAGGGGTCTACGGGTGCACCAACGGCCCGCGTCTGGAAACGGCTGCTGAAATCAACCGGATGGGGCGAGACGGCTGTACGCTGGTCGGCATGACCGGCATGCCCGAGGCGGTGCTCGCCCGGGAACTTGGGCTGCCTTATGCCTGCCTTGCCGTGGTTGCGAATGCCGCGGCGGGCCTCGCATCAAGCAGCGAGAGTGTCTCGATGGACGCGATCATGACCACCCTTACCCGGTCGATGAACGATGTCCGCCGACTGCTTGCAGAGCTCTGTGAAGCGGCGACCGCCCCGCGGGACTGAAGGTCAGTTGAGCGCTGCCAGCAACTCGCTCTCGAATTCAAGCGTTCCGCGCGGCTGGTCGAAAACAGGTCCCTGAACCACAAGCACGTCTTCCACCCGCTCACCCAGTGTCATGATCCGGGCACTGACCAGGCTGACCTGGTGTCGGCTCATGACACGCGCCACGCTGTAGAGCAGTCCGGTGCGGTCGTTGGCGGTAATGGAGAGCAGATGGCGTCCGCCGCGATCATCGGGCCGCAGGTCGACGGTGGGGGTGACCGGGAAATAGCGCGAGCGCCTCGAGAGGCGACCGCGCACCGGGGCGGGCAGGGCGCCCGGGGCGCGCAGCGCATCCGCCAGTTCGCGCTCAACCAGAGTGAGCCGCTCGCGATAGCCCATTTGCGCATGCGGGTCGATCGCCAGAAAGCTGTCGAGCGCATCGCCGTCGGGTGTCGTGTGAATCTGTGCATCGAGCACCGAGAGGTTGTGCGCGTCGAAATAGCCGCAGATCCGTGCAAAGAGATCGGTCTGGTCGCGGGTGTAGACCACGACCTGGAAGCCCTCGCCAATAGGCGCCATCCGTGCACGGACCACGGCGCCGTCACGATGCGGTCCCGATAGCACTCGGGCATGCCAGGCAATGTCAATCGGATCGGTGCGCAGAAAATATGAGATGCCCAGGCGGGTCCAAAAGCCGTTGTAGCGCTCGGGGTCAATGGCCTGCAGGTTGAGCAACCGAACCGCTTCGGCGCGACGGCTGTCGAGCATGGCCCCTGTGTTCGGGGCCTCACCGGCAAGGTGGCGACGGGTTGCGCGGTACAGGTCCTCAAGGAGCTTCGCTTTCCATGCGTTCCAGACTTTCGGGCTTGTACCTCGAATATCGGCAACCGTGAGCAGGTAAAGGTAGGTGAGGCGTTCCTCGCTCTGAACCAGGTCGCTGAAACGGCTGATCACCGCTGGGTCGGAGAGGTCCTGCTTCTGCGCGACCGTTGACATGGTGAGGTGGTGCTCCACCAGAAATTCCACCAGCTTGCGGTCGGCATCGGCGATGCTGTGCGCATGACAAAACCGGCGTGCGTCGAG
>SYIM01000193.1 GCA_005798775.1 Burkholderiales bacterium
CGCTGACTATCTGCTGCCTGCCACCACGCAGCTCGAGCACTTCGAGGTTCACAAGGCCTATGGACACTGGTACGTGCTCGCCAATCAGCCTGCCATCGAACCGCTTGGACAGGCGCGCTCAAACAGCGACGTGTTCCGCGACCTTGCGCGCCGAATGGGCTATACCGATCCGCTGCTTCAGGCGAGTGACGAGGCGATCGCCCGCGATGCGATGGACTGGTCGAGTCCGATTGCCGGTCCAGACGCCTATGAGCGCATGATTCGGGAAGGCTGGATCAAGATGCAGCATGCCGATGCGCCGTACGCCGAAGGAGGCTTTCCGACGCCCTCAGGAAAATGCGAGTTCTACAGCGAGCGGCTTAAGAGTGAAGGCCACGACCCGCTTCCCGATTGGCTCCCTAACCGCGAATCCCGGCATGCAGATCCGGCGCTTGCTGCCCGTTATCCGCTCGCCATGATCTCGCCGCCCGCGCGCCATTTTCTCAATTCAAGCTTTGTGAATGTGGCAAGCCTGCAGGCGACCGAGCGTGAGCAGCGCTGCGAAATCCACCCCGACGATGCGGCGGCGCGTGGCATTGCCGACGGCGATCAGGTTCGGGTATTCAACGACCGGGGTTCGTTTCTGGCGCGTGCGCGGGTGAGTGATCGTACGCGCCGTGACCTGGTGGTGGCCTGGGGCCTCTGGTGGCACAAGCTCGTGCCGGGGGCCCGCAACGTGAACGCGGTCACGGGTCAGGCGCTCACCGACTTGGGCCGCGGGCCCACTTTCTACGACTGTCTGGTTGAGGTGGAAAAGGCGGCCTAAGCGCTGCGGCCTCGGATGGGCGGCTCGCCGATCTGGCGCCAGAGATATTCGCCGTGGCCGCTGGGGCCGGTGATCCGACCTTCATCCATCACCGTCACCCCGCGCACAATGGTACGCACCGGCCAGCCTTTGAAGGTCCAGCCGTCGTAGAGGCTGTAGTCGGAATAAGAGCCCAGCTCAGCGGCTCGCACCGTCCGCTCGCGCTCGAGATCGACCAGCGTGAAGTCGGCATCGGCGCCACGCGCGAGCGACCCCTTCATGGGTGCCAGATCGAAGATGCGCGCCGGCCCGGAGGTGACGGTTGCCGCCAGTTTTCGGAGCGGAATACGCCGCTTGTGCCAGCCTTCGGAGAGCAACACGGGCAAGATGGTGGCGCTACCCGGAAACCCTTGCGACGCGAGCCACATTGATTTGTCTTTGGTGGCGCGCTTGCGTGCGACATGATCGGAGGCCACCACATCGATCGTACCGTCGGCAATTCCCTCCCAGAGCGCCTCCCGGTCGTCGGCGGTGTGAAACGGAGGATTGGCCTTACCCATGCCCGCGAGGGCGCTGTCTTCAGTGTGGGTGAGGTAGTGCGGGCAGGTTTCAACGAACACCTGATCGAAGCGACCGCGCCAGAAGCGCACCTCGTCAAGTGTCATGCGGGTGGAGATATGCGGGAAAAACACGCGTGCGCGCAGCTTCTCGGCGAGGAACATGGCGCGGATCGCGGGCTCGGCTTCGGTAAGCGCGGGCTTGCACGAGGCCCAATCGCGCAGGGTGCTGCCTCCCGAGGCCTGCGTCCGCTGGCGCAGGCGGTTGACGATTTCAATGTTCTCGGTATGACACACGATCATCGGACGGCCTACCTCGGCCGAGCGCTTGAGCAGATCATGGAAGAAGCCATCATCGGTGCCGTCGAGACCAAGGTAGCGCCCTTCCTCGCCCTTGAAATTCATGAAGTACTTGAAGGAGGTCACGCCGTATTCGCGCACATAACGGTCGAGCTCCTCGATGTGGAGTTCGTTGGCGGTGCTGAAGTGAAAGCCGTAGTCGACATGCATGCGCGAGCGCGCGTACTCCTGTTCACGCCGAAAGACCTCGGAGTAGGCCTCGTTATTCAGGAAATAGCCGAGAATGGTGGTGATGCCACCTTGCGCGGCATAGACGGTTTCAGTGCTGTATTCGGTGATTTTTTCGCCCATGCCGAAATGCACATGTGCATCGATACAGCCCGGAAACGCGTGCAGGCCCTCTGCACGGTGTTCGGCGATGCCGGCGGGGGCGGGCGCGCCCGGTTCGAGCAGGGCCTCGATCCGGCCCTCAATCACCAGTACATCGCCGCGCTCGGGGTCGCGGTCGGGAAGCACCAGCGTGGCGCCACGGAGAACGAAATCAGACATGGAAGGACCTTGGGTAGGCGGTGGGGATAGGGCGCATCTTTCGATCGGGCAGCCCGTTGCAGGCGATTATAGGGGGGTGTTGCTCGTGTATCTAAGGGGGTCTCATCTGCTGCAACAGATTGCGAGAATCGCTTTCGCGGGATGCATGGTCCTTGCGAGTGCGGCCGCGGCTACGGACCGGTCTCCAACGGAAACGGCGATAAAGCCCGCCGCCCGCAGCGGCTACGAACCCGCCTATCTCTGGCAGTCCGCGCGGGGCCATCTCTCGCTCTGGTGGTCTGCGCGGCCGGTCGATGATCTGATCGGCGATCCCGGAACGCGTCCGGCCCTGAAGCAGAGGCTTGAGCTTGCGAAAAATCTGCGGCGCTTTGCGGTGGACGCACTTGCGCTCCCCGATAACGGCAGCTTCACCCGTTTTGCGCAGATCGATCGGCCGCACGTGGTGTGGAACGTTCAGGCTGCGCCCGAACTCTCGCTGGAACCACTGCGCTGGTGTTTTCCGGTGGCGGGTTGCGTGGCCTACCGCGGTTATTACAACGAGCGAGAGGCCGAGGCGTACGCAGCGAACCTGCGCGCCGAAGGGTTCGATGTGCAGGTCGCTGGCGTGTCGGCCTATTCCACGCTTGGCTGGTTTGCTGATCCGCTCCTAAGCACCTTCATTGGCCAGCCCGAGCCCGAGCTTGCGCAGCTTATCTTTCACGAGCTCGCCCATCAGGTGGTCTGGGTGCCTGGTGATACCCGATTCAATGAGTCGTTTGCCACTGCGGTTGAGCGAATCGGCGTCGAGCGCTGGTTGACCCACTCGGCTGCCGATCCGTCGATGCTTGCAGACTGGCTCGACCGGCGCGACCGGCGCGAGCGGATTGTCTCGCTGCTCTCCGAGACCGCCGGGCAATTACGGGCGATGTACAACCAGCCGATTTCTGACGAACAAAAGCGTGAGGGCCGCCGCCAGGCGTTCACCGACCTTCGCGTATCGTTTGCCATGCTGAGGGAGGCCAACCCCGCTTTTTCGGCCTGGGATCGCTGGTTTGCACAGCCCCTTGGCAACGCGAATCTGATGTCGGTGGGGCTCTACCATGACCTGGTTCCGGCGTTTCTGAACCTCTATCGTGCCGAGCGCGAGAGCTTGCCGCGGTTTTACGCGGCGATGCGCGCGCTGGCTGCGCTTCCCCCTGAAGCGCGTGCGGCACGTCTGGCCGCGGCCACGCGGATGGAGTAAAAAGAGGGGCGTTAAACGATTCGCGGCGCCATGCGCACCCAAAAGGGTGCCGCGCACAGGAGGCAACATGGAGCGGTTTTGGCTGACGTCTTACCCGGCCGGGGTTCCCCCCACGATTGACGACACGCTCTACGGGTCGCTCATCGACCTCATCAACGAGGCTTTTCGCACGCACGCGGCACGCACCGCTTACGTTGGATTCGGCGCTGGCATGACGTTCGGCGAGCTCGATGCGCGTTCGCGTGCGTTCGCCGCGTGGCTACAGTCAACGGGGCTACGCCGCGGTGACCGGGTGGCACTCATGATGCCCAACGTGCTTCAGTATCCGGTGGCGCTCGCAGGCGTGCTGCGCGCCGGCATGGTGATCGTGAACGTCAATCCGCTCTACACCGCGCGAGAGCTTGAATACCAACTGAAAGATTCCGGCGCGCGCGCCATCGTCATTCTCGAAAATTTCGCGCATGTGCTCGAGCAGGTCGTGGCCAACACTTCAATCGAATCGGTGGTGGTTACCGGAATGGGTGACCTGCTGGGTGGCTTGAAGGGCATGCTGGTCAATGCGGTCGTGAAGCACGTGAAGAAGATGGTGCCGGCCTGGAATTTGCCCGAGGCGCTGTCGTTTCGGGCGGTGCTCAAGCGCGGCGAGTCCCTCCCCCTGCAACCGGTACCGGTCGGGCATCAGGATCTGGCGGTGCTGCAGTACACCGGTGGCACCACGGGCATCTCAAAGGGCGCTGCGCTGTCGCACCGCAATCTGATCGCGAACCTGTTGCAGTCCGAGGCCTGGATCCAGCCCGCGCTTCACAACACCAGGCGCCCGCTGCCTGCGGGCGAACCGATCACCATGGTGTGCGCGCTGCCGCTTTATCACATCTTCGCGTTCACAATCTGCGCGCTTCTTGGCATGCGGATCGGCGCAAAAAACATTCTCATCCCGAATCCGCGCGACCTCGATGCGCTGGTGAAAGAGGTCAGGCCGCACAGGCTCAATATTTTCCCGGCGGTCAACACGCTCTATAACGCGCTGGTCAATCATGAAGGGTTCCGGCAGCTTGATTTCTCGGGCCTCGTGGTGAGCAACGGCGGCGGCATGGCGGTGCAGGCTGCCACGGCCCAGAAGTGGCTTGAGCTCACCGGATGCCCGATTTGCGAGGGCTATGGTCTCTCCGAGACTTCGCCCTCGGCCACCTGCAATCCCACGGATACCGATGCCTATTCGGGCACCATCGGTTTGCCGCTTCCGTCTACCGACGTAGTCGTGCTCGACGATGACGGGCAGGAGGTGCCGCTTGGTGAGCGCGGTGAAATTGCCGTTCGCGGCCCTCAGGTCATGACCGGTTACTGGCAGCGCCCCGACGAAACTGCGCGGGTGTTTACCGCAGGCGGTTTTTTCCGGACAGGCGATATCGGTGTGGCCGACGAGCGCGGCTCCATCCGGATCGTGGATCGCAAGAAGGACATGATTCTGGTGTC
>SYIM01000194.1 GCA_005798775.1 Burkholderiales bacterium
ATACCCACCAGTCCCGTGAAGCTGCAGGGGTTACGGATCGAACCGCCGCCGTCAGTACCCAGGGCAATCGGCGTGATGCCGGCAGCAACCGAACTTGCCGCACCACCGCTTGAGCCGCCGGGCGTGCGTTCCGGATCCCAGAGGTTGCGGGTGAGCCCGGACACGCGGTTATCTGTGTAGCCTCTGAATTCGTATTCGGATGTATTGGTCATCCCGATGATGATTGCGCCCGCAGCCCGTAGTCGGGCAACACTGGGTGCGTCCAAGGTGGGTCGGTGGTCGACCATCGTCAGCGACCCGTATCGGCAGGGCATGAAAAACGTCAGGGCCACCGTCTACAACCACTACGTGCGAGTAGACCATCCCCGTAGCTTTATTTTCGTGTCAGGACAAGTTTCGCGCGACGGAGACGGCAATCAGGTGGGAACAGGCAGCATGCTCGAGCAAACGAGGCAATGCATCCGCAATATCGAAAAGAGTCTGACAGCCGCGGGTGGGACCTTGGCCGATATTGTCTGGACCACGGTCTACACCACAGACATGCGCGAATTCCGACAGATTGTCGCGGCGCGCGAGGAGTTTTTCAAAGATCACCTGCCTACCAGCACCATGGTTGAGGTTGCGCATCTGGCCGACCCTGGGCTGATGATTGAGATTCAGGTGATTGCAGCGGTCTGACGACTGCCGCAGGCTGGATGATCGGAATGGTCGACAAATTAACCTTTCGTTTCACTGGCAACGCCACCGTCCGGATCGGCGGAGCCGAGATCGACCTTAAGGCTAGCGCAGATAACTTCGCCTATCAGGGCAGGAAGGGTGAGCGTGCGCTTAAAGGCTTCAAACATGGCGACGGTACATTTTTCGGCTGAAGGACCAGAGCGATTGCGGAGTCGATGTCGTGGTCTATGGTGAGCCCGCCCTATTTGAACGCGCACCAAAGCACTGTTTCCATATGGCTCGCTGATGCCGGTCGCACGGCGGATCATGCTCTGTTAATGAACGAAGATGGACACCGTACCGTCTCGTTTGGTGATGGTCTTCAATGTGTGGTGGAAGTCTCTGACCAGTCGGATCTGGTCTTCTTCCATATTCCGCTCGTCGATCTCCCTGAAGGCGGCGATTTGCAGTTGGCGCTGTTGAAGCGTGTGCTTGAACTGAACCTGTTTGGCCTGGAGACGGGTGGCGCGCATTTGAGCTTTGACGAGCGTACCGATACGCTTTTGCTTTCTTTTTCTGCGCCGATCGATGCACTTGACTCCGAGCTCTACAGCAGTTTGTTGGGCGATATCCTGAATGCAGCGGTTCGGCTATCTGAAAAATTCTAGGGCGCCGGCAACCCGGTATTCGCTTTGCGCCTAAAGAGCGATCGATATCTCGGCCCCGGGCGCCGCCGCACGCGAACAGCATAGAAGCATTTTCGTCGTGCGTTCGCGGGCACTCAGAACATGATCGCGATGATCCACTTCCCCGGCCAGCACCCCGGCCGAGCAGACGCCGCAAATTCCGTCCGAGCATTTGACGTCGACCGCGATGCCAGCCGCCTGAAGTGCTTCGGCAGCCGACTGATCAGCCCCTACCGCGACCGATCGGCCGCTGGCTGCAAGCAGAAGGGTGAAGGGATGGTTCGGCCGGTCGGGTGTGTCGGGAACGACGAATAATTCGCGATGGAGTGACTCCGCCGGCCAGCCTCGCGTGGCCGCGGCTTCAAAGACGGCATCCATATAGCGAAGCGAGCCGCAGGTGTAGAGCTCGTATCCCGAATGCCATTCGGAGATCAGTGCGGGCAGGTCTGCACGGAGGCCCTGATCCTTGAAATAGGTTCGCGCACGCGACGCCCAGGTAGCCTCGCGCAGATCCTGAACAAATCCCGCATGGGCCTCGCTCGACGCGCTGTAGTGGAGCTCAAAATCGGCCGCCTGTCGATGCAGCTCGTGTGCCATGGCGATGAGTGGTGTGACGCCAATGCCGCCGGCAAATAGCAGGGTCTTTTGCGCGCCCGGACGAAGCGGAAAGTGATTGGCCGGCGGTGTGACGAATACCCGCTTGCCCTCCCGGAACACGCGATGCATCAGCATCGACCCACCTTTGCCGCGGGGCTCACGGAGTACACCCAGTACATATCGGCCAGGATCAGCGGGGTCACCGGCCAGACTGTAGGAGCGCCGATATTCGGGCGCAATGATCACATCGACATGCGCACCGGCTTCGAATGGGGGGAGGGGCTTGCCATCAGGTGATTCGAACTCGAAGCGTGCAATGTCACGGGCCATTTCGGTGCGGCGCTTGAGTACAACGGGAAACACGGGCGGTGGCCCCTCGGGCATGCGAAACGGTGGGGCCAGGTCGGCGGTGTCGCCGGCGGCAAGTCGCGCCCGGTATTCGGCTGGAGTCAGAAGCGATCGGTAGCGCTCAATGCCCTGGTCACGATTGATCGGATGGGCAACCGGGTAGGGTGGTGGCATCTGATCAGCAGGATAGACCGCGAGCGTCTGGTCCTCGTAGCGAAGTTTCAGATCGCGATTGAGTTCCCGGCGGTGTACCTGACGCGCCTGAACATAACGGCCGCTGTCGCGATCGAGTTCAAGATCCCACCACCATTTCTTGATCGGGTTGATGGAGCCCCGACCGAGATGGTCGTCGAGTGCCGCTAACATCGGCGCGGTCCCCGGAAAATCCATGGCGATCTTGCGAATCCCGGCCTCGGCAAACAGGCCTTCCAGGTTCCAGGGGCAGGTCTTCATACAACGGCCACACATACCGCCGCCCTGGTTTGTGATTCGGTAGCGAGCGCATTTTTCAGCGTCGGACTTCCAAATCTCATAGCCGTTGTACATCAGCTTCGGGCCGGCAGTGATCGCACCGGACGGACATTCGCGAGCGCACTTGTTGCACTGTTCGCAGAATCGCTGGAGGCCGAAATCGATCGGCTTATCTGCGGTCATAGGCATGTCGGTGGTAACCGTGCCCGATTTGAGGCGTGGGCCCAGGAACGGGTTCAGGATCACCTCTCCGATCCTGCTGACTTCGCCCAGGCCGGATAGCAACAGCAAAGGGGGTTGCAATACGTCGCCATCGATCACCGAGTGAACGCGCGCACTCCATCCCAGACGCCTGATCTGCTCGGCGAGGATTCCTCCTATCATCGAGAAGCGAAGGTACGCGCGCATGCTTTGTGCGACGGAAATCCAGTCGTCACCCGAGGCGCCTTCCATCGTCTCGTGCCCCTGATCGATGAGCATGTTGAGCGCGTTCCGGTGATAGGCCGCTATCGGTTGGCCACCCGCATCGTGCGAATACCAGGCCCACTCGGGGACTGAACAGAGACCCACCGCATCACAGCCCATGTAGTAGGACGCGGCTTTCAGGTTGTCGGCGTTACGCTGCGGATCAAGGCTGCCGGGCGCTACCGGACCACGCGCCTCGCCGAACTGAAGGAGTAATAACGCCCCCAGCGCACGCCGGGCGCAGGCACCGATTGGACTTTTCATCACGTAGTGCGCGTTCTTGGCCTCCTCCTGGATCTTCTTGCCCATGTCGCCGAACAGGATCCGCGCAAAAAAGTCCGCGCGCTTGGGAAAGCGCGGCACGCGTGCGTGATCAATGAAGGTGGTGGGATCGTCTCGCCGCTTGATGGTCTCGAAGGGTAATGGGCCGTTACGGAATTCGCGATGACTGTAGGGGTCGCGATTGAGCGCCCCGCGACCGGTTCCCACGCCCAGCCACCATGCCGGGCCGTGAGATCGAATTCGGTCCCACGCTCCGGAGACGGCAAGCGGGCGATCGGCCGCCAGTTCGAGCGATGTAGTGACGGCGGCGAGCGCATAGTGCGCGCCACGATAAGGGTTGACGGCGCATGCTTCTCCGTTCCGGGTTTCAACGGCCGCCAATCCGCTTACCACCGCAAGGCGAGGCAGGTCGACATCGGAGCAGGTTGCCGTGTGCGAGCGTGCCGAATGACCGAGCATCCTGAGATACGTGGCAAGCAGAACCGCTGTCTGGGCCGCCAGCGTGGCGGCGCGCTGTGCCTGGGTGCCGAGTATCCAATCACAACCGGGCTCACCAGGCCGCGGCTCGCGCTGAAAGTCGACTAAAACCACCAGTGCGTGGGTGTGGTGGTCGATCGGCTGGTGCTTGGCGCGGGCTGAGTCGAGGACATCGGCAAGAATCATGTCGATGCCGGCTGCGAAGCTTTTGGGCTGACTACCCTCGAGTTCGGCAGCGAGCTTCGCCACCATCGGATTCCTTAAAGGGTGTGCGAGCCTGCAATCGGCCGGCAACGCGCAGGTCGCCGCCATTGATGCGTCGAAATAGTAGGCCGCCGCTTTAAGGTGCCTCGCGCGTTCGGACGGCTCATCGGGGAGATCAGACTGCTGGTGGGCGACTGACCCGTCGCGAATGACATCGAACATGCCGATAAAGCGCGCCATGGCATGCGTGAGCGATTCGGGAGTGGCGTTATCGAATTCAAGGCCCTGCATGGGCGGCAGAGCCGACAGCTCGGGGCGGGTGTCGGTTCGACGCAGGCGCTCGAGCGGAAACGGTCCGAGATGAACCGGCCGGTCGCGATAGGAAAAGAGCCTCATTCGACTCGAATGCCAATGGATCGGATCAGATCGCCCCAGCGCGTCTGCTCCGAAGCGATCTGTTGCCGGAACGCCTGCGGGGTGCTGCCGATGGGGGTGGCGCCCATTGCGGTGAGGCGTGACTGCACGTCGGGCAGTGCGAGCGCGCGCCGGATTTCCTCGGCAAGCCGAGTCACGATGGCCTCGGGCGTTCCCGAGCGCACGGCGAGTCCGAACCAGGGACCTGTTTCCCAACCTGGAAAGCCTGACTCGCTCATGGTTGGAATATCGGGGAAAGCAGGGTGTCGTTCCGGGCTGGTGACGGCCAGTGCCGTGACTTTTCCGGCTCGTGAAAGGGCGCTACCCTGGGCAAGCGTGTCAAAGCTGAAATGCACTCGCCCTGCGGACAGATCGAGGACCGATTCGGAAGCGCCCTTGTAGGGCACATGAGCGATCCGGATCGATGCGCGGTTACGAAAAAGCTCTCCCGCGAGGTGGCCGCTTGAACCGTTACCAGGTGAGGCGAACAACAGGGTGTCGGGCTTTGAACGTGCCAGCTCAACCAGCTCGCTAACCGAACGGACGCCAAGCGAGGGACTTGCGATCAGCAGATTGGGCAGGCGCACAAGCTCCGACAGGGGCGAAAAATCAGCGTTGGCGTCATAAGACAGCTTGGAGAACAGCGCCTGGTTCAAGGCGTGTGTGCCAACGTGGATCAGCATCATGGTGTGGCCATCGGCCGGCGCGCGTAACAACTCGCCGGCTGCGATCTGACCGCTGCCGCCCGGCTTCTGCTCGACTGCGACAGGTTGACCGAGGGCGGAGGAAAGCGGTTGCGCAACGGCCCTTGCCAGCGTATCGGTGAATCCGCCCGGAAAAGGGATGATCAGTCGCAGGGGGCGGGTAGGGAAGTCGGCCTGGCTGAGGGCGGGCTTGGTTGCAAGCGCACCGAGGGCGACGAGGCAGATGTTTCGTCGGGCGGGGGAATAGGTCATGGTGCCAATCCTGGATACGCGGCGAGGGATGTAATCCGATACTACATGGCGCGCCACTGCGCAGGACGAATACGCATTGCGATGGGGGCCAGGTCGGGTGGTTCAGGCTACGCAAGCTGCGCGTAGCGAAGTTGAAAATTCAATTGTCACAGCAAGGGTGGCAAGCGCAGCGATCGGGGTGCGGCGTACGCGCTGCCAACATTACCCTGCACACCCGCGCAGTTGTCGACGATCATCTGCTGACCCCAGAGCTGGGATAGCCGTTATGCGACTGCCCGCTCCACCGCATCAGCGCCGCTGCCCGGCGGGAACGGAACAATGGAGGTGATCGGCCGCGTTGGGGTGAATACGGGCCCAGTGCCCGCCGGCGCTGTGTTTTGGGCGTGGCGCGACGGAGACGCCGAGCGCGAACAGCATCAGCGCTCGACATGTCGCGCCGATCAACTGCGCTAGTGGGGATTTAGGGTCGATCATCAGGTGGTCTCTTTGCCGTTGTTCAGGCTTCGGCTGGCCTGTTTGCGAACAACAGTGTCCCGTAGTCGTTTGCCGGTACCAAGAGCGTTGCCGTGCTTTCGGGACATGGTCCTGGTCGGCGGGCGCCTGTTCTTTGGGCCGCCTGGCGGGCCGCCTGGCGTGTCGCGGGTTTTTAGACTTGTCCGGTTCTGTAGCACATGAATTGTCCGCTTTTTTTGTTGAGGGTGGCAATCGGCGCAGGGCGTAGCCCGGAGCCGATTGCCACCCTCAACAGGGCGCCTGGCGGACGGCTCAGGCAGC
>SYIM01000195.1 GCA_005798775.1 Burkholderiales bacterium
CGGCGAGCACGGCGTGGGGCTGCACAAGATTGGCTTTCTTGAGGAGGAAGCGGGCGATGATGCGCTGGATCTTATGCGGCGGATAAAGCGTGCGCTGGATCCGGACGACATCATGAATCCGGGGAAGATTTTCAGGGTCTGAGGCGCTGGCGGATTGGGGGCCAAGACTCGTCGCGCAGGCGGCGAGCAAGAGGCGACGATCTGGCGAGTTGATACCCGAGCAAAGCACGCGCAGGGCGCTCGCCGCGGAAATAAAGTTGGCGTCGAGAATGATCATGAAATGTCTGTTCCGTGTCGGCAACCAGCGACTGCTGTCGTGCTCGGTGCGCTAGCGCCGGTACCGCTTCGGTACAAACGGCAGCGACCCACGCTCAAGCAAGGGGCGTCTATCGCGCACCACCGCTCGAAGCACCTTGCCTGCGGCCAAGGCCTCGGTCTCAACGAGTGCGAGCATGACCGCCTTGCCAAGCGTGGGCGAGATCGTGCCGCTCGTGACCTCGCCCAGCACGCGGTCAGCGCTATCCACCACTGCCGCATGCGCGCGAACCGGAATCCCCTCAGCCGAGCTCAAACCGATCAATTGCCGCGGCGCCCCGTGAGCGAGCTCTCCAAGCACACGCGCTGCGCCGGGAAAGCCGCCCGCCTTTGCGCCGCCTGCGCGTCGCGACCGCGCGATCGCGAACGCAAGCCCGGCCTCGATCGGACTGACCAAAGGCGAGATATCGTTGCCGTGGAGGGGGAGCCCAGCCTCCAAGCGCAGCGTGTCGCGAGCGCCCAGCCCGACAGGCTGAACCGCCGGGTCGGCGAGCAGACGCAGCGCGACACGTCGCGCGGCATCAAGCGGCACCGAGATCTCGAAGCCGTCCTCGCCGGTGTAGCCCGAGCGTGTGGAAAAGCAGGTGGCGCCATCGAGTGTGAGCGCGCAGGCCTGCATGAAGACCGGCAGCGCCGCACTGGGATCGAGCGTTGCCAGCACGCGCTCCGCTGCGGGTCCCTGGAGCGCGAGCAACGCTGCGTCGATCTCCTCAATCAGCAGTTCCGGACAGAGTGCCCGCAGCCGCGCCAGATCCGCCTGCCGATTGGAGGCATTGACCACCATCCGGATTTCGGGTCCCTCAGCGAGATCCGGACGAAGCACTAGCATCAGATCATCATCAATGCCACCCAGCTCGTTTAGCAGCACCGAATAGCGTTGCTGCCCGGCCGGCCAGCCCTTGCAATCAAGCGGGAGCGCACGCTCGATTGCACGGGCAAGCGTGCCGAGCGTGCCGTCGCGGGCACGCAGCCGCAGCTGCCCCATGTGAGAGACATCAAACAAACCTGCCGCGTGCCGCGTATGGAGATGCTCGGCCTTGAGCCCGGCCGGATACTGGATCGGCATGGCAAACCCGGCAAACGGACCCATGCGGGCGCCGAGTTCGCGATGGAGCGCTCCAAGCGGTAGTTCAAGGACCTGTGGGGATGCGAAGTCCGTCACGGTGAAGCCGCTCACTGATAGTCGCCAGGTGGCGGGCAACTGCAGATCAGTTGCCGGTCGCCTGCCGCGTTGTCGATCCGCTTGACGGAGGGCCAGAACTTGGCCGCCCGAATCCACTCCAGGGGAAACGCTGCGCGCTCGCGGGAATAGGGGTGCGTCCATTCACCCGCGAGTTCGGCGGCAGTGTGCGGCGCCTGCTTGAGCGGGTTGTCCAGTCGGTCAAACTCGCCCGAGGCGATTGCCTGCAACTCGCCGTGGATGGCGATCATCGCTTCGCAGAAGCGATCGAGCTCGGCCTTCGGTTCGGACTCCGTGGGTTCAATCATCAGTGTGTCGGCGACTGGAAATGAAAGCGTCGGCGCATGAAAACCGTAGTCCATCAGACGCTTCGCAACGTCCTCTGCGGTGACGCCATACTGTGCTTTCAGATGCCGCAGATCGAGAATGCACTCATGTGCCACGCGACCGTGTTCGCCGGTATAGAGCACCCGGAAATAGGGCGTAAGCCGCGCAGCCATGTAATTCGCATTCAGGATCGCGACCTCGGTGGCCGCTCGAATACCGCCCGCTCCCATCATCCGGATGTACATCCAGGAGATCGTGGTGATGAGCGCGCTCCCAAACGGTGCCGCCGACACCGATCCGGCCGACTCTTCTGCACCGACCGAGCGAGCGTCTGCAGTAAACGGGTCTTCAGGCAGATGCGGGGCAAGATGCGCAGCCACCGCGATCGGACCCATGCCCGGTCCGCCGCCACCGTGCGGTATGCCGAAGGTTTTGTGCAGATTCATGTGACAGACATCGGCGCCGATAAGCGCGGGCTGGGTAAGCCCGGCCTGTGCGTTCAGGTTCGCCCCGTCCATATAGACCTGACCGCCCGCCTCATGGACCCAGCAGCAGATATCGCGGATTGCCGCTTCGAAAACGCCGTGTGTGGAGGGGTAGGTGACCATCAGCGCGCACAGTTTCTCGCGATGTGCATCGATCTTCGCGCGCAGGTCTGCGGCGTCGATATTGCCCTGCGCATCGCAGGCCACCACCACGATCTTCAGGCCCATCATCTGCGCAGTGGCGGGGTTGGTGCCGTGTGCCGAAGATGGAATCAGACAGACATCGCGCGCCTTCTCGCTGCGAGCGATCTGCCAGTTACGAATGGCGAGAAGGCCAGCGTATTCGCCCTGTGCACCGGAATTGGGCTGGAATGACACGGCGGCGAATCCCGTGATCGCGCACAGCCATTGGGCGAGCTGCGTGAGCATGACCCGATAGCCTTCGGCCTGCCCGGCCGGTGCGAACGGGTGAAGGTTGGCGAACTCAGGCCAGCTGACCGGCGCCATCTCGGCGGCGGCATTCAGCGACATGGTGCAAGAGCCGAGCGGAATCATTGCGTGTACGAGCGAC
>SYIM01000196.1 GCA_005798775.1 Burkholderiales bacterium
ACGCAATCGCACCCGTCGCTTCGGATCTGGTGGTAACGCCACACGCTCCTCGTTCATCACTGCGCCCTCGTTGTCGTTGCACGAAGGCGCGAGCATTCACGCTCTGATCACGGATTGGAAGGACGCCGCTGGGTGAACGGTGACACCACAGTGACCACTTCCGCCCCCATCCCCTGTCAAATGGCTAATGACTTGCATCGTGAAGCGCGAATTGCCCCTCCGCTGAAGCTCGTTAAGCGTGTGCTGTGGTGGAGCCTGGATCTTTGTAAACCGCCCAGTTGTAAACCGCCCAGTTGACGACTGCGGAGATGCAATATACATTTGCTATATACTTTTCCTTGGGGGTCGTCATGTCCATCGGCACTGTTTTCGTCAACAACCGTACCCAGGCCGTTCGTCTGCCTTTGGACGTGCGCCTACCCGAGGGGGTCAAAAAGGTAGAGATACGCGTCAAAGGTAACGAGCGCGTCATCGCCCCCCTAGGCCAAACCTGGGACAGCTTCTTTCTGGGTGGCCCTGCAGTTAGCGACGATTTCCTGTCTGAGCGCGCCACCCAGCACCAACCGGAGCGGGAGGCGCTCTGATGCTGCGTTACTTGCTGGACACCAACATCGTCATCTACGTGTTGAAGCGCCGACCTGTCGAGGTGCTGTCCACTTTCAACGCCAACGCCAGCCGCATGGCAATGTCCTCCATCACCCTCGCCGAACTCTTGCACGGTGCGGAGAAAAGCAGCCACGTGAGCGAGAACCTGGCCGCTATCGATGACTTTTGCAGTCGCCTAGAAGTCCTGCCCTATGGCCCCAAGGCCGCGCAGCATTACGGAGCCATTCGCGCCACCTTGGAAAAACTCGGCCAGCCTATCGGTGTGAACGACATGCACATTGCTGCGCACGCCCGCAGTGAAGGCCTGGTGCTGGTGACGAACAACATGGGGGAGTTCGCAAGGGTGCCTGCGCTGGAAGCAGAGAACTGGATCCACGCAGCGCTGTAATTGATGAGTTGTCGTACATCACTTGCAGAAAAGAGCGTCGACTGCCACGCCAAGTTTGCCGCGATAGCTGCGGCGGGCCAACAGCTGACCTTTGAAGTGATCACCACCACGCCGACAGCTCTAGGCTGACAACGGCCATAGAGCAGGCACTTTCATGTCGCCGGACGAGAGACACGTGGTGACTTCCGGAGCTTGGTCGAGCAAATTCAGCAGCTCTGCACGATCCCGATCTGCCGGGCACCAAGTTCGGTCCAGCTTATGCGTGCCGGTTCGCTGTCAACCAAGGCGGCCGGTCACCGGTGCAACTGGTCACCGGTGCAACTAGACGATGTTAGTCATTTGTACTAACATTGTGGCAGTTGATCTAACAAAAGAGGTGCTGCCATGACTGCCGTTGTATCGTCGCCTTCCGCCCGCTCCGCCCGACTTGGGCTGCGTGCCACCCCCGAACAAGAGGCGGTGCTGCGCCGTGCGGCCGAGGTGGCCCACAAGTCGTTGACCGACTTCATCCTCGACAGCGCGTGCCTGGCTGCCGAGCAGACCCTGCTGGATCAACGATTGTTCATGGTCTCGGGCAGCCAGTATCAGGCCCTGATGGATCTGCTGGAGCGCCCCGAACAGAATAATGAGGGGTTGCGCGATCTGTCTGCCCGCAAGGCGCCCTGGGACACGAAGTGACGTGGCGCGCACCGGAGCCGCTGGCCGCGCAGCATCAACTGGACGGTTTTGATTGCGGCAAGCCCGCGCTGACTGACTGGCTGTTGCGCCACGCCCGCCAGGCGCAGGGCAGTGGCTCGGCCAAGACCTTCGCCGTTACTGAGGGTGATGACCGCGTGGCGGGCTACTGCAGTCTGACCGTGGGACAAGTCGATACGCTGGAGGCGCCGGAGCGCATTCGCAAGGGGATGGGGCAATACCCGTTGCCGGTGGTGATTCTGGCGAGGCTCGCTACCTCGGTGGTGGACCAGGGGCGAGGGATAGGCTTTGGCCTGCTGCAGGACGCGATTCGCCGCACGATGCTGATTGCCGAGCAGGCAGGCATCCGTGCCATGCTGACCCACCCCATCGATGAAGAAGCGGCGAGGTTCTATACCCGGTTCGGGTTTATCGCGTCACCGCTGCGCGAACAGCAACTGCTGCTGCTCTTGAGGGACGCCCGTCGCTGGGTATGCTGAATCATGACCATCGAATCACTGCCTACTTTTACCAAGCTCGCCCGCCAGCGCTGGGAGTCCATCCCTGCCGACATCCGCCAGCGGCTGATGTCCAACGTCTGGTGCGGCCAGTGCCGTCACGAAACAACGATTACCGATTTCAGCGGCACCATCAAAGACGGCGACTTGCTGCTAGTGGGCGAGTGCACCGAATACCATGGCGACGTGGCACGGGTGATCGAGGGCTCTTAGCATAGTCAGGCGTCGAACCCCTCCACCACCTCCCGCTGCGCCACCCAGTCCGTCGGCAACGAGTTCCGCTAGAACCACAGCAGACTCGTGTACCGAGGCTGCTGCCCGGCCAGGATGGATTGCCCGGCAGCGCGTGGTGTTGTGCGACCCGATGTCCAAATATCGGAAATCAGCTCCCCCTGTTGCTGGCGCAATGAATTTGCCGCATATTTCGCCCGGGCCATGATTGGCGGAAGGATGCCCGCAATGACCGATTCGCCCCCTTATCCATCGCTATCGCTCAGCCGCCAGTTTGCCCGCTGGGCAAGCTCGCTTCGCTACGAAAGCCTTCCCGAGCCTGTTCGCGATAAAGCACGAGCATTTCTGCTGCATGCGCTTACCGGCGCCTCGATCGCCCACTTATCCGTATCCGCCCGCCATGTGGTGGAGCTCATATTGGCCGAAGAGGGAAAGTCCGATGGGGCAAGCGTGTTCCACTCTCAACAGCGCGCCACGCGAACCGGCGCAGCGTTTGCAAACTCAGAGTGGATTCATGCATCAAGCATGTTCGACTCTTATCGGATGTTGAATCACCCCGGTCCGGTCATCATTCCCGCTGCGCTCGCGTGCGCCGAAATAGAGCGTCGCTCTGGGTACGATCTTCTGGTGGCCATTGTTGCCGGCTACGAATTTATCTGCCGCCTCACCGATGACTTCATTCCCAGTACGGCTGCCCGCGGATTCAGGCCAAGCCCCATATTCGCCACACTGGGCGCGGCGCTCTCATGTGGGCTGTTGCTGGGATTGGATGAGGACGGGCTGGTGTCGGCTATTGCAGTCGCCGCCAACTTTGCAAGCGGACTCAATGAGGGGCCACGCACAGGCGGCAACGAGCTCATGATTCATGAGCCCCAGGCTGCGCGAAACGGTATGTTCGCAGCGGTGATGGCACGCGCGGGCCACGTGAAAGGCTCCGAGACTTCGCTGGAAGGCCCGGCCGGCTTTTACAACGCATTTATTGGTAACGCTGAAGGGATGCTCAGCCACAGCTTCAAGGGTCAAAGGCGAAGCGACCCGCGAAACATCACGGAGGGCTTGGGAAGCGAGTTCAAGTTACTTAGCTTTATCTTCCGCATGTATCAATGCGCCGGCTACAACCAGCCAGTGATCGAGCTGATGCGTGAATTGCGCGAGAAGCATGCAGTCAAGCCCGATCAGGTCGCGCGGATCCGGGTTGCCATGAACACCATCGAGACACAATACCCCAGCCCCGCTTTTCCGCGCTTCCCCGATTGGCAGAAACCAGTAGCTGGCGAAACCACTCATTACTTCGCGGCCTACACCGTGGTTCATGGCGCGTATCCCGTGGCGGGTGGGCGCCCACCCGCTGGGGCTGCAGCCAAAGGTATCGATCCAGCCGCAGCGGCGTTCATGTCGCGCGTTGAGTTGGTACCCGAGCCGCTTCGACCGATGTTTTCGCCTTCCATCACCATTGAACTGCAGGACGGCAGGGTATTTCGGGGCGACTACCCGTACGAGCGCATGGTGTGGGATTACGACCAGCTGGTGGTTCGCCTTCTGGATTGCTTGCCCGGATTCCATGGTGGCAGCACCGCATTCCAAGCGCTCGTATCAGCCGTACGCGACATCGAGCATGAGCCGCTCGTCGCGAGCATTTTTTCAAAATTGACCGCGCTTCGGTTCAACGAATCAACCCATCACTGAGATATCAACGACCATGACACGTCGCGTAACACTGATCGGCCTGCTGACAACCGTTGGCGCTCTCATGGCTACCCCGCTAATGGCGCAGCCCTACCCCAACAAGCCTGTCAAAATCATCGTGCCCTACGCCGCAGGCGGTACCGGCGACATTCTGGCCCGCCTCATCGCGCAGGAAATCACTCGCACCAGCAGCCAAAGTTTCGTTATCGAGAATCGGACTGGCGCTGGCGGCCTGATCGGCTATGGCGCTGCGGCCAAGTCGGTGGGCGACGGCTACACGCTGATCGCAATGGATTCAACCCTGACGATGTACCCGGGGCTCCACGGCGAGAAACTCGAGTGGAACGTGGAAACTGATCTGGTTCCGATCAGCATGTATGCGCGCTCACCGTTTGCACTTATTACGAACCCGGTGCGCCAATACACTACGGTAGGCGATCTGATCCGCGCGGCGCGCGAACGGCCCGACTCAGTCACTTTTGGTACGCCCGGAACCGCGACGCTGCACCACGTATTCACGTCGCTCCTGCTCGCCACCACGAACGTAAAAATGACGCATGTTCCTTACCGCGGCGCAAGCGAAGCGCTCACCGGTGTGCTCAGCAACAGTGTTGACTGGACTTTCGTTGCATTACCCACCATCACTGGCCAGGTGGGTAACGACCGCATGCGGGTTCTCGCCGTGACCTCCGACACGCGCTCGGCGCTGCTGCCCCAGATTCCGACCCTCAAAGAGTCGGGCATTTCCATGACGGTTGCCAACTGGTTCGGGCTTGGAGTACCCAAAGGCGTGTCGGCCGAGACAGTTGACTGGCTTGCCAAGAAAGTAAACGATGCGGTTAGGGCACCAGAGGTAAACGGTCGAATCCGCGCCATGGGAGCGGAACCGGTGGGCAATTCACCGGCAGAGTTTTCCACGAACGTGCAGGCAGACCTGAAACTCTGGACGAAAGTGATCCGGGATGCTGGAATAAAGCAGTAGCTTGTGCCAATCTGTGCGGCCAACCCTGACAGGCTGAAGGCACGCCGCCAGCGCATCCAGCAGCTCACAAAACTGCCAGAAAGTTTCAGCGTCGACGGTGAATAGAGCTTGATCCTGTGGTTCTTTGGTCTGCTTGTTGCTACGCGTTGAAAATTGACCAGGGTGATTAACCTGCCTGCCCGTTTTTTAAGCAGGGCAAAAAGAGATGATCGCCATGGACATGCTGGGCAAGATACGGCGTTTGAGGTTTCGCGACGGGTTGTCGATCAGCGAAATCATGCGGCGCACGGGGTTATCGAGAAATACGGTCAAGAACTGGCTAAAAGGCTGGCGAAGGGACGGTACCGAAGTACCGGCGGAAAGGTGTACTTCACGACGGTCGCCGAAGCCGAACTGCGGCACGGTATGGCCATCCTTCCCGCAGTCAAGCGCCGAAACGCGCTCACCACCGCAACCGAGGGTCTGCTAGACGAGTATTTCCGCGACTGCATCTTGTCGATCAGCATGCCCGCGATCAGGCTGACATCGGCGCGACTGCCTTCGATCACACCCTGTGGCGCCGGCGGGCATGACAGCGTCTGCGTGTCCCGGCGCTTGATCACTGGCCGCACGTACTTGAGCACCACGTAGCTGCCGGGTTGCTGCGCCAGCCGGTGCGAGACCTTCTCGCCAATCACTTCGTACTGATCGGGCGCAAGCCCCTCGATCTCGGGGTTGGCAAGCTCGATCACCTTGACCGGTACGCGCGCTTCATCGAAGAACAGATTCGATTCATCCTTGGCGCCTTCGCTGAAGTTGCTGCGCGGGGCGCGGCGCTTGTGTGCGGGGACATCACGCTCGGCCGGTGCGGGCGCTTGATCTGGAACCTGGAGGAACTGTCCGAGATGAAGCTGACTGGGGTCAGCGTCGACGATTCGCTTCTCGCTCTTGGGGCCGAAGATCTGGCGACGGAACCAGTCGATTTGCTCCTTGAGTGACTCGATGTTGTGTTGCAACTCGGCGTTGCGTTGGCGCAGAGCGCTGACATCGGAGACAACTTCAAGCACCTCTTCTGCGGACCAGCGCGCCACCTCTTGGAGGCTCGGAGCGTTGACCGGATTCAGTGTTGACATGAGAAGAGAGGTTACACGCAAAGCCTTTATTCATGGGGCTTTCCGAGCATTTATCGAAACACTGTAGCGAAGCTTTCTGCGACTCTCTATGATGCCTTCGAGCATCACCTTTAGTTGCATCCAGTCGAGATCGGTTGAGCGCATCGTCGACCAGTCCGATACGAATCGATCTCGCTCCAGACGCTTGCCCCGGATGCTGAAGCCGCTGCGATCCCAGCACAGCACTTTGACCTGGCTGCCGCGTCGGTTGATGAACATAAAGAGCGCGCCAGATAGCGGGTCCTGTCCGATGGTGCGACGCGTGAGTGCGTACAACCCGTCGTAGGACTTGCGCATGTCCACGGGCTTTCCATAAACGTGTACGCGCAGCGCCCCTTCCGGGAAGAACATCTCACCCGCGCCGGATCGTGAGCAGTACGCCGCTGCCTAGGTCGAGCCGGGTCTCGATGGTGGCGCCGGCGTTATCGACGCGCATCTCTCCAGCATCGATGAAACGGTCGCCAGGTTCTGGCGGCGACACTGCATCGACCTGCGCCGATCGAGCCCTGCCCGCAAGCGAATCTCTGGAGTGCAGCCGCATCTGCCACCGGTTGAATGTTGACCGCCCCTTTTCTTCAACGCGACAGAATTCGTCAACCGTCATACCGCTCGAACGTTGCCTTGCAAAAATCCCTCGCCACGTCTTCTCGCTACGACGCAATCGCACCCGTCGCTTCGGATCTGGTGGTAACGCCACA
>SYIM01000197.1 GCA_005798775.1 Burkholderiales bacterium
CCAAGCAGCAGGTCGCGCACGCCGCCGCCGACCACGAACGCCTGGTGGCCCGCTTTCTGAAGGGTTTCGCAGGTACGAAACGCAGCATCTGAAATGGCGCCGTGAATGACACCGAGTTCGGACCCCTTGTATTCGCGGGCCTTCTCGCGGATGGCGGCGCGGGGCCCCCGGGTCTTTCGGTTGAGCAGGCGATCGATTAGGCGTCGGATCATTCGAATAGTCTCAGCACTGCCCAGCCGCGCTCCGCGGCCAGACGTGCCAGCCGGTCATCGGGGTTGGTGGCGACCGGGTGGGTCACCAGGGACAGGAGCGGCAGGTCATTGATAGAGTCGCTGTAGAACCACGACGTCGTGAAACCCTCGAAAGCAGCACCAAGGGATGCGAGCCAGGCGTGCGTTCGCGTGACCTTGCCCTCGCGAAAGGAGGGTGTGCCAGCCGGGCGGCCGGTGTAGGCGCCATTGACGGTTTCGACGGTGGTGGCCACCAGATGGGCCAGGCCGAACTCAGCCGCGATGGGTGCCGTGACGAATTCGTTGGTGGCGGTGACGAGTGCGCACAGGTCACCGCTCTCGAGGTGTTGGCTCACCAGATTGCGGGCCGCGGGCTGGATGGCCGGGCGGATCACCTCGTCCAGATACTGCAGATGCCAGCGATCGAGCTGCGCGCGTGGGTGTGCGGCAAGCGGCGCAAGCTGGAATTCGAGGAATTCGAAAATATTGAGGGTACCGGCCTGGTATTGCCGCAGATAGTCGTCGTTACGGCGCGTGTGTTCTTCGCCGTCGATGGCGCCGACCCGCGCGAGAAAACGCGCCCACTCGTAATCGCTGTCAATCGGCAGCAGCGTGTGGTCGAGGTCAAAGAGAGCGAGTCTGCGCTCGCCGGGCGGGGTCGGCGTGAAATTCATGGTGGTGAGGGCGGCAAGTGTATCAGCCGGGTTCGCCGGGGCCTGCGATCGGGCGGGGCGCTGCCAGGGGCTCGACCGGGGCGTCGATCAGCGCGTCGAACTCACGCGCGAGCGAAGCGGACAGCGGGCGCTGACGCTCGAGCGCGTAGCGGTCAAGCGCGCTGAAAAAAGCGAGCAGGGTTCGCAGGTCGCGTGCCTTGCGGGTGAGCAGGTAGTGAAAGACGTCGTTGTGGGCATGAACGCCGGTGGCGCGGGCCGCTTCCCTCAGGGCTTGCTCGCGCTCCTGATCGGTGAGCGGCCGAAGCGCGAGCACCAGCCCCGAGCCGAGGCGGGTACGAAGCTCGGGCCGGAGCTCGTCGAGCGCCATCGGTGCATGGCGGCTGGCGGTGACGATCGGCGCCTCACCGGGGCCCGCGCGCTGATTGAACAGGCGAAAGAGGGCGAGCTGACGGGTGTCGTCGAGCCGCTCGCAGTCATCCACCGCAATCACCCGGGTGGCGGCCTCGGCGGAGGGGCTGAATGCTTCGATGGGGCTCTCCGGGCCGACCGGAGTACCCGCGAGTGCGCGCAGCAGGTGCGTCTTGCCGCTTGCCGGCTCGCCCCAGAGATGTATGCGCGACACCGGCGAACGACCCGCCGCCACCAGGCGAAGCGCAGCGAGCGCCTCAGTGTTGGGGCCCGCAACAAAGTTGTCGAATGAGGCTGGCTCCTCGGCGATCAGGTCGAGTGCGAGTTGGCGCATGGCGCTTGGTTACGGGCGGCGATAAAAATCGCTTGCGAACCAGCCGCGGCGCAGCCGGCGCAGGACCACCAGCGTGACCGCAGAGAGCGGAAGCGCAAGCAGTAGCCCCGCGAATCCGAACACGGCACCGAACGCAAGCAGGGCAAATAAGACCGCCACTGGATGTAAGCCAATGCGCTCGCCCACCAGGCGCGGGGTGAGGATGTAACTCTCCAGCAACTGGCCGATTCCAAACACAATCGCGATCGCCAGGGCGCCCTGTGAGGGCCCAAGCTGCAGCATGGCCGAGATCAGTGACACCACCAGGCCCAGCCCGAAGCCAAGGTAGGGAATAAATGCAAGAACGCCAGTGAGTACGCCGAGCGAGAGCCAGTGCTTGATACCAACCACTCCGAGCGCGGTGGAATACCAGATGGCAAGCGACAACATGACCAGCAGCTGGCCGCGCAGGTAGTGGCCGAGAAGATCGTCGATTTCGCTGAGCGCGCCGTCGGCCGCGGCGATCCAGCGCCGCGGGATCAGCTCGTGCAGACGGGCGGTCATGAGCGGCCAGTCGGCGAGCAGATAAAAGAGCACCACCGGCACCAGCACCACCAGCCCGATCACCTCGACCGCAGCGCTCCAGCCTGAGCGCACGTACTGCATGAGCGCGCTGAACAGGTCTTGGCTGCTGCCGGCGAGCTGCGCTGCGATCCAGTCGCGAATCGATGCCGCATCGAGCGCGAGCGTGATGCCAAAGGTGTGTTCCACCCAGGGCGCGAGTCGGGTGGTGACCGTGGCGGCCAGCGCCGGCAGCTGCGCCCGGATCATCCGGTATTCCGACTGCAGCACCGGGATGAGGGTGAGCACCACCGAAACGATCACCGCCATCGAGATCACCATCACGACGGCGGCGGCGATTCCCCGGGGTACGCGCCAACGCTGCAGTCGTGCCACGGCAGGGGCGAGCGCATAGGCGAGGATGGTGGCCGCGATGAACGGAGTGAGCGTGCCACGAAGGAAATAGACGATTGCTGCCAGCAGCAGCGCGACTGCGAGCCAGAACCAGGTCTGCCGGCGATGGATACTCTCGGACATCGGACCCCAGGTGCCGCCGGACGGCGGAAACGGTCGCGCGAAATGAGCGGGATAGAATTCTGCCATTGTATCGACTGCCGCCTGTGCATTGCTGTTGACCGCGCGGCGGGCAGCTGAACTCTCCTCGACCGGTCCCCGCGCCGGTCTGACCGCCAGGAATGCCGCGCCATGACAGCCGAATCGCTATCGTACAAAGACGCCGGAGTGGATATTGACGCCGGCGATGCGCTGGTCGACCGAATCAAGCCACTTGCCAGGCGGACCCTGCGCGACGGCGTGCTGGCGAGCATTGGGGGATTCGGCGCGCTCTTCGAAGTGCCCAAGCGCTATCGCGAACCCGTTC
>SYIM01000198.1 GCA_005798775.1 Burkholderiales bacterium
CGCCAGCGGTTACGCAGCGCAATGGCCACCGCACGCTTGGCCTGAGCCTGCCCGACGATGTGCTTGTCGAGCTCGGTCACAATGTTTGCCGGCGTGAGCGGCGCAAGCTCAATCACGGTTGTCAGCTCCCAGCGTCTCAACGGTGTGATTCTGGTTGGTGTAAATGCAGAGCTCGCCCGCGATGGCAAGCGAGCGCCGGACGATGGCCTCGGCATCGAGCGTTGAATGTGAAAGCAGCGCGAGCGCGGCTGCCTGCGCATAGGGCCCGCCGCTACCGATCGCAATCAGTCCATGTTCGGGTTCGAGTACATCGCCATTGCCGGTGATGATGAGCGAGGACTCGGTGTCAGCCACCGCGAGCATCGCCTCGAGTCGCCGCAGCATGCGGTCGGTATGCCAGTCTTTGGCAAGCTCAACCGCGGAGCGAACCAGATGCCCGGCGTGCTTTTGCAGCTTCGACTCAAACCGCTCGAAGAGCGTGAACGCATCAGCCGTTCCGCCTGCGAATCCGGCGAGTACCTTGCCATCATGCAGATGGCGCACCTTGCGTGCGCTCGCCTTGATGACGATATTGCCAAGTGTGACCTGACCGTCACCACCCAGCGCAACGCTGCCGTTGCGACGGACCGAGACGATCGTCGTGCCGTGAAACTGTTCCAATCAGTCGCCGTAGAGCTTCTGACGCAACTCCCGCCGCTGCTGGGCTTCTAGCGACAGCGTGGCGGTCGGCCGGGCGAGCAGACGCGGCAGCCCGATGGGTTCGCCGGTTTCCTCGCAGAAACCGTAGTCGCCAGCATCGATGCTCGCAATGGCCTGCTGGATTTTCTTCAGCAGCTTTCGCTCACGATCGCGTGTACGCAGTTCGAGCGCATGCTCTTCCTCGATCGTGGCGCGGTCGGCTGGATCAGGAACGATGACGGTCTCGCGCAAATGCTCGGTGGTTTCACCCGCGTTGTGGAGGATCTCGCGCTCCATCTGCTGGAGTTTCGCGCGAAAGAACGCGCGTTGCGCGCCGCTCATGTAGTCCGCTTCGGGCATGCGTAAAAGCGCCTCCTCGGTGAGCGGTTTTTTTTCTTTGGTGGCTGCCATGTCAAATCCTGCCTGATTGATCAGCCTACGCGAGGCACTGTTCGAGACCTTTAATGAACATGTCCTTCGGCAGGTTTCGACCGATGAACACCATTTTGCTGGAGGGCTTCTCCCCGGGCTGCCAGCGCCTGCCCAAATCAGCGCCCATCATCATGTGGACCCCCTGAAAGACGGTTTGCCGATCTGACCCTTTCATGAAAAGCACGCCCTTATACCTTAACAGGTCTGGACCGTAAACCTGGACCAACCCCGATAAAAAATCTTCCAGCTTGCCCGGATCAAACCCGCGGTTGGAGCGAAACACGAACGACTGTACGCTATCGTCGTGCTCGTGCTCGTCGCTGTCGAGGAACTCAGGATCGATCTCGAGGATAGCGTTCAGGTTGAAGCCCCGGATGTCGAGAATCTCGTCAATGGGGGCATTACCAAAATGAACAGCTCGAATCGGCGCACGCGGATTCATCCGGCGCAGCCGGGCCTTCAAAGCGGTTTGCTCGTCTTCGGAGACGAGATCAACCTTTGATAGCAGAATACGGTCCGCAAAGCCCACCTGCTCCTGCGCCTCGCGGCGCTCGACAAGCTGCTGCGGCGCATGCTTGGCATCGACCACGGTGATGATCGCATCGAGCAGATAGCTGTCGGCAATGTCGTCATCGACGAAGAAGGTTTGCGCCACCGGCCCCGGGTCGGCCATGCCGGTGGTTTCAATAATGACCCGGTCAAAGGCGATCTCGCCCTTGGCACGGCGCTGTTGCAGATCACCCAGAATACGGATCAGGTCACCCCGAACGGTGCAGCAGATGCAGCCGTTATTCATCTCGATGATCTGCTCATCGCGCTCCTGGAGCAGAAGATCGTTGTCGACGCCCTCCTCACCGAATTCGTTTTCGATCACCGCGATGCGATGACCGTGCTGCTCACTGAGGATGCGCTTCAGAAGCGTGGTCTTACCACTGCCGAGGAACCCGGTCAGGATGGTGACCGGTATGTGTGTACTGGACATAAACTCCAACCTTGTATGTCTGTTGGGCCTGACGGGCCACCTTGCCGGGCGCCGGATTCTACGCGCGCGACGCGCGCTTTGGGCACACCGCCAGCGGGTTTGTGTGATCCACTGCAACCGGCGCATGCCGTCACAGCCGGCCGAGCATCAGCCCCTTCAGGTACTCGCCCTCGGGATGGGTCATGGACACCGGATGGTCTTCGCCCGCCGCCAGCCGCGCGAGCATCTGGGCATCCACCCGCGCATCGATCACCGCCCCCGCCACCACTTTCTGAAACAGCTCAACCGACACCGCGCCCGAGCATGAAAACGTGAGCAGTCGCCCGCCGGGAGCGAGTAGACGCAACGCCGCGAGGCTCAGCTGCTTGTAGGCCCGGGTAGCGCGGTCGAGATGCTGTACCGAAGGCGCAAACTTGGGCGGGTCGAGCACGATCAGGTCAAACTGCCGGCGTTCCGATGCGAGCTGCTTCAGCGCATCGAACGCATCCGCCAGAATCCAGTGTGCGGGCGATTTAATCTTATTCAATGACTGTTGCGCGCGCGCAACCTCCAGCGCGTCAGCGCTCGAGTCGATCGACCAGGCCTCGGCGGCACCGGCCCGCAGCGCCGCGAGCGAGAACCCGCCGGTATAGCAAAAGCAGTTGAGCACACGCCTGCCGGCGGCGAGACCTGCGAGGAGCCGCCGATTCTCACGCTGGTCGATGTAGAAGCCCGTCTTATGGCCTCGGAGCACATCGACCAGATAGGTCACCCCGTCCTCGCTGATAACCACTGGTCCGGTGGGCACCGCCCCACGGATGATGCCCTCGCGGCTCGGCAGCCCCTCGCGCTGGCGCGATGCGGCATCCGAGCGCTCATAGAGCCGTTTGACCCCGGTGACCGCAGTGAGCGCATCGGCGATCGCCTCGCGACGCGCATCGACGCCGGCCGCCGTCAGCTGCATCACCAGCTGGTCGGCGTACTGGTCGACGATCAGCCCAGGCAGGCCATCGGCCTCGCCAAACACTAGGCGGCGCGCGTCGGTCCGCGAAACCAGATCTGCGCGACGGGTCACGGCGGCAGCAATACGCGTCTGCAGCCAGGCATCGTCCGGCATCTCGGTCTCGGCAAACGACCAGGCGCGGGCGCGGATACTCGAGGCCGGGCTGAACGCCGCCCAGGCCAAAAAGCGCTGATCGGCACCCACGACGCGCACCAGGTCGCCCGGCACGGGGCGGCCCGCCGTCCGCGCTACCGCGCCCGCATAGATCCAGGGATGACGTCGCAACAGCGACCGCTCCTTGCCGGGGTGAAGCTCCAGCGCGGCAGCGGCGATCATGACGGGTTCCGGTCGGTGGGGCGGGGGGCACGGCCGGGCCGCTCGGGCAGCGCGTCTCCGCGCGACGACGCGGCGCCCGGCGCGCCTTGGGTCGAGGTCGCACTGTTGGCCGCTGCGGCCCCCGAAACCGGCGCGGCGGGCGACGGATCGGCCCGTCGCGCGCGCGGGTGGGCCG
>SYIM01000199.1 GCA_005798775.1 Burkholderiales bacterium
CTCGCGCCAGCCCACCATTTCGGGCTGTTTGTCCAGATGGCCGTAGAAGAGCACGCTGCGATCCTGACCCAGCCCCTGCGTGGCGGGCACATCGAACAGCAGGCAGGGCGTAAGCCCGTCGATCGAGACGATTTCAAGCTTCATGCCCTCGATGCCCTGAGCCTGGCACCATGCCTGGGCCGAGCGGATCACCGCCTCAAGGTGCCCGTGCGCGGCCCAGCTGGCATCGAACGCGGGCGACTTGGCCGGCACCGTTACATATTCGACCAGGCGGTCAACGATGTCCTCGTCCCAGCGGCGCGATACAAATGACTGAATGTCGGCGAGGTTCATGGCAGTGGCGCTCCGATTCGGGGGGTATCTGCGATTGCGGGCAACGATTGCAGGCGCTTCGCTCACGAGTCTAGCGCAGACGTGCCAGAATCAGCCGAGGAGCCCCGCCATGACCCCGCCCACGCAATCTTCGTCTGCTGTAAACGATGCCACGCTGCCGCTCGCCCCGCTGGGCCACGGTATTTTCGCGCTCGATTCCGGCTATGTCCGGCCGCGTTTTGATGCGGTTCACCTGATGGTCGAGGCCGGTCGCGCCGCCATCATCGATACCAGCACGCGGCACTGTGTTCCGCAAATTCTGGCTGCGCTCGCCGCGTTGGGGCTCGAGCCCGCCGATGTCGACTGGGTGATCCTCACGCATGTTCACCTGGATCACGCGGGCGGCGCGGGCACGCTGATGGCAGCACTCCCCTCGGCCCGGCTGGTCGTGCATCCACGCGGGGCTCGTCACATGATTGATCCGTCCCGGCTGTGGCAGGCCACTTGTGAGGTGTATGGCACGGCCGAAGCGGAGCAGATGTACGGCCGGATTGATCCGATCGACGCCTCGCGGGTGCTTGAGGCCTCAGACGGACAGGTGATCACGCTCGCCGGACGCCGCCTGCGTTGCATCGATGCGCCGGGCCATGCGCGCCATCACATCGTGATCCACGACGAGTCAAGCGGCTGGATTTTTGCAGGCGATACATTCGGCATTTCCTACCGCGAGTTTGACGTCGAGGGCCGAGCCTTCGCGTTTCCCTCTTCCACCCCGGTGCAGTTTGAACCCGAGGTGCTGTGTGAGACCCTCGACCGCACGATGGCGCTCGAACCCGAGGCGGTCCTGCTCACGCATTACTCGCTGGTGCGTGACGTGCCCCGGATCGGCGCAACGCTCAAGCGCCTTACGTTGTGCTACGCGCAGATCGGTCTGCTGCACGAGCATGCGGGTCGTGAGCGCACCACGCGCATCCGTGCCGACCTGGCGCATGTGCTCTTAACCGAACTGCGCGCGCATGGCGTCACGCTTGACGACGCCCGGGTGTCGGAACTGCTCTCGCTTGATGTGCCGCTTAACGCCGACGGGATTGTCAGCTGGCTTGATTCACGATCGCGTCGATCACCCACGCCGCCGCAGCCAGTCCCATCGTCGCCGTCACCGTGACGGCCGAGCCGTAACCCGCACAGGCAAGCGGAGCGCCAGCCTCTCCCCCGCGTGTGCGCCCGCTCGCGGGCTGCTCGCGCGAACAGATCGCGATCACCCCAAAGCGGCGACCGGCTTCGCGCGGAAAAGCATGATCTCTACGCAGACGCGCGCGCACTGAGGCGAGGAGCGCATCACCACGGGTCAGCGCAAGGTCTTCGCGCGCGAGCGCAAGCGGATCGGTGCGCGCACCGGCCGCGCCACACACCACCACTGACTGCCGGCGAGCCCGCGCAAGCGCGATCATCGCAGCCTTGGCCCGCGGCTGGTCGATGGCGTCGATCAGCCATGCATCAACCGGAATGAGCGCAGCTGCGTTTTCGGCGGTGATGAAGTCATCAATCAGCGCAACCGAGCAATCGGGTGAGATATCAGCAATACGCCCGCGCATCACCTCGATTTTCGCCGCACCCAGCGTGCTTCCCAGTGCGTGCACCTGCCGGTTGATGTTGGACTCGGCCACGTGATCAAAGTCGATCAGCGTGAGCCGGCCGACACCACTTCGAGCGAGTGCCTCCGCGCTCCAGGATCCCACGCCGCCGATGCCCACCACACAGACATGTGAGGCCGCAAGCTTTGAGCAGCCCGCCTCACCGACCAGACGGGCCATGCCGCCGAAGCGGCGCTCATTGACCGACAAGCGCCCGGGCTCGCCCGGAGGGCGCACAGGCGAAGCCTCGGACACCGTCAGACGGCTCAGGGCAGCAGGATGGTGCAGCCGGTGGTGCGGCGGGACTCGAGTTCGTTATGCGCCTTCACCGCTTCCGACAGCTTGTAGCGTTGATCGATCGGGATCCCCACCTTTCCGCTTGCCACCATCTTGAACAGGTCGCCCGAAATTTCCTCAATGTTGGCGCGGCTCACCATATGCGCCATCAGCGAGGGCCGGGTAACGTAGAGCGAGCCCTTCAGCGCAGTCAGCGCAAGCGGTGGCACCGGACCGGAGGCATTCCCGAAACTCACCATGAGGCCAAACGCCTGCAGGCTGTCGATCGAGGCCTGGAAGGTGTCTTTCCCCACCGAATCGTAGACCACAGGGACCATGGCCCCTTTGGTGATCTCGCGTACCCGCTCAACGATGTTTTCCTCGCGATAGAGCACCGTGTGATCGCAGCCGAAACTGCGCGCAAGGTCGGCTTTTTCTTTGGACCCTACCGTGCCAATCACTTTCACGCCAAGCGCCTTCGCCCACTGCATGGCAATGAGGCCCACACCGCCCGCTGCAGCGTGAAACAGGATCGTCTGGCCCTTCTGGACTTTGTAGGTACGGCGGAGCAGATACTGAACCGTCATGCCCTTGAGCATCATCGCAGCGCCGGTCTCGAAGCTGATCGCCTTCGGCAGTTTCACCAGCGTGTGCGCGGGCATGTTGCGCGCCGTGCAATACGATCCCGGGGGCCCGCCGCAGTAGGCGACACGGTCGCCGGGTTTCACATGGGTGACGCCCTCGCCCACGGCGGTGATGATCCCCGCGCCCTCCTGCCCGACGCCGGCTGGCATGGGCTGGGGGTAGAGGCCGCTACGGAAATAAACGTCGATATAGTTAATGCCGATCGCGTGGTGCTCAACCTGCGCCTCGCCCTTGCCGGGCGCTCCGAGCTTGACGTCAACCAGCTTCATGTTTTCGGCTGGGCCGGCTTTCTCGATTTGAATCGCTTGGGGCATGTTAATTCCTGTAAAGGCGGCGCGTTGGCGCGAGGCCGCAAAAGTGGCTGGATGCTAAAATTTTAGGTTGTGTCGTCGGCATCTGACCATCAAAGGCTGTCCGGCTCACCACAACACTCTCCACAGTTTACCGACAGGGCAGGCAGAGGCATCCAATGGCCGGTCATTCCAAGTGGGCCAATATTCAGCACCGCAAGGGGCGGCAGGACGCCAAGCGCGGAAAGCTCTTCACCCGGCTGATCAAGGAAATTACAGTGGCGGCCAAGCTTGGCGGGGGCGACGCCACCGCCAACCCGAGGCTGCGGCTCGCCCTGGACAAAGCGTCCGAGGCGAACATCCCCAAGGACACCCTGCAGCGCGCCATCCAGCGCGGAGCGGGCGGCCTGGACGGCGCCACCTACGAAGAAATCCGCTACGAGGGCTATGGCATCGGCGGCGCAGCGGTCATTGTCGACTGCATGACCGACAACCGGACCCGAACCGTTGCCGAGGTACGCCACGCC
>SYIM01000021.1 GCA_005798775.1 Burkholderiales bacterium
CCAACGAGATTCTAGTCGAAGGATTCACCAATCTGGGACAAGCACTCACCGAAGTCGGTGACAGGTTGGAGAACTCAATGGACACACTGAGGTCTTCCCTCACGGAAGGTTTCGCAGAACAGCCGTACTTCTCGCACGTCGATGGTGTGACCCTCTGGCGCGCCGCGCTGCGAGGGGTCGGTGGAAAACGACATCTGGGTTTTGGCGACACACACGGGCAGGTGCCCCCATCCTTCGGCCTGCAGACGGTCGATGGCGGCTCGTACCTTGGCATCGGCCCGGATGTCGGCCGCGCGATAGACGCGAGTGGCGACCGCGCGAAGCTTGTCCCACAAGGGCGTTTCATCGCTGTAGACGAACTCCGGGCTCGCAGGCTGGTCGCATAGCCGTACCACCACACGAGCGAGATCGGCCGCGCCGGCGCCGCCGTCAGCCCAGTGCGTGGCAAGCACAACATCGACCCCCAGCGCTGCGATACGCTCCCTGATCAGCGCGATTTCCGCGGGTGTGTCGGCATCGAAGCGGTTGATGGAGACCACGCACGGGATGCCGTAGACGCGCTTCACGTTGTCGACATGGCGTTCCAGATTCACGAGCCCCCGCTCAAGCGCGCCGAGGTCTTCACGGGTGAGCGACTTCAGGTCTGCGCCGCCGTGATATTTGAGCGCGCGCACCGTGGCCACCACCACAGCGGCCGAGGGTTTAAGACCTGTTGCTCGACACTTGATATCGAGGAATTTTTCGGCGCCGAGATCAGCGCCAAACCCCGCTTCGGTCACCACATAGTCCGCGAGTTTCAGGGCGGCGCGGGTGGCCACCACCGAGTTGCAGCCATGCGCGATGTTGGCAAACGGCCCGCCGTGCACAAACGCGGGGGTGTGCTCGATGGTTTGCACCAGGTTCGGGGCGAGCGCATCGCGAAGCAAGATCGTCATGGCGCCGTGCGCGCTGAGGTCGCTTGCGGTGACAGCGCGACCGTCCTGCGTGCGGCCCACGATGATCCGCGCAAGCCTCGTACGCAGATCTTCGATCGAGGTGGCCAGACACAGGATCGCCATCACTTCGGACGCCACAACAATGTCGAAGCCGTCCTCACGTGGGAAGCCATTTCCCGGACCGCCCAGTGAGTTCACAATGCTACGGAGCGCCCGGTCGTTCATGTCGACCACCCGGCGCCAGCTGATCCGGCGCAGATCGATTCTGAGTTCGTTGCCGTGGTGGATATGGTTATCGATGAGGGCGGCGAGCAGGTTGTTGGCGAGCGCGATCGCTGAAAAGTCACCCGTGAAATGGAGATTGATATCTTCCATGGGCACGATCTGTGCGTAGCCGCCGCCTGCGGCACCGCCCTTGACACCGAACACCGGGCCGAGGGAAGGTTCGCGCAGACAGACCATGGCATCTCGGCCAATGTGGTTGAGCGCATCACCCAGGCCGACGGTGGTGGTGGTTTTTCCCTCGCCGGCGGGGGTGGGGCTGATCGCGGTCACCAGAATCAACTTGCCGTCTGCGCGATCTTTTAGGGAATCGATGAATTCAAGCGACAGTTTCGCCTTGTATCGGCCGTAGGGCGACAGATGCTCAGGCGCGATACCGAGCCGTTCGCGGGCGAGGGTTTCGATCGGCTGCAGGGTGGCTGACTGGGCGATATCGATATCGGTGGGCATGGGGCGATCTGCCTTCGAAGGAGTTGATTGCCAGTGTAGCCGTGATGGTGTCCGGAGCAAAAAACGACCGCAAACAGCTGGCTAGGGGCAGATGTCGAGATGGTGGTCGATACAACGGCGACAGCCTGACCGACTTTGCGATCAGCGATACCGCCAACCGCGTTTATGTGGTGTACGGCGCGACCGGTTCACCGGGCAACCTGACGCTGGCCGCGAGTTCGGTCGACGGAAGTAGCCTTCGGGGTTTTGCGATCACCATCAACGACATCGACGGTACGGCGGCCACCAGCACCCAGTACGGTACGCGGCACCGGCTGGCCCCAATCGGCGACTTCAACGGCGACGGTCTGTCCGACTTCATTGTCGGCAATAGCTTTGGCGATAACTATGCCGTGACGGACGCCGGAAAAATCTTATGTGATTTACGGTCGCACCTCGGGTGCGTCCTTCTCACTGAGCGGCATGGAAGCGAGCGATGGCTTCCGCATCCTTGGCGAGTTCGCAGATGATTATTCTGGATGGGGCGTTGACGGGTCGGGCGATGTGAACCGCGACGGTTTCAGCGATCTTCCGGTGGGTGCTCCCTACGCATTCACGAATGGCAGCAACGGTGGCAAGACCTATGGAAACGCTTAATAAATCGGTTTTTCAAACTTCGTGAAATGAACATCTACAACCTGTCTTCTCGGCGGCCTGAATGTCGGTGCCAATACCGGCTTCTACAGCCTGTTGGCTTTGGCCTGCGGTGCGACGGAGGCCCATGCTTTTGAACCCGTGGCAGAGATTGCCGGCATTCTCGAGGCCAACATGCGGGTCTCGGAATTGTCCGAACGGCTGACCTTGCATCCTATTGCGTTGGGGGCTAGCGAGGGGGACGCAACGCTATATTTTCCGCGTGCGGACCACGGCTTGATCGAAACGTCGGCATCACTCAACAGCGGGTTTCGGTCGCAGCACTCGGCGCGACGCGAGGTACGGGTCGCGCGCCTCGATACTTGTTTGCCGTTGAGCTCAATGGTTGGGCGCGAAGTCCTGTTGAAGATTGACGTTGAATCGCGCGAGCCCGATGTGTTGCACGAGGCACCCGAGTTACTGAAAAACCTGCGGCCGGTGATCGTGGCCGAGTTGCTGCCAGGGGTTGATCTGGCCGCCTTCGAACACCTTTGCCGGGAAGACGGTTACAGCCATTACGCCCTGGAGCCCGCGGGGCCGGTCAAGACATTCGAGATGACTGCGTCCGAGCGGCACCGCGACCATCTCTTCCTGCCTCAGGCGTGCGAAGAGCGCTGGCTGGCGGGTTTGAGCGCGCGCTTCTGAGCGTTGGGATCTGCCTTTCGGCCTGGTCGATGCTCTGAATTTAATGTAATATATTTGTTATTACTTATCAGGTCGTCATCATGACAACCACCGTAAAACTCCCCGATTCCCTCGAGGCCGCGCTCAGGCAGCGTTGTCTTCAGGAGGGGCGCTCCATCAGCGAGGTCATGCGTGATGCCCTGAGCGCTTATCTCGCGCGCGAGCCCGAAACAGACTCGGCCTGGGCTCTGGGCAGGTCGGTGTTCGGACACCATGCCGGTCAGGCTGAGCTTGCACAGGAGCGTAAGCGCGCGCTCGCCGAGGTGTGGGATGAGCGCCAGGCGGGGCGGGGGGCATGAGCCCTCGCGGGGTGCTGTCAGCGGCCGAGCCCGATCCCAGGTGGTTTCGTTCCAGGCCCCCGCGTGATGCGCTGATCGACAGCGGGCCTTTAATTGCACTCTTCAATCGCGCCGACCGTTGGCATCCGGCGGCCCTTGCGTGGCTCGAATCCAATCAGCATGTTCGGCTACACAGCACCTGGCCGGTCATGACCGAGGTCTGCGCGCTACTTGCCCGTCGCGTCCATAACCTGGCCGCGCTCGATTTTCTTGACTGGGCGCAGCGCGGCGCGCTCAGGCTAGACCACCCGCCCGATGGCGCGCTCGGGTCGGTCGTCTCCATCTGCCAACGCTTTGCCAGCCTGCCCCTTGATCTGGCTGATGCATCCGTTGCCGAGGCGGCGGCGCGGCTTGGTATTGCGCATGTTGTGTCGCTCGATCGAGACTTTGATGTCTATCGTGACGCAGGCGGAAAGAGGCTGAAAAATCTCTTCAGTCCGCGGTGATCCCGATCCGCTGGATCACCGGGGTCATCACCCGCAGCTCGTTCTGCATAAAGGCGCGCAGATCTTCAGGCGACCCACCCAACGGCTCCATGAACTGTGCATGAAGCCGCTGCTTGACGTCGGGCGCAGCGAGGGCCTCGTTAATCTCCCGGTTCATGCGCTGAATGATCGCATCCGCCGTGCCAGCGGGCGCCATGATCGCCATCCAGGCGACGCTTTCGATCTCGGGCAGACCCGCTTCCTTCATGGTGGGGATGTCGGGGGTGAGTTCACTGCGCTTGGCAGTGGACACAGCGAGCGCGCGCATTCGGCCTGCCCTGACCTGCGGCATGACCGCCACGGCCGGGACGCATGCGAACTGCACATCGCCCTGAAGGATGGCGGTGATTGCCTGCGGCGATGACGGATACGGAATGTGCACGGCAAACGTGCCAGTCTTCACCTTGAGCAACTCAACCCCCAGCTGCGACAGGCTGCCCACGCCGGTGGAAGAGAAATTGAATTTGCCGGGATGGGCCTTCATCGCCTCGACAAGCCCCATCAGGCTGGTGATGCCAGAGTCGGCGCGCACCGCACACACATTGGCCTGCCCGCCAGCCAGCACGACCGGTCGCAATTCGGTGAGCGGGTCGTAGCCCAGCTTTCGATAGAGCACCGTGTTGTAGACCAATGGGCCGTTGGTGCTGACCACGAAGGTGGTGCCGTCGGGCGGGTGTTTGGCCACGTAGCCGGTACCGGTGTTGCCGCCTGCGCCCGGGCGGTTGACCACCACCGCAGGCTGGCCCAGCCGGGGGCCGATTCGCTCGGCAAGGATGCGCACCAGCACATCGGGTGATGAGCCCGCACCGTAGGGCACGATGATGCGAACCGGCTTGTCGGGCCATGCGGTTTGGGCCTGCGCGACCGGTGATACCAGGGCGTTTGCTCCGGTGAGGGCCACCGTGAGGATCGCGCTCAGCGAAAGTTGGCGCTTGAAGACGTCGGTACGCGGAATGGCCTGATCAGCGCTCAGGGTCCGGGGCAGGCGAGGGTTCATCGGGCAGGGCCTCCGTATTGTCAAAGAAGCAGCCTTCGCAGGCAACGAATGTATCGACCATGGTACGCCATGGTGCTCTAGACCACGCCGGGCGAAAGATGGGCCGAAGCGGGGAGATTCATGCTGATGGGGTCTTCCATTCAACGAAGCGCTGGGTTGCTCAATACCGCGGTTCTGCGCAATATGATCGCACTCAAGGGGGCCGATTTGAAAACCACTCAGATCTCTGAAGAACGCATCCTGTCGCAGGACATCTTTGAGGGTGGGCGCCGGTCGGCGCCAAGAAACGGCACGGGCACCTGGATCGAACCCTCGCGCGAAATCCCGGTGTATCACCGATGCGAGGTGCTGGTGGTGGGTGGCGGCCCGGCGGGTACGGCGGCGGCCGCCGCTGCGGCGCGCGAGGGGGTCGATGTCTGCGTCCTTGAGCGCTACAACCATCTGGGCGGGCTCTCAACCGGTGGCCTGGTGATCTGGATCGACCGGATGAGCGACTGGGATGGGCAGCCCACAATCCGCGGCTTTGCCGAAGAGATGCTCGATCGCCTGCCGCGCGATGCCGTGGCGGGCCCGCCGCGAACCGAGTGGGGGTCGCGCGACCCGGCGCGTGCGTCGTACTGGGCGCTTCGCACCTCGGCGCACCATGGCATCGTCACCTGGGCGCCCACCATCGACCCCGAGTGGCTCAAGCTCGAGTCACAGCAGATGCTGCTCGAGCGGCGCGTGCGGCTGGTCTATCACTCCTGGGTGTCGGTGCCAATCGTGGAAAACGGTCGCGTCACGGGGGTGGTGTTCGAGAGCAAGGAGGGCCGGCAGGCGATCTTTGCCGATGTGGTGATTGATGCCACCGGAGACGGCGACCTGTTCTCGCGCGCCGGTGCGCGCAGCGACACCGACATTGAACCCGACGATATCCATCACTGCATGAATACTGCTTTTCTGTTTGGTGGTGTCGATATGGAGCGGTTTCTTGAATTCCGCGGCGGGCAACCGGAGCAGTTTGCCGACTTCATGCGGCTGGGACGCGAGCGCTGCGGGTTGTTCGAGCGCGCTTATGTCTCGTGGCGTAATGATGTGGCGTTGTTCATGGGACCGCGCCAATCAGGCTACTCGGGGCTCAATGTCGATGATCTCAGCGCCGTCGATATCCGCTCGCACGAAGCGATCCGGAACATCCTCGCGTTTTATCGCGAGCATGCCCCGGGCTTCGAGCGTGCGTTCTTCATGCTGAGCGGGCCACAGATCGGCGTGCGTCATACGCGCAGGCTGGCCGGCGTATCACGCGTCACCCGTGCGCAGTGGCCAACCGCCGTGGTGCATGCCGATGAGATTGGCGTCACGCCCTCGGTCAATCCCAAATGGCCCAATATCTCGGTGCCGCTCGGAAGCCTGATTCCCGAGTCGCTTGATGGTCTGCTTGCGCCCGGCCGACATGTAGCGTGCGACCGCAACTCGCACGGTTTTTTGCGCGAGATTCCGCAGTGCTGGCTGACAGGGCAGGGCGCCGGTGTGGCGGCGGCGGTCGCGGTCAAGTCGCGTGTACAGCCGCGCGCGGTCGATGTCGCCGACGTACAGCGCAGGCTGCTGGCGCAGGGCGTGATGCTGCGCGGAGCGTGATCTCGCCCCTTACGCGCTCAGATATTTCTGCTGCGCCTCATGATCGGCACGCAAATCCACCGAGCTGCCCGACCACACCACGCGTCCTTTTTCCAGGATCAGGTGCCGGTCACACAGCTCAATCAGTGGCCGCAGATTTTTGTCGATCACCAGGATCGACATGCCCTCGGCGCGCACGGTTGCGAGCGCATTCCAGATTTCCTGGCGGATGAGGGGTGACAGGCCTTCGGTGGCCTCATCCAGGATCAGTAACTCTGGATTGGTCATGAGCGCGCGGCCGATGGCGAGC
>SYIM01000200.1 GCA_005798775.1 Burkholderiales bacterium
CAGGCCGCTGCCAATGAATGGGGCGTGCCGGCCGCGCAGTGCAGCGTGAACAAGGGCTTGATCTCGCACGCCGCAAGCGGGCGCAGTACCACCTACGGCAAGGTTGCCGCGGCGGCTGCCAAGCTGAATCCGCCTGCCGAGGTGGCGCTCAAGGACTCCAAAGATTGGCAGATCCTGGGCAAGCGGCTGGCGCGCCTGGACACCGCCGACAAGGTCAACGGCAAGCAGGTCTATGGTGCAGACCTCAACATGCCGGGCATGCTGAACGCCGCCATTCGCAAGTGCGAGGTATTCGGTGGTAAGGTCGTGAGTTTTGATGCGGTGGCCATCGAGAAGCGCCCTGGTGTTCGCAAGGTCGTGAAAGTGCATGACGACACAGTGGCCGTGGTCGCAGACACCTGGTGGTAGGCCAAGACCGCGCTCGATGCACTACCCATCAAGTGGGATCTCGGCCAGCATGCCAACGCGTCGAGCGAGTCGTTTGCAAAGGTACTGCAGGCGGGACTCGACGCCAGCGATGCGGTGGTCGGCAACAGTAGCGGCGATGCCAGGGGCGCGATTGCGTCGGCGGCACGCCGCGTTGAGGCAGTCTATGCCTACCCGCATCAGAACCATGCCTGCATGGAGCCCATGAACGCAGTGGCCCGCTTCACTGCCGACCGGTGCGAGGTCTGGACACCCACCCAGAACGGCGAGGCGGCGCTCGCCGCAGCGTCCGAAAGCTCGGGTCTGCCCGCATCCAAGTGCGAGGTCTACAAGATCAACCTGGGTGGCGGTTTCGGGCGGCGCGGCGCGGTGCACGACTGGGTGCGCCAGGCGGTGGCTATTGCCAAGGAGATGCCCGGCACGCCGGTGAAGCTTCTCTGGAGTCGTGAGGAGGACATGCTCCATGGCCGGTTTCATCCGGTCACCCAGTGCAAGCTCACGGCGGGGCTTGATACGTCGGGTAACATCACCGGCCTGCATATGCGGATCTCCGGCCAGTCGATTCTGGCGGGCGTTTTCCCGCAGAACATCAAGGACGGTAAAGACCCGGTGGTCTTCCAGGGCCTGAACGAGGGCGGCGGCGAAGCGATGATCGGCTACAGCTTCCCGAACGTTATGATCGATCACGCCATGCGCAATCCGCATGTACCGCCAGGATTCTGGCGCGGGGTCAACCTCAACCAGAACGCCATTTATCTCGAGTGCTTCATTGATGAGATTGCGGCGGCAACCAATCAGGATCCGCTTGAACTGCGCCGCAAGCTGATGACCAAACACCCCACGCACCTGGCGGTGCTGAACGCGGTCGCCGAGCGCTCGGGATGGGGCAAGCCCGCCCCCAACGTGGATGGTCAGAAGGTGTTCCGCGGGCTCGCCCAGACCCACGGCTTTGGCAGCTATGTCGCTGCTTGCGCCGAGGTGTCGGTCAATGCCGAGGGCGAACTGCGCATGCATCGTATCGTGGCTGCGACCGATTGCGGTCATGCGGTCAATCCGCAGCAGATCGAGGCCCAGATCGAGGGCTCCTTTGTCTACGGGTTGTCGGCGTTCTTTGGGCAGTGCACGGTGAAGAACGGTCGGATCGAGCAGGCTAACTTCGACACCTACCCCGTGATGCACATGCGGCACATGCCCAAGGTGGAAAGTATCGTGATGCCTTCGGGCGGATTCTGGGGCGGTGTGGGCGAGCCCACGATTGCGGTCGCGGCCCCGGCGGTGATGAACGCCATCTCCGCGGCCACGGGCAAGCGCATCCGCCATCTGCCACTTACCGGGCAGAGTCTGAAGCGCGCCTGAGGCCCGGGCGGTTCCGTCCGGCATTCGCGCTCCTCGTCCCGTCGGGGACAGGGAGCGCGGGTGGTGGTTCAGTGGGCGGTGCCTCATGCGGTTCAAACAAATGCCCCTGTCGCATCTCCACTCCTGCGCGTGGGCGTATGTGGGGTGTTTCGGGTTCGCGCTCGGGCTCGTAGCCACCCCGGCTGCATGGGCTGAATCTTCCCTGCCGCGGCCGCCGGGTGTTGCGCCTGGTGATCCCGACCGTGGGCGCGAGTTGGTGGCGGACCGGCAACGTGGGCTGTGTCTTCTTTGTCACAGTGCGCCGGTGGGTGATGCACGCCAGCAGGGCAATCTGGCGCCGTCGCTTGCGGGTGTGGGTGGGCGGTTAGATGAGGCGGAACTGCGGCTCCGGATTCATGATTCGCGACGTGTCAACCCGGAGTCTCTGATGCCAGCCTATGGCGTGGTCGATGCTGCGCCAAGGGTGGCGCAGGTATGGCGTGGCAAGTCGATCTTCAGCGCGCAGCAGATCGAAGACGTGGTGGCCTGGCTCGTGACTCTCAAATGAGCGGAGGGTGTCTTGAAGCAATTTGATCGACCCGCAGAGCGGGCTAAACAGCCTGTCCGAAGACAGGTGCTGGGCGGTGCGTTGGCAGGCGTTGTCGGCGGTGCGCTGCACGGGGGGGCTGTCCCGGTGGGTCTGCGCACGGTTGCAGTGGCTGGGGCCTGGCTGGCGAGCGCGGCTGCCTCGCTCGCGTCCACCGCCACCAGCCAGTCGATGCCCAGTGCCGCGCCGTCTCTGGATGGCGCGATTCGGGCGTTCACCGGCGGTGCGCCAGTTCGTAACGGCAAGGTACGCGTCCAGATTGCGCCGCTCGTCGATAACGGCAACACGGTACCGCTCTCGGTTTCCGTGGATCACCCCATGCGCCCCGACGATCATGTGGTGGCGATCGCGGTGTTTAGCGAACGCAATCCGCAGCATGAGGTGGCGAGCTTTGGGCTGAGCCCCCGCAATCCGGCGGCCAAGGTATCGACACGAATTCGCCTGGCCACCTCGCAGAAACTGGTCGCGGTCGCACGTTTGTCGGATGGCAGTCATTGGTCGGGCGAAGTCGATGTGATCGTCACGCTCGCCGCCTGCATAGAGGACTGACGCGATGACCGCACGAACCCTGATCGATATGCCGCGTCAGGTCAAACGCGGAGAGATCTTCGAGATCCGCGTAATGATTGGCCACCCTATGGAAACCGGTTATCGCCGCGGCTCGGACGGTGAGCGACTGCCCCGAGACATCCTCACGGAATTTCGGTGCGAGTTCGAGGGCGAAGCAGTTTTTAGTGCGCAGCTCTACCCGGCCATCTCAGCGAACCCATATCTGTCGTTCGGAATGGTCGCTGACCGCAGCGGGGAATTGGTGTTCAGCTGGCGCGGTGATCGTGGTTTCGCGCATACCGAGCGGGTGGCGCTCGTGGTGGCGTGATCGCGAACCGCCGCCCTTGGCGGGCGGCCCTGTTTCTCCTCGCGGCGCAGCTCGGATCGGTTGCGGGCCATGCCTGGGCGCAAGGGCTCGACTCTCGCCACTCGGGCTTTGACTTCATGAGTGCCGCCACGCAGGCGCTTCAGCGCGACGACGCTCAGAACCCGGCGATGCTATGGGTGTCGGACGGCGCACGCCGATGGCGTGATGCGTCCGCGGGTCGCGCCTGCTCCGGTTGTCACGGCGCGGCAGAGCAGTCCATGCGGGGGGTCGCAGCGCGCTATCCCGCCTGGGACGACAGACTTGCTGAGCCCGTCAACCTGCAAAAGCGTATCAATCTCTGTCGCGAGCGCCACCAGGCGCAGCCGCTACTGAGCTCGGAAGATGATGCGATGCTGGCCCTGGAATCCTATGTGGCGATGCAGTCGCGAGGTTTTCCGATTGCACGGCCCGATGATCCAAGGCTTGCCGATTCGCTCGAGCGCGGGAGCAGGCTCTACACCACCCGGATCGGGCAGCTGGCATTGTCGTGCGCGCACTGCCACGACCAGCTCGCCGGTGGCCGGTTGGGGGGAAGTCCGATTCCTCAGGGCCATCCCACCGCGTACCCGATTTACCGCTTGCAGTGGCAATCAGCTGGATCGCTCGCGCGACGCCTGCGCGGCTGCTTCGCCGGAGTGCGCGCCGAGCAGCCCCGTCCGATGAGCCTCGACATGATCGAGATCGAACTGTTTCTGGCAGCGCGGGCGGCCGGTATGCTGCATGAGGGGGTGGGGGTACGGCCTTAGCGAGCCCCTCATGCATGAACCGGAGGGCGATCAATGAGTGCTTCAACCTACGAGGTCTTCAACCAGTCATTGGCTGGTTGATTTCAATTTATTCGAATCTGATCCTGCACGGCGTTCGCATGCGGCCGAGAGGGTGCGACGCGAGTTCGATTGCCGCGCGCATACTCGCCTGGGTCTGCAGGCCTGGGGAGTGGTTGTAGAGCGTCCGACTCGCCTGGACGCTCAGACGCCCTGCCCATTCTTGAGCGAGAGCCACTCGATGAGTTCGCGCGGCGCGCGGATCAGATGGTCTGCGCCCCAGCGTTCGGGCGGGTGGTCGGCGCCACAATAGCCGTAGGCAGCGGCTACTGTGCGCATTCCAGCAGCGCGTCCTGCTTCGATATCGCGGAGATCATCGCCGATGTACACGCAATTCGCTGCGTTCACGCCCGCAAGTTGTGCGCCGTGCAGGAGGGGGGCAGGATGCGGTTTCGCATGTGGCGTCGTGTCACCGCCGATGGCGCAGACGGACCGTCCGGCGAGCCCTAATCCTGCGACGATGGGCTGGACCAGACGCTCGGTTTTGTTGCTGATGACGCCCCAGCGGATACCTGCCGAGTCGAGTCGGGACAGGACCTCGGGCATGCCGTCAAAGAGCCGGGTTCGGGTCAGCATGCCAGCTTCGTAACGCTGCATGAAGTCGAGCCGGACAGTTTCATAAGCATCATCGCCAGGTTTCAAGCCGAGACCGCGGCCGATCAGCCCGCGCGCGCCCGTGGATGCAAAAGGGCGCAGGTCGTGATCGCTCAAGGGCGCCAACCCCTGCTCGGCCCGCATCGTATGAATCGGCGCTGCCAGATCGTCCGCGGTATCGGCGAGGGTGCCATCCAGATCAAAGAAAACCGCCTGCGGCCACGGTTGGGCAGTCATCGTTGCGCCTCAGTCGGTTGCAGGGCTTCTGAAGGCGGCCAGGTAATTCACCGAAAGGTCGCCCGGCTGCAGCCGGTAAGTTTGCATGAAAGGGTTGTAGGTCATGCCCATGAGGCTGTGGGCCTGCAGGCCCGCGCGCCGTGCGGCTGCACCCATTTCAGAGGGGCGAATGAATTTTGCGTAGTCGTGGGTGCCACGCGGTAGCAGTCGCAGCACATATTCAGCGCCGACAATTGCGAACAGAAACGACTTGGGATTGCGATTGAGGGTGGAAAAAAAAACCCACCCGCCAGGTTTGACCAGCGCCGCGCATGCACGGATGGTGGAGGCGGGGTCCGGCACATGCTCGAGCATTTCCATACAGGTGACCACATCGAACGCAGCTGGTTCGCGGGCGGCAAGGTCTTCGGCGGCGATCAGTTCATAGCGGACCTGCGCGCCGCTTTCCAACGCATGGAGCTCGGCCACAGCGAGCGAGCGCCGGGCGAGGTCGGCGCCCAGTACATCGGCCCCGCGTCCTGCCATGGCCTCGGCGAGAATGCCGCCGCCACAGCCGATGTCGACCACCCGGGCGCCCTCTAGCGGGCAAAGCTTATCGATCCAGTTCAGGCGCAGGGGGTTGATTTCATGCAGCGGCCTGAATTCGGAGTTGGGATCCCACCACTTTGAAGCAAGCGCCTGAAATTTGGCGAGCTCCGCAGGATCGGCGTTTGCGGTAACAGTAGACTCAGACACAGCTTGACCCGCTGGTAGGATAAAACAAACAAAAACCCCGTCGCGAGGACGGGGCTTCGAACCAACGCGACCGACCGAAGCCGGTCGCGGGACGCAGAGCGTCCGACCGGTTAACGGCGGGGGCGCGTGCCCACCACCTCAACCTCGACCCGACGGTTCTTGGAGCGGCCAGCGGCGGTACGATTGTCAGCGACCGGTTGCCGTTTGCCTTTACCCTCGGTGTAGATCCGGTTGGCAGGGATACCCTTGCTTACCAGATATGCCTTCACCGCTTCGGCACGGCGAACTGACAGACGCTGGTTGTAGGCGTCGCTGCCGATCGCGTCGGTGTGGCCGACAGCGATCACCACTTCAAGCGTGATGCCCTTGATCTTACCCACCAGATCATCCAAGCGAGCGCGACCTTCCGGCTTCACCACCGACTTGTCGAAGTCGAACAGCGCTTCGGCGGCAAACGTGACCTTCTCGCTGGTCGGAGCGGGCGCGGGCGGGGGCGGGGGCTTCGGAGCAGGCGGGGGCGGGGGCGGAGGAGCCGCTACAGGCCGGACCGGCGCCGGAGCGGGTTTGGGCAACAGGTCATCATCACAACCAGCGATTGCCATGGCAGGAGTGAAGAATCCGGTGCGCCAGCAGAGCCCGAAGCCACTTTTCACTACATTCTGTTCTGCGCCGATGACGTAGCCACTGCCCTTTGCCGGGTCGGCTTTCTGGGCATACGACGCAGTCGACACGGCCAATAAAGCCGCTGCAGCAGCGATGGCCAGTTTGACCTGTTTGTTCATGACACTCCTCTCGGTAAAAGCGCTACGACTTCAAAACTTTGTAATTTGATGGACTTTCAGAGTTCGAACCTCCGGACGACACCCACCGCCCGAGTTTACGAACAGGAAAAGCGGACGCTCTGACGCCCGTCAACTACTGACGACTCGATTGTGCCACATCGGGATCCTGGCCACTACCTCCCGGATGGTACGAACCGCCTCGGCTGAACCGAGTTGTCGCATCTTAACAACATGCTGGCCTGCGATCCAGACCTCAGCGACATGTTCCCGGCCCGCGGCGTAAATCAGCTGCGACAGGGGGTTGTAGACCGGCTGTAGCTCGGCGGCGCAGAAGTCAAATGCCACCAGGTCAGCCTGCTTGCCGGGTTCGATCGAACCGATCGATGCGTCCAGGCCAAGTGCCTTGGCGCCGCCAAGGGTAAGCGCCCGCAGCACGGCAGGGGCAGGCCAGACTTCGGCGCGGCCGGTTACGCCCTTGGCGAGCAGGGTCGCGGTACGCGCCTCGCCCAGAAGGTCGAGCCGGTTATTGCTCGCCGAACTGTCCGTGCCAATACCGACTGTGACCCCGGCCTCGAGCAGTCGGGCCACAGGCGCGATGCCGCTGGCGAGCTTCAGGTTGGAGTGAGGGCAGTGCGCGACCGCAGCCCCCCGGCTGGCGAGGAGTGCAATGTCCTGGTCATCAACGTGCACCGCGTGGACGCCGATCAGGTGTGGGGTCACCAGCCCGGCGCGGTCGAGGCGGGCGAGTGGACGTATGCCATGTTGCGCGAGGCTGCGCTCGATTTCACCCGCAGTTTCGTGAACATGGATGTGAACGGGCAAATCGAGTTCGTCGGCCAGCACCGCAACCCGCCTGAGGGTTTCATCGTCCACGGTGTAGGGGGCATGGGGCGCAAGGCAGAAGCTGAGCAGCGGGTCACCCGCGCAGCTGTCGCGCAGTTCAAGGCCCTTGCGCAGATACTCGCCCGGACTGCTCGCATAAGCGGTTGGAAATCCGATCACGATAAGTCCCAGTGCTGCACGCATTCCGAGCGTGCGGGCAGCTGACGCGGTGGCCTCCGGGAAAAAATACATGTCGTTGAAGGTCGTGACGCCGCCCCGCAACATTTCGTGGGCAGCGAGCAGCGCTCCGTCGGCCACGAAGTCAGCCCCGGCCAGGCGGGCCTCGGCGGGCCAGATGCATTCCTCCAGCCAGCGCGCAAGTGGCAGATCGTCGCCCAGGCCCCGCAACAGAGACATCGCGGCGTGGGTGTGAAGATTGATGAGCCCTGGCGTGATCAGATGCCCGGGTAGGGCAAGCTCGGCGACGCCAGGGTGCTTCATGCGCGCTTCGCCAAGGGGGCAGACATCGGCGATCTGCGCGCCATCGATCACGATGGCGTGCCCAGTCAGCACCGTGTTGGACGGTGCAACCGGCGCGATCCAGCTTGGCGCGATCAGCAGGCGGTCTAGGGTGGTCACGGCCAGAGTTTAGTGCAGCTGGATGTTAAAATTCAAAGGCTTGTCATCTGCCACACCTTAAATCGAGTTTCGCCGCGATCCGTATCGACGCTCCGGGTCTCAAGGCGCCCGGAGGCGGTGCGGCAAGGGGCTCTGTTTCAAAGGGGCCGTGTTTCGGGAGCGAACGCCTCAGAGGGCAACGCTTCAAACGGCATCAGACTTGGGGGCACCAGGCTGGGGGGATCGGGTCAAGTGGCACCAGGTCAAGTGGCATCAGGTCGATTGGCACAGCGGTTGGGCGCAGTCCAGGTCAAGCATCATTCAGGTTGAGCATTTCCCAAGTCGGGCATCACCCCTACAGAGCATCACTTCATGGATCAGTTTGCCAAAGAGACCCTGCCCGTCAGCCTCGAGGAGGAAATGCGGCGTTCGTACCTCGATTACGCGATGAG
>SYIM01000201.1 GCA_005798775.1 Burkholderiales bacterium
GTTCGAATCCTCTCACCCCGACCGTCAAGGTCACAAGACAAGCCCGCTGATTTCACCGCAGACGGCGGGCATGGTTGCTTGTGGATTCGTCCGCTTTGAGCGGGAAGGGTGACTCCTTTCGTGCAGCCCAACCCTGGGTCGAAAACTCATCGAGCGGTGGTCAACTACCGAATTTAGGTGGAAATAAGCGATCCACCGCGAGTGCTCGCCACGCAACCAGTCTCCGAGAAGTGCTTGAACCCTACTGCAGACTTCCTGCAGGCTCACCGACTGATGAGCTGTGTCGTACGCTTTGATGAAGCCCCGCATGAGGTGCATGATCTCCAGCGTTGTGTGAGCGTTGCTCAAGATGGCGGTGAAGTACTGAGACAGAATCGGCTGCAGGTTCGATCAGTTCCCTGCTGGGTTGTCGACTAAGTGTTAACCAGCGGGTATGGCGTAGGCTTAATCTGGGGTAAAGACATTTAAGGCTTGTCACATGTTTAGATGCTTGTTCTTTATGCTCCTGTTGCAGATTGCGGGGCCTGCTTGGTCACAGCATGGAAAAGAATTTATTGAGCTTCTGCAAAAAGGTGGTCACACCATTTTTTTTCGTCATAGCATCACCGACGGTGCTGATCCGCATAAGGTCAACCCGCCCAACGAAAATCTGCGCGACTGCACGACGCAAAGACCTCTGAACGAACTGGGCCGTGAGCAGGCAAAGCTGATTGGCGAGAAGTTTCGTGAGCACCAGATTCCGGTTGGCGACGTGTATGCCAGTGTGGTCTGTCGTTGCGAAGAAACCGCGCGATTGGCCTTCGGTACGGTGATCGTCGTCGACTGGATGGTGCTTAGACCTGGATCTGATCGACTGACCGAACTTGAGCGGCAGCTTCAAATCGTACCGTCCACTGGATTTTTCTCGCGCACACCGTCTGAAAAGAACAATGTCTACGTCGGTCACGCACAAACGTTGACCCGGAGCCTGGTTGGGTCAACCCTGCCACGACTGTTTTTGGCGGAGGGCGAGGGCGTTGTGTATGAGCCGCAAACTAGGCGATACCTTGGTCGCATCGATCCCAGCCGATGGTGAGTCGTTACCAGAGCGGGCGCTGGCGCTCGGGCGGATCAGCCCCATGCTGGGCTGACGATCGGGTAGGGTGCTCTGCCGATCAAGGCGGGCGCTTTCCTCGCGACGGATTCGCTCCTGGATCAGTGATGTAGCTGGTATGCGGTCGTACGGATGATTGCAGAGCGATCCTCGATATCGAAAGGAACCTCGAGCAAGACTTCTTTGGTCACAAAGGCAAGGTTGAAGGGCGGTGCGTCAAGGGTGACACCGCTATCGAGCGACAAACGAATCCTGGGGCCAGAGCGCTTATCCAGATTGGGAATATGGTCGCGGTCAGCCGGTAGGTGCTCGGTCACGACGAGATAACGGTAGGGCCTAGCCTGATGTAACCTGTTCACGAAAGCCTGGATTTCGCGATTGCTGAGGTGCTGAAGCACCTGCCGGACGAGCGCGACATCTCCTGGAGGTAGGTCATCCGTAGCGAGGTTTAATCTTTGAAACTCAAGACTGGACGCTGAGAATTTTGACCTGTTCTGTTGAAGGATGACCTCAGATACGTCGCAGGCGATGTAGCGCATTGCAAGGGGCAGAAAGCGACACCCGACTTCAAAGTCTCCGCAGCCAATGTCGACGACCGTATTATGCGCATGCTGTGTAAGGAGCGCTGATACCGCATTGACGTAGGTTTGGACGATCTCTTCATTGTGCGAACCAGCGCCGGATGTTGGCCTCCCATGGTCATCGTGTCCCCATGCCCCCTCGGTGTAAATGCGATCGAAAATCTCGGGCGTTGAGAGAGCCTTGTATCGATTCTCCATACCGAAAACTGACTGACGAAAACGTTGGACGGCGCGCTTCATTCGCCGGACCAGCTTGGTTTGCATTCGACCTAAACCTCCAATGTCGAATCATGATCTGGTTTACCGGATCGCCGACCGTCACGGGTGCCCTATCTCGCGGGCGTTAGCTCTATACGACGTGCCGCGGGTATCGACGATCCCAGCGACCGGTCGGGTTGACGATCGGTACCCGCTCAATTCGATTTCAATCCCGCGTGCTCTACGACTTGTGCGATCGATTTCCGTTGCGTTGCCAGAAACGCGCTGAATTCGACGGGTGACGATCCAATGGGAACGGTGCCAAGTGATGCGAACCGCTCGCGTATCGCAGGTAGATTCGTCGTTTCGCGCACCGCAACGCTGAGCCGTCCGATGGCAGGCTCGGGCGTCCCTGTGGGGACGAACAGCCCGCTCCACTCGTCAAAAACGAAGCCCGGCGCAGCGGTTTCCCAAGCGGTCGGAACCGTGGGTAACGAGTGTAGCCGCTCGCGGCTCAGAACGCCTAGGCCGATTAGTTTGCCCTCGCGGACCAGCGGTACTGCCGAGCTTGCCGTTGCGATGGCAAACGAGATGCTGCCAGCCATAACGTCCTGCAAGGCCGGGCCCGCCCCGCGATAGGGCACGTGGGTGGCGCGCACACCGACCCGGCGCAACAGACTTTCGGCGGCCAGGTGTGGGCCCGATCCAGATCCGGGCGAACCATAGGCTATGCGGCCCGATTCGTGCCGGAGCGCCTCGAGCAAATCGGTCAATGATCGCGCACGATACGATGGATTTCCCACCACGATGATCGTGTGGGTGGCAAGCAGGCTGAGTGGCGTGAAAGCGCGCTCATAGTTAAAGGGTAAGTCGCGCATGAGCAGTGGGTTAATGACATGCCCCAGCGCGTCAAAGAGGATCGTGTAGCCGTCTGGCTCTGCTTGCGCCGCGACGCCTGCACCGATCGAGCCCGCTGCGCCACCGCGGTTGTCAACGATGAGTGGCTGGCTCAGTCGTTCCCCAATTGGCCCCGCGATGATCCGCGATACGGTATCGCCTCCGCCACCTGCCGCGTACGGAACGATCAGTCGCAAAGGCTTGTTTGGAAAAGACTGGCGCTTGTCAGAGGTTTGAGCTGGAGCGCTTTGGCCATACGCGAGTACGGAGAGGGCCACGGCGGTGCTGAATCGGCGACGGTCTTGCATGGTGATCCTCTTTGCGACAGCGGAGGTTAAAGGTGATGTCCATCATGGGTCGACGCCCTCGGCCCCCCATGACGGCGCGCCTGGCCTTGATTGCCAGGTGTATGCAGGGTGCTACGTCGAGCTCGCCGGACGGGAAAGGGGATGCCCACGCTGGAAGACACCACCAGTTTACGGGAGGTTCTTGAGGGCTGAGCTAGTCGGTGCGATATGAGAGCGACCGGAAAAAGGGCGCAAGTGAGATCCAAAGCCCTGCCGCTACCGGGTGTTCCATCATCGGGAGATCAACCCGGCAGCTCACTGCGGCACTGATATCCCGGCGCGTGCGCCTGGGCCGGCCGCGCGATACGAGACCCTCAAGCGTCAGCCGTAAAGCCAATCGATTTCACCAGCGGACCCCACCGGTCGGTATCGGCCTTGAGCCGAGCTGCAAGCTCCTCCGGGGTTGACGATTTGGCCTCCAGACCCATGGTGGCAAGCCCGCTCACCGTCTCGGGGGCAGCAAGCGCTACGCGCATCCCAGCGTTGAGCCGCGCGACGACAGCGCCTGGCGTCTTGGCCGGTACGTAAAAGCCAAACCACTCTTCGAAGGCGAAATCCTTCAAGCCCTGCTCGATCATGGTGGGCGTGTTGGGTGCAAAGGGGCTGCGCGCAGCGCCACTTGCCGCAAGGAGGCGCGCTTTGCCTGCAGCAACATGCTGAGTGAATTCACCAATGGGTCCACTCACCGCGGCGATCTGCCCGCCGATCATATCGAGGATCGCCGGCTGCGTTCCGCGGAAGGCGACGTGCTTGAGGTCGACACCGCCCTGTCTGCCGAGCAGAACTCCGATGAAGTGCGGCACCGAACCGGCAGCGGGCGAGCCGAAATTTGCAAGGGTTGGGTTGGCTTTGCTCCACGCAAAGAAGTCCGCAAGGTTGCGTACGCTTGCCGGTACCTGGGGGCCGACCGCGAAGCCAAAATCGAAGGTACAGCCGAGCGTCACCGGTATGAAGTCGCCGACCGGGTCATAGGGAAGCTTGCGATAGATGTGCGGGTACACGCCCAGGATCGACATGGGTGTCTGCAGCACGGTGCTGCCGTCGGGGGCGGCGGTCTTCAAAGCCTGTGCAGCGATCTGACCGCCCGCTCCGGTGCGGTTTTCCACCACCGCGATGCGCGCATAGCCGGGCGCCATCTTGTCAGCGACTTTGCGGCAGAGCGTATCGGACGTGCCGCCGGGGGGAAATCCCGTTATGATCCTCAGAGAGTCCACCTGAGCCTGCGCCCAGACCGAGCGGGAAACAGCAGTCAGGAGCGTTGCGGCTGAGGCAGATTGCAATGCCTGACGACGAGAGATTGTCATGGGGTTGTCTCCGAAATTATGGCGTTGACCCTTGAGCGCTGATTTTAAAGCACGGCTTTGGGTCGTCATATTGTAAGCACAGACCGTGGCCGGCGTTTGCGCTTGTGGGTCGGTCCCGCCGGGGACTGCTCATGGTCTGCTTCGCGGCATTAGTCTCGCGGAAGAACAACAGTCGTCACAAATCACAGGGGAGACACCGTAATGAACCGAGCCCTTTTTGCGGCGGCAATTTCCACGCTTGCCGTCATGGCGAACAGCCCCGTAAGTGCGCAACCTTTTCCTTCGCGCAGTATCCGCGTGATTGTTCCGTTTGCCGCTGGGGGTGCGGCTGACAACATGGCGCGTATTACGAGCGAACGGGTTGGCCAGGCGCTTGGTCAGTCCATCACGATTGAAAACTTAACCGGCGCGGGCGGCAACGTTGGTGCCCTGCAGGTTGCACGCGCAGAGCCTAATGGCTACACGCTGATGGCTACCATCGACTCGGTACTCACGATCAACCCGCATGTCACGCCCAAGATGCCCTTCGATGCGATCGAAGACTTTGAGCCTCTGATCAAGCTTGTGGATGTACCGCTCTACCTTGCAGCGCATCGCAGCTTTCCCGGCAAAACGCTGCCTGAAGCGATTGCGGCTGCAAAGGCCAAGCCTGGGCAGTACTCAATTGGATCGTCAGGCCAAGGCTCGCCGCATCACATCGCGATCGAACTGCTCAACCGCAGCGCTGGTGTGCAGTTTGCACATGTCCCGTATCGGGGTGCTGCGCAGTCGCTCGCAGATCTTGGCGGCGGACATATCCCGCTTGCAATGGGCGCTTACACGGCGCTGAGGCAGTTTGTTGAATCCGGCACTGTCGTGATTCTGGCAACTACCGGGCCTGTAAGAACGCCTGCGTTGCCCAACGTGCCAAGCATCGCCGAGACGGTACCCGGGTATTCGGTGACATCCTGGCTCGGATTTCTGGCGCCGGCCAAAACACCTAAGGCAGCGCTTGAACGATTGGCCGCCGAATACGCAGCCGCATTGCGGCTTCCGGAAGTGACTGAGCGACTGCGGAAGGGAGGCATGGATCCCGCCCCGGTAGCACTCGATGAGTTCGGGAAATTGCTTCGTGCCGATCATGCTCGAATGGGAAAGATCGTTCGGGATGCGGCAATCACCTTGAACTAGCGCCTGCCGCGAAGGAGCACTAAAGTGATTGCAGACCACGATTTGATGCGCGCCGCGGTGGTCATCGTAGAGGCAGGCGCCAAACGTATCGAGTGCAGAACCGTTCCGCGGCCGAGCTTGGCGGAGGGTGAACTTCTCGTTCGGGTTCATGCAGCGGGACTTAACCGGGCCGACCTCGCCATGAATGTCGGCCACTTTCGCACGGCTGGCGCAGCGCTCGGCCATGCGATTCCTGGCGTCGAATTTGCCGGTGAAGTGGTTGATATCGGTGAGGGTGTGACCGGGTTTTCTGAAGGCGATCGCGTAATGGCAATGGGACAGGGCGCCTTCGCGGAATTCGCCAAGATTCATCACCGGCTGGTCATGCGTGTACCCCGGACGATGGCGTGGACACAGGCCGCCACAGCGCCAGTGGCGCTGATGACTGCCTACGATGCGCTGATCAACCGTGCAGGCCTTAAGTCGGGTGAGTCGGTCTTGGTTCAGGCGGCAAGTTCAGGGGTTGGGATTATTGCTACGCAGATTGCGCGGCTAAAAGGCGCGCACCCCGTGATGGGAACATCCTCGTCGGAAAGTAAACTTGCCGCCTTGGCCGCAGCATCCCTGGCGCCCGATATCAGCATCGATACCAGCAGACAAGATACGGTTGAGGCGGTCATGGCTGCCACCGAAGGCCGTGGGTCAGATGTGATCGTCGATATGGTTGGAGGCCCCACGCTGGATATTCATCTTCGTGCAGCGGCTTTGCGAGGGCGCATCGTTTGCGTCGGCCGGATGGGGGGCGCGCGGGCTCAGCTTGATTTTGACTTGCTCGCCCTGCGTAGACTGATCCTCATCGGGGTGACCTTCAGGACACGAACGCTCGACGAAATCGCAGCAATTGCCTCAGCCGCGAGCACAGAGGTGCTGCCGGATGCGGCAGCAGGCCGGCTGCGCTGGCCCGTTGATAAAGCGTTTTCGCTTGAACAGGCTGCGCAGGCCTATCAGTGGATGCGATCCAACTCGCATCTAGGCAAGCTCGCAATCAATCCCTGAGGCAGGCACGCCAGCGGCTGCAGCGACGAGAATGCCGTCGGTCCCTAAAGAGTTCAGTGATCAGTTCGCAGCCGGGCCGATGCGCGCTGAGGCGGCGCTGGACAGCGGTGAGTTAGTCCTGCACCAGCACTGTTGCCTGTCGTGAAACGCGCCGTGTACGCTTACTGGTACGCGAAAAGCGCGTTGCACAAAGCTCCCCGAACGTAGCCATGAACGCTTGAACCTGTCAGTGTGCTGGCTGAGGTCATGTAGAGCCCCCACCCACTCGACTTCGATGAGGTTGTCGTGATGCCGCATGAGATTCCTTCGGTGGTTCGTCGCCAGGCAATTGCTGATGTATTACGCCGTACGGCGCTTCGTTTGCCGAAAAAAACAGCGATCGTCTGCGGTTCAATCCAATGGACTTATGCCGACTTTGACTCGCTGGTCTCACGCCTGGCTGCCGGCTTGTTTTCAATGGGTGTGCAAGAAGGCGACAAGGTTGCGGTCCTTGCTCGTAATTCGCATGGCTTTGCAGCGCTTCGCTTTGCGCTTGCACGGTGCGGCGCAGTGATAGTGCCTATCAACTTCATGCTGAAGCCTGAAGAGGTTGCCTATATTCTCCGGCATGCGGGCGCACAGACTCTGGCCACCGATAGCGGACTTGCCGATCTGGCCCGGGCTTCGGCAAAGCTTGATACGAAGGTCAAGCAATTCATCTGGCTACCCTCCGAAGATCCGAGTGAGCCCTCGGCAGGGATGCAGAACTTTTATGAGCTTGCTGCTTGTCCTCAGACAGTCCCTGAGTTGAAACTCGCAAGCACCAGCCTGGCCCAGATTGTTTACACCAGCGGGACAGAGTCCAGTCCCAAGGGGGCAATGCTGACTCACGACGCAGTGCTCTGGCAGTACGTGAGTTGCGTCATCGACGCAGAGATTGCCGAAGACGATGTCGCCTTGCATGCCTTGCCCCTCTACCACTGCGCGCAACTCGATGTTTTTTTCGGCCCCGCTGTTTATATGGGCAGCACCAGCGTAATCACGGCAAAACCAGTGCCAGACAATTTGTTACCGATGATCGAGCGTTTGGGCATAACAAGTTTTTTTGCGCCGCCTACCGTATGGATTGCGCTGCTGCGCTCGCCTTTGTTTGACCCTGCCAAGCTCTCCCAGTTGGCTAAGGCTTACTACGGCGCTTCGATCATGCCAGTTGAAGTAATGAAGGAAATTGCCTCCCGGTTGCCGACGCTTCGCTTGTGGAATCTTTACGGGCAAACCGAGATTGCGCCGCTCGCAACCATGCTGGGGCCAGATGACCAGTTGCGTAAGCCTGGGTCCTGCGGCAAGGCTGTACGTAATGTTGAGACCCGCGTGGTGAACGATCAGATGCAAGACGTCGCGCCCGGTGAGGTCGGTGAAATCGTACATCGCTCTCCGCACCTCATGCAGGGCTATTTCCATGACGATGAGCGCACGCTTGCCGCTTTTGAAGGCGGGTGGTTTCATAGCGGCGATCTGGCTACGGTCGACGAGGACGGCTACATAAGCGTGGTTGATCGCAAGAAGGACATGATTAAGACTGGGGGTGAAAACGTCGCTAGCCGTGAGGTAGAGGAAATGATTTACCGTCTGCCCCAGGTCAGCGAAGTAGCGGTGATCGGGTTGCCCGACCCCAAATGGGTCGAAGCCGTTACCGCGGTGATCGTGGTCAAAGCAGGGTATGAACTGGACGAACCAACCGTTATCTCGCATTGCACGCAACACATGGCAGGCTTCAAAACCCCGAAGCGCGTGGTGTTCGCCGCCAGTCTTCCGAAGAACCCGAGTGGCAAGTTGTTGAAGCGCGAATTACGGCAGGCGCTCGCGGGCTGATCGAGCCAGTGCGATATGAAAACCATCGCGGTCAAGGCGGTGGCGAGGTCCAAAGGAGTGTCGCTACCGGGCACTTCAGCCTCGGGAGACCTGCGGTGCAGCGAATCCTCGCGCCTATCCCCCCGCTCACCTGGCGCGGCGCTGCCGAAGCAAGGGCCTCGGTTCGGCGCTTGGTGTGACCGGCAACGCGGGGCTAGGTGGCTCTGACAGTAAGGCCGCCTCGCACCCACCCAGGTTTCAGGCGAGATGCTTGCGAAAGTGGGCGAGGGTGCGGTCCCACGAAAGCTTGGCTGCGGCCTCATCGTAGCGAGGGGTGGAGTTGTTGTGAAAGCCATGCTGCGTCCCAGGGTAGACGTGCGACTCGAAGCGCACGCTTGCCTGGGTCTTGGCCTGCTCGAAGGCCTCGCGCATCGAGTTGATCCGTGGGTCATTAGCTGCATAGTGAACCATCAGGGCTGCGCGGATTCGCGGCACTCCAGCAGTCGGTGCGGCCGGCCCGTAGTAGGGCGCGCCGGCTTGCAGATCCGCACCCAGTTCCACCGCAAGATGGTTGGTTGCGCCGCCACCCCAGCAGAAGCCGGTGACGCCGAGCTTGCCATTGCAGGAGGTATGCGCCTTGAGCCAGCGCGCGCCGTTCAGCATGTCGGTGCGAAGCTTGATCGGGTCGAGCTTCGCCTGGAGGTCCCGCCCGTCATCATCATTGCCCGGGTAGCCCCCCGCCGGGAACAGGCCATCCGGCGCGAGCGCGAGGAATCCTTCGACCGCCAGGCGGCGGGCCACGTCCTCGATATAGGGATTGAGGCCGCGATTTTCGTGAATGACCAGAACCGCCGGAAAAGGTCCGTTGCCAGAAGGCTGGACCAGATAGCCCCGCATCTGGCCGGAATTGCCGCCGGGCGAAGGGTGGTTGACGTAGTTCGCCTTGATCCGGGTGTCCGTGAACGAGATCGTCTGTGCCTGGGCATAACGCGGCAGCAACGCCTGCGCCATCGCGAGACCGCCGACTGTGACCGCGGCTGCGAGCGATAAAAAGGCACGGCGGTCGATCCAGCCGTGACAGTACTCGTCATAGAGATCGTAGACGCGCTGATCGATCTCGGTCTGGGTCAGTGCGCCGCCCGAGGGGTCGCTATCACTGGCGGTTTCGCCGTCGGCAAGCATCGGAGTGGGGACTTCGTTCATCGGGCGCCTCTGCATGCCTGGGGGGAATCGAAGAGACTATATTCTGGATAGTCTCGACCGCACAGGCAGGTGGGGTAACGGAGTCCGACGATGGTGAGGGGGCGGCTGGGGGACGACAGATCCACCGGAACCGAGACCGTACCGATGACCCCTAACGTTGGCAGCGACCAGTCATAATCCGGGATGACCTCAACCAAGCCATCTGGCGCGCCTGAACCCCCGCAACGGAGTGCGGCTCAGCGCCGCTACAGCATGCGGGCCGACCCGTCGTTAATCGACTCGCGCTTTGCCGCCTGGCGATTGGCTGCTGCGCTGCTCGCTGCCACGTTGGGCAATGCCCCAATGTATGTCCTCCCAGTGGTCTTGCCCGAGGTCCAGCGTGATTTCGGCATCGGCCGGGGCGACGCTGCGCTCGCCTATACGGTCATGATGATTGGGCTCGGTGCCGGCGGTTACGTTTGCGGTCGCTGGGCGGATCGGTGGGGGGTGGCCTGGGTACTTGCGCTGGGCGGGGTGGGTACGCTGGCTGGGTTTTTTCTCGCGGCGGCTGCGCCTGGGCTGGTGGTTTTTGCGCTCGCGCACTGTGTGCTGCTGGGGTTTCTCGGAATGGGCAGTTCCTTCGCTCCGCTGATTGCCGATACCGGGCTGTGGTGGCAACGTCGCCGGGGGGTCGCAGTTGCCGTGGTCGCGAGCGGGAATTTTCTGGCGGGCACGATCTGGCCGCCTGTGGTTCAGGCAGGAATTGACGCGTTCGGCTGGCGAGCGACCTTCTCGTCGATGGGAGTGATCTGCGGTCTTGGCATGGTGGGGTTGAGCCTTTGCGTGCGACAGCGGCCGCCGGCAATCAGCCACCCTGGCGGACCCGATGGTTCAGCCAATCTGTCGCTCGCGCTCAGCTCCGGCCGTCCGTTCGGCTTGTCTGCTCTCGGGGCGCAGTGGTTGCTGTTTTTCGCAGCGGTCTGCTGCTGTGTGGCTATGGCGATGCCGCAGGTACATATCGTTGCCTAGTGCGCGGACCTGGGATTCGGTGCCGCGCGTGGCGCGGAAATGCTATCGCTGATGTTGGGGTTTGGAGTCGTCAGTCGGCTCGCTTCGGGCTGGATCTCGGATCAAATCGGCGGAATGCGCACCTTGCTGCTGGGGTCTGCGCTACAGGCTGTTGCCCTTGTGCTGTTTCTGCCTTTTGACGGCCTGGGCTCGCTCTATGTGATCTCGGCGATGTTTGGACTCTTTCAGGGGGGAATCTTCCCGGCGTACGCGATCATCGTCCGGGAGTATTTCCCACCCGAACAGGTGGGAGCAAGAACTGGCGGAGTGATGGTGGGCGGGCAGGTAGGGATGGCGCTGGGCGCCTGGCTGTCGGGGCAGGTATTCGACCTGACCGGTTCATACGACGCGGCGTTTTGGAATGGTATCGGATGGAACCTGGTGAACCTTGCCATCGTGTTGTGGCTGATGTGGCGGATTCGACCCGGGCGGCTAGCGGTCTCCTCCGTGCAGTCGGGTCGTGGCGGAGCGGTTGCGTGATGCCGGCTGTTACACCGCCTGAACTAGTCCGCCTGCTCAACATGGGGCCTGGGCTTGCTGATGCGGTGGAGGCATACGGACAGTTGCGAAGCCGCTGGCCCGATGACTGGCCTGGCCTCGCCGAGGTCATGCGGGGTGTGGTCACCTGGTTGGATGCGCCGTCAGCGATTGCTGGTCGCGCCGAGGTCCCGCGCATGCTGATCGATTGCGCCGAAGTGGTGGAGTCTTCTGGCCGCGCCCTTGCGCGTCGGGTCGGAGAGCCCGCCTATCACAACCGTCTTCATGTCGCCGACACCCTGGTGAGTATGGCCAGCCTCATCAAGGCAAGGCGGCATCTTCTGGGCACACTGCGTGCAGGCCTCACGCGCTTCGAGACGATCTGCCTCCTGACGATGACGGTTCATGATTTCCGTCACCCCGGGCGTTGCAACCGGGCGCCTCAGGAAATCGAGCGGATGAGTCTCGCCCGCTTTACGCCTCACGCTCGCCGAATCGGCCTGTCGGAGTCGGACTGGGCACTGATCTGTTACCTCGTTCTGCTGACCGATCCGACGGGGGTGGCGCAGGTTCACGACCGGTGGCCTCAGGACAGGATTCCGGCCAAGGCCTCAGGCACGCGCGCGGAGATGGCCATTTTGGTAACCGAAGCCGACGTACTTGCCAGCGCGCTCGAGTTTCCTGGTGTCGAGTTGACGCGGTCGCTCGCGAGGGAGTGGCGCGCACCCCATCCGGAGCTTGCGAGCAGCCTGCTTTCAGAGGAGGGCCGGTTGAGATTCCTGTCGGCCGGTGTTCGGTTTTCCTCACATGCGGCAGACGCCCTCGGCGTCAAGCGAGCGCTTCGCAAGCAGATCGCTTCAATCCGAACAGTTCGCAAGGCCAGGAGCGCGTGACCCGCTCGCCGTAAGCCCGTCTCGTGTGGGCGGGCCTGACCTGGAGCGAACCGATCTATGCGTCGGGCGACGACTGGGCGAGCTGTTCACATTTACGGATCATGACCCGGGCAACTGGATCCTCGGTGAGTTCGAGAACTTGCGAATACACCGTGATCGATTCGCTGAACCGGCGGTTTGCGAACAGGGTGAACGCCTTCTCCGAGAGCGCACAAACGCGCTGCTGTAATGGGCTCGCCTGTGTCTCGATACTGTTGTCGCGAGTGCCCAGCACTTCATAGATGATGAGCTCACCTTTGCGCCCCTTCACGGTGATCTGATCGATCGGGCGCAGCCACAGCCGCTCGCCAGCTTCCTTGAACACGGAATGACTTACGCAAATCTGGGTGCCATATTCCTTGTTCACGCCTTCAAGGCGCGAGGCGATGTTGACCCCGTCGCCCATGACGGTATAGCTGAGCCGCTCTGCGGATCCGATATTACCCACCAGCACTGCATCGGAGTGAATACCGATCCGCACGTAGAGTGGTGGCTTACCTTCTGCAGCGAGTTTTGCGTTGAGGTGCTCCATTCGTCGCTGTGACTTGATGGCCGCCACGCAGGCGTGGTACGCATGACGCTCGTCAAGCAGTGGCGCGCCCCAGAAAGCCATCA
>SYIM01000202.1 GCA_005798775.1 Burkholderiales bacterium
CCCCCTGTCGATCTACGACAACATCGCGTTCGGCGTAAAGCTTTACGAGCGGCTCGATCGCGCCGAGATGGATGAGCGCGTCGAATGGGCGCTTACCAAGGCCGCACTCTGGGGCGAGGTCAAGGACAAGCTGCGCCAAAGCGGGCTCTCGCTTTCAGGCGGCCAGCAGCAACGGCTCTGCATCGCGCGAAGCGTGGCAGTCAAACCGTCGGTGATTCTGCTGGATGAGCCCACCTCGGCGCTCGATCCGATCTCGACTGCCAAGGTTGAACAACTGGTCCACGAGTTGAAGTCCGAGTACACGGTTGCCATCGTCACGCACAACATGCAGCAGGCAGCACGGGTTTCTGATTTCACGGTCTACATGTATCTGGGCGAAATGATCGAGTACGGCCGTACCGACGAGATCTTTCTGAAGCCCAGGAGCAAGCAGACCGAGGACTACATCACCGGCCGCTTCGGCTGAGATCTCCCTTTTGCAATCGGGTGGCACACGATGGCTCCAGCACACACCGACCGGCAGTTCGACGAACAACTCGATCGGCTTACTTCCAGTATTGGCGCGATGGGCGACTTCGCCGTCTCTCAGTTCAACGATGCGATCCGCGCGCTGATGGAGCGCGACACCGAGCTCGCCTCGCGGGTGGTCGATCAGGACCCGATGATCGATGCACTGCGCCGCGATCTGTCGGCCTCGGCCGCGCTGGTAATCGTCAAGCGGCAACCGCTCGCGAGCGACCTCGACGAGGTGCTTGCCGACCTGCGGATCGTCGAAGACCTGGAACGGGTCGGTGATCTGTCGAAAAACATTGCTCGCCGTGCGCGTTCGCTGTCGGCGGGCTCTTTCCCGCAAGAGGTCCTCACAGGCTTTGACGGAATGTCTCGGCGCTGCGCCGCGCAGGTCCGTAATGCGATCGAAGCGTTTCTTCACCGCAACGCAGGTCAGGCGCGAGACGTCAAGATGCTCGACGACAGCATCGATAGCGAGCACCACAGCCTGATCGAACAGATCGTGAAGTTGATGGGTGAATCACGCGGCGATGTCGCTGACTTTGTCCACCTACTGTTTTGCGTGAAAAATGCAGAGCGGGTCGCCGATCACGCAGTCAATATCGCCGAGGCGGCACACCTGAAGACCACGGGCAAACCGATCGGCCCGGTCACCGCGCTCGGCTGACCTCGCGCATGTCTCACCGCGGAGCGCACCATGTCGGGCCGCGCGCGGCCGATTAGGGCAGAGCACGTGCACGCGTCAGTCAACGGCTCTCCGGGCGAGTGCCGGGCTCTGCAGCGCGTCGGCCCGGCTAACCCCCTGCCCGCCCGGCCCGTTCCGCTCCGGTAAGTTAAGATCTCGGACGCGTAGGAGACAGCACCTGCGCTACCTGTCCAACGCCCTCCGAGACCTGCGGTGGACCCCGTCCGACGTCGAATCGAACCGCTCACGCCATCGCCATGACATCACTCGACGCAAGATATGCCGGGCCCGCGCCGCCCGTGTCGGCCATCGCCGAGCGCCGGCGTTTTCGCGCCCACGAGATTCAGGCCTATGCCAGCGCACTTCTCGATGCAGCCGGGTTGTCTGCGGACATCGCCCGCGAGGTCGCCGAGGTGCTGCTAGAGGGCGATCTGCTCGGCCACGACACGCACGGCCTGCATCTGCTCGCAGGCTACCTGCGAGAACTCGATGCAGGCACCATGACCTGCAAAGGGCCGCAGCGCGTGCTCGCCGAGCGAAGCGTCGTCGCCACGTGGGACGGCGAACGACTGCCAGGCCCCTGGCTGGTCCGTGAGGCGATCAGGTGGGCCACCCCCCGTGCACGTGAACACGGGCAGGCGAGCGTCGCGATCCGGCGCAGCCACCACATCGCGTGCCTGGCGGCCTATCTCGAGGTGCCGGCGCGTGACGGGTTGGTGGTGATGGTGTCCAGTTCCGACCCGGCGGTAGCCAGTGTCGCGCCTTACGGCGGCACCACGGCGGTCTTCACGCCCAACCCCATTGCCGCCGGCTTCCCCACCGAAGGGGATCCGGTGATGATCGACATCTCAGCGTCGATCACCACCAACGGAATGAGCGCCCGCATGCGTGACGCGGGCGAACTCGGTCGGCATGACTGGTGGCTCGATGCCGCGGGTCTTCCTACGCGCAACCCTGCCGTGTTGTTTGAGAAGCCGCCCGGGACCATCCTTCCGCTTGGCGGACTGGACGCGGGTCACAAAGGCTATGGCCTGGCGCTCCTGATCGAGGCACTCACTGGCGGCTTGGCGGGTCACGGCCGGGCCGATCCCGCAGAGGGCTGGGGCGCCACGGTTCATATACAGCTGATCGATCCGTCCGCTTTTTCCGGGCTGGAGGCGTTTCGCCGACAGACCGAGCACGTGGCGCGCGCGTGTCGCGAATCAACGCCGCGCAACGTTGACGAGCCGGTGCGGCTGCCTGGCGAGCGCGGACTTGCAAGAAAGCACGAGCAGCTCGAGCGCGGCGTGGCGCTTCATCCGGCCATCCTGCCCTCGCTCGCCGCACGAGCCGAACGGGCGGGTATCCGGGCGCCCGCCCCCGTCTGAGGGCCGCCTTCTGGTGCGCTCACCCATCCTTTCATCCACCCCCGTCATCCCAACGCCATGCCCACCCAATCCATGATCGTCCAAGTCGGCCCCCTGCACGGGCCAACGCAGGACGAACTCGCACGCCGCTACGACGTCCGCCGACTGTTCGAGGCCTCCGACAAGACCGCCTTCCTGGCGGCAGTGGCGCCTCAGTGCCAGGTTGCGGTCACCTCGGGCACCCGAGGTATGGAGGCTTCGCTGATGCAGGCTCTCCCTCAACTCAAATTCGTCGCCTGCTTTGGGGTGGGGGTTGATGCGATCGATGTAGCGCACGCGCGTGCAAACGGCATCGCCGTCAGCAACACCCCGGATGTGCTTACTGAAGACGTGGCAGATCTGGCCCTCGCTCTGCTTCTGGGTGCGATCCGGCATATTTCCCAGGGTGATCGATTTGTTCGCGAGGGATCCTGGCAGAAGGGCGGGATGGCGCTCACGGCAAGCATGCAACAGCGCAAGGTGGGTATCGTCGGGTTGGGGCGAATTGGCGCGGCCATCGCGAAGCGTTGCGCAGCCTTCAATACCGAGCTCGCCTACTTTGGCCCGCGCGAGAAGCCAGCGAGCGGTCTGCGCTATTTTGCCGACCTGGTTGCCCTGGCCCGCTGGTCCGATGTGCTGATCGCCGCCTGTCCGGGCGGCGAAGGCACGCGCGGCCTGGTTTCACGCAGCGTCCTCGAGGCGCTCGGCCCGGCAGGCGTGTTCGTCAACATCGCCCGCGGCTCGGTGGTCGACGAGGCAGCGCTCACCGAGCTCCTCACGAGCGGCGCGCTTGGATCGGCCGGACTGGATGTGTTCGAGCGCGAACCGCAGGTGCCAGCCGGCCTGATCGCGCTGGATCACGTGGTGCTGCATCCCCACCAGGGCAGCGCCACGCATGACACCCGCGCGGCCATGGGGCGCAAGGTGCTTGACAACGTCGAAGCCTGGCTCGCGGGCCGCCCGCTCATCGATCCGGTCTGACGCGGTCACCCGGAGCTCTGCCGACAGCCCGCAGCCGAGGACAGCCTTCAGCCGCGCAGGAGATCCTCATCGGATGGCGTACCCGGTTCCGATTCCGATTCCGGTCCACGACCTGCCAGGACGGCTGCTGCAATGCCCTCAGGTGTAGCGACATCAACCGGGCCCGTTAGCCCATCGAGAAACCGCGACAACTCCTCGAGCGCAAGCCGATACACCTCGCGCTTGAATTCAATGACCGATTCGAGCGGAATCCAGTAGGGGTTCCAGCGCCAGGCGTCAAACTCGGGCTGACCCGAAGCGCGCAGGTCAACATCGGTGTCGCGGCCCAGCAACCTAATCAGGAACCAGATCTGTTTCTGGCCGCGATATTGACTGCGCATTTCCCGGCGCACCCAGTGCGTGGGCACGTCATAGCGCAACCAGTCGCGCGTGCGACCGATCACCCTGACATGATCGGGCATAAGCCCGGTTTCCTCCCGCAGCTCGCGAAACATCGCCTGCTGCGGTGATTCCCCGCGTTTGATCCCGCCCTGAGGAAACTGCCAGGCGTGTTCGCGGATCCGCTTGCCCCAGAAGACTTCGTTCCGGCTGTTGACCAGGATGATGCCGACGTTGGGGCGGTAGCCTTCACGATCGAGCATGGCCGCACCCGTTGATCTCTTACAATGCACCCGATTATATCGGGCGCTTGCGCGTGCCTGCACTACTGAAACGGACTCCCATGAAAGCCTCAAGGTTCCATATCGCCACGCTCAAGGAGGCGCCCTCCGACGCCGAGATCGTGAGCCACCGACTCATGACCCGCGCTGGCATGATCCGGCGACTCGCAGGCGGCATCTACAACTACATGCCGATGGGGCTGCGCACCATCCGCAAGATCGAGGCCATCATCCGCGAGGAGATGGATGCGGCAGGCGCCATCGAACTGCTGATGCCGGTGATTCAGCCGGCCGAACTCTGGATCGAGTCGGGCCGCTGGGAGCGCTACGGTCCGGAGCTACTCCGAATCAAGGACCGGCACGGTCGCGACTTCATCGTGCAGCCCACCTCCGAGGAGGTGATCACCGATATCGCCCGCCAGGACATTCGCAGCTACCGGCAGATGCCGAAAAATTTCTATCACATCCAGACCAAGTTCCGGGATGAGCGGCGCCCCCGCTTCGGACTGATGCGCGGTCGCGAATTCACAATGAAGGACGCTTATTCGTTTGATCGCAGCAAAGAGGCGGCGCTCGCCTCCTATCAGGCGATGTTCGACGCCTACACCCGGATCTTCACGCGAATGGGACTTGCCTTTCGCGCGGTCGCCGCTGATACCGGCGCCATCGGCGGCTCCGCGAGCCATGAATTCCAGGTCATCGCCGACACAGGCGAGGACGCGATTGCCTACTGCCCCACGAGCGAGTTCGCCGCCAACGTCGAGCTTGCCGAAGCCCTGCCACTTCTCGAGGCACGCGCGCCGGCGGCCACCCCGCTCACCAAGACGCCCACCCCAGACCGCAGCACCTGCGCCGACGTCGCAGAGTTTCTTGGACTCGCGCTCTCGCGCACGGTGAAGTCGCTCGTTCTGGCGGTTGATGAACGCGAGCCGCCCAAGGATGGCGCGGACGATCCTGATTTTCGCGGCCGGATCGTAGCCACCCGCATCGTCCTGCTGTTGGTGCGGGGTGATCACGACATGAACGAAGTCAAGGCTAGCAAGGTACCTGGGCTAGAAGGCTTTCGCTTTGCGACCGAGGCCGAAATCATCGAGCACTTCGGCACGCCCCCTGGCTATCTCGGCCCGATCGGCATGGTGAAGCCGGTGACTGTGGTGGCCGATCGAACCGTCGCCCGGATGAGTGATTTCGTATGCGGCGCGAATGACTCGGGCTTTCATTACACCGGCGTCAGCTGGGGGCGAGACCTTCCCGAGCCCCTGGTGGCCGATATCCGCAAGGTTCAGGCAGGCGACCCCTCGCCCGACGGCGGCGGCAGCCTCGCCATCCAGCGCGGAATTGAAGTTGGACATGTGTTCTACCTCGGCACCAAATACTCTGAGGCGATGCGGGCGGTGTTTGTCGATGAAGACGGCCTGAGCCGCCCGATCGAAATGGGCTGCTACGGCATTGGCGTCACGCGGCTCCTGGGTGCAGCCATCGAACAGAATCACGACGCGCGCGGGATCATCTGGCCGGCAGCCATTGCGCCGTTCCAGGTGGTGATCTGCCCGGTTGGCCTTGACCGCTCGGAGGCTGTTCGCACTGCTGCGCTCGCGCTCTATGCGGTGCTGCAGGAGGCGGGTATCGACGTGATTCTCGACGATCGCGGCGAGCGTCCCGGTGCCATGTTCGCCGACTGGGAATTGATCGGCGTACCGCTCAGGATCACGGTGGGCGAGCGCGGGCTCAAGGAAGGTCGTGTGGAACTGCAGGGCCGGCGGGAAACCGAACCCCGCATGCTCGCGCCCGGTGAGGTTCGCGCTGCGCTGGCAGGACTGCTCGACAGGGCTTGATGGTCTCTACGCCTGCGCCGGCTGGACCCCGCTCAGGCAGCTGGCGCCAGCACCTTGCCGGGATTCATGATGCCAAACGGATCAAGCGCTTCCTTGATCGCGCGCATCAGGCCCATTTCAACCGCTGACTTGTAGCGCGCGGCTTCATCGCGCCTTAATTGCCCGAGACCGTGCTCGGCCGAGATCGAGCCGCGACGGGCCACGACCGCGTCGTGCGTCATCAGATTGATCGCGGGCTGGAGCGCAAGAAACGCGGTCTCGTCGACCGATCCGTCGGGCGGCGACACGTTGTAGTGCAGGTTGCCATCGCCCAGGTGACCAAACACCACCATGCGCACCCCGGGAAAGCGGGTGGTGAGATCGGCGTTGGTGTGCTCGACAAACTCGGCGATGGCGGAAATGGGGACCGACACGTCATGTTTGATGTTCTTACCCTCGGCAGCCTGTGCTTCGGAGATATTTTCGCGCAGCGCCCACATGGCGCGGCTCTGTGAAATGGAGCTCGCCACCGCGGCATCCGAGATCAGACCCGCCTCGAGCACATCGGCGAGCAGTTCGGTTAAGGCCGCCTGCGCATGCGCCTCGCTCTGCGCATCCGAACATTCGAGCAGCACGTAATAGGGGCTGCGCGCGCCCGCAAGCGGCAACTGGCAATCGGGGAAATGGCGCAGCACCAGTTCGATACAAAACGACGACATGAGTTCGAACCCGGTGAGCGCAGCCCCCATGCGACGTTGCGCCCGCTCGAGGAGCGCCACCGCAGCGAGGGGATCAGCGAGCGCAACGAACGCGGTAAGTTGTGCCGCAGGCATCGGATGGAGCTTGAGCGTGGCCGCAGTGATGACGCCCAGCGTCCCCTCGGCACCGATGAACAGATCACGCAGATCGTAGCCGGTGTTGTCTTTGCGCAGGCCCCGGAGGCCGTCCCAGAGCTCGCCCGCAGCCGTGACCACCTCCAGGCCCAGGCAGAGTTCGCGTGCGTTTCCAAAGCGCAGCACCTGCACCCCGCCAGCGTTGGTGGAGAGGTTACCGCCAATGGTGCAGGAGCCCTCGGCCGCGAGGCTGAGCGGGAAGAGTCGCCCCGCCTCGGCCGCGTGTTGCTGAATTTTCGCGAGCACGCAACCCGCTTCAACCGTGATGGAATTATTGGCTGTGTCGATCGCGCGTACCCGGTTGAGCCGCGCAAGCGACAGCACCAGCGCCCGGCCGGAGTCGTCCGGCGTGGCCCCACCCGACAGCCCGGTGTTGCCGCCCTGCGGCACCACCGGTACGCGCTGGGCAGCGCACCAGCGCACGACCGCAGCGACATCGGCCGCGGTATCGGGCTGCGCGACAGCGAGCGCCCGACCCACGTAGCGTTTGCGCCAGTCGGTGAGAAACGGCGCCATGTCGGCCGCTGCATCAAGCAGCCGTCCAGAAAAGACGCCGCGGAGTTCGGCGACCCGTGCGTGCTGATCCATGGCGGGCGGACTCAGCGCATGCCCGGAAAGGCGCCTTTAAGGCTTCGCATCATCTTGGCCATCCCACCTTTCTGCATGCGTTTCATCATGGTCTGCATTTGCTCGAACTGGTTCAGGAGCCGGTTCACCTCCTGCACCTGCACGCCCGCGCCGGTGGCGATTCGGCGCTTGCGCGAGGCCTTGATCAGTTCGGGGCGGCTGCGCTCGGCAGGCGTCATGGAATGGACGATACCCTGCATGCGGCGCATTTGGCGCTCGGCCTGCGCCATGTCGGCGCCGGCTGCCGTCTGCTGCATCTGCGCGGGCAGCTTGTCCATCAGCGAACCCAGCCCCCCCATGCGATTCATTTGCCCGATCTGGGCCGCAAAGTCGTTCAGGTCAAACCGGTCTCCCGATTTGAGTTTCGCAGCAAGCTTCCGGGCCGCCTGCTGATCGACCACCCGGCCCGCCTCCTCCACCAGGGAGACGATGTCGCC
>SYIM01000203.1 GCA_005798775.1 Burkholderiales bacterium
CAATCAGCAGCGGCGGCAGCTCAGAGTTAGCCAGCTGCGCGCTGCTGGCAGGCGTGCCCAGCGGAGCACGCGGCGGAAACAAAAACGGCAGCGCACTGGCGGCAATAGGCGGTCACGAACCAGGCCAATGATGATGTCATCGGAGACCAGACCGCCAGAGTCCATCACCTTTTTCGCCGCGAGTCCGAGCGGTGTGCCGGCTTTGACCGCCGCGCGCAGCATGTCTCCCGTAGAGATCTGCGGGATGCCGAACCGGCGGGTGATGAACGCGGCCTGCGTGCCTTTGCCTGCGCCAGGGGCGCCAAGGAGGATCAGACGCATGAGAATTTCCCGAAAGAGGGGTTAATGGAGCGTACCGTCAAACGCTCGGTACGGTCAATGTGACGGCATTGACCAGAGCGCACGGACCCGCTCCAGATCGGCCGGCGTATCCACGCCTGGTGGCGGCGCGAGTTCGGTTACGTGCACGGCGATCCGGAACCCGTGCCAGAGCGCGCGCAGCTGCTCGAGCGCTTCGATTTGTTCGAGCGGCGCCGAAGACAGATTCGGAAATTGCACGAGAAAATCGGTGCGGTAGGCATAGAGCCCAATGTGGCGAAGCGGCAGCCCGCTTGAAACCAGTGCGGTCGACAGGTCACCGGGCGTGGTGGCGTCGCGTTCGTGCGGAATCGGCGCGCGGGAAAAGGTGATGGCGCGTCCGGCCGCATCGGTGATCACCTTCACGACATTCGGATTGTGAAACTCTGCCGCCGAGGTGATCCGATGAGCAGCGGTTGCAATGGCGCAGTCGGGACGCTCCGCAAGCCTGGTTGCGACCGCTGCAATCAGCGACGGCGGCACCATGGGTTCATCGCCCTGCACATTGACGACGATATCTGCCTGGTCGAGACCCAGCATGGCGGCCGCCTCGGCGAGGCGGTCAGTGCCCGAGGGGTGGTTGCTTCGGGTGAGAACGGCGGTAAAGCCTGCGGCGCGCACGCTTGCCGCGATACGTTCCGAATCGGTGGCAACAGCCACCAATCGTGCCCCCGAGGCCGCCGCCCGCTCGGCGACCCGCACCACCATGGGTTGACCGGCGATATCGGCAAGCGGTTTGTCGGGTAGTCGGGTGGAGGCGAGCCGCGACGGGATCAGGGCAACGAAGGCGGGAGTGGGCATGGAGACTTGGCGAGTTCAGGCAATCTCGGTGTCGTCCAGCCGGCGCGCCTCGTCGACCAGCATGCGCGGAATGCCGTCTCGAACCGGAAACGCCATACGGTCTGCCATGCAAAGCAGTTCGGCATCGAGACCGGCGTCATCGGCCGCCGCGCCTCCCCGGCGCTTTCGAAGCGGGCCCTTACAGATCGGGCAGACCAGAATGTCAAGCAGACGTGTATCCAACGAGCACCTCGGCCAGCCAGGAAATGAGTTGGGGATCAGGTTCTGCGCTCACCTCGAGCGCCCAGCATCGCGAGTCTGCGAAGTGCCTGCATTTTACGGCGTCCTTGGTGGTCATCAGAACAAGATCGGCGCGCAGGCTGTCAAGGAGCGTTCTTTCGAGCCGCGCGTGGTCGGGCAACGACAGCGTCTGCGCCCCGATGCCCAGGCCTCGAAGCATATCGAAGAAGCGCTCGGGTTCACCGATGCCCGCCAGGGCGGCGACCGAAGCCTTCGCCGCGAAGCGGCCGAAGTCGGCAGCCGCTATCGGCTCATGATGGGCGGTGAGCGGGACAAAGCGCTCGGCCACCATTTGGAAGCTGAAGACCCTGGGGTGAGGGGCTGGGCACATCGCTTGTCCGTTCAGGACGATCGCATCCATCCCGGCCAATGCCGAGAGCGACTCGCGAAGCGGGCCGGCGGGGAGCGGTCGGCCATTGCCCGCTCCACGCCGGTCAAATACCGCCAGCTCGACGGTTCTGGGCAGATGAACATGCTGAAGGCCGTCATCCGAGACCACGACCGTCAGCTCAGGGTGTGCTCGTAACAGCATGGCGAATGCCTCGCCCCGGTGTCGTCCCGCCGCAACGGGGCCGCAGCCCGCCTGCGCGAGCAGCACCGCTTCATCGCCATGCTCGAGCGCATCGGCCAACGGCGGAACCAGGCACGCCTCCTTGTGGGTGCCGCGATAGCCGCTGCAAAGCAGTCCCACCTGGTGGCCATGCGCTCGAAGACCGCGGGAGATGGCGATGGCGAGCGGGGTTTTGCCGGCTCCGCCCACCACCAGATTGCCTACGACAACGACTGGCGTCGTGGGCGCGGGAAGCGAGCGGATCTGCACGCGGCGCCGGGCGCTTTCCCGGATGGTGATCAGGCTGAGCGGTGCGAGCGCGGCGGCTCCGGTCCGGGCCATGATGCTGGTGCCGAACCAGACCTCGCGAAGCAGCCGCTCCATGACGCGTCGGGGCGGCGAGGGGGGAGCAGGCGTGAGGGACATTAGGCGGCGGCCGGGCGTGTGTGGAAAACTATGTGGATAACGTTGATGGCAAACGGTGACGTTGTGGCCGACGTTGGGCTTCTGGCCAGTTCCAGCTCGAAGCAGGTTCATTAAATCACTTTAAATCAATTAGTTAAAAATCTCTCCCGAGGGCACGCTTGCGTTACGGTCGGCATTCAGTACTGGTGAGGGTTTGTGGATAGGTTTGCCCCCGGAGGCCCCGCTGCGCCTCGTTCTGCGCTGTCCGAGCTAGGATTCATGCGGGAAATCTTGACGGTTTCCCAGCTAAACCGCACCGTGAGCGGATTGCTCGAACGCAGCCTCCCGCTGGTCTGGGTTGGCGGTGAAGTTTCCAACCTGAACCGTGCCGCGAGCGGCCACTGGTATTTCACGCTCAAGGACGCTGGTGCCCAGGTTCGGGCGGTGATGTTCCGAGGACGCGCCCAGTCGGTGGGGTTCGCGCCGCGCGAGGGCGACCGGGTCGAGGTCCGCGCACTCGTCACGCTCTACGAGGCACGCGGCGATTTTCAGCTCAACGTCGAGGCGATGCGGCGCGCCGGGAACGGCGACCTGCATCGGCAGTTTCTTGAACTGAAGGCGCGGCTTGGTGCTGAGGGGCTGTTTGATGCGCAACGGAAACGGGCGCTGCCCCGGCGCCCTGACTGCGTCGGTATCGTCACGTCGCCGCAGGCGGCCGCGCTGCGCGATGTGCTGACCGCGCTCGCGCGCCGCGCGCCGCATGTGCGCGCAGTCCTTTATCCGACGCCGGTACAGGGAGCCGATGCGCCCGAGCAGCTGCGTCGCGCGCTGGAGCAGGCGATCGCGCGACGCGAGTGCGACGTGCTGCTGCTAGTGCGCGGCGGCGGATCGATCGAAGACCTTTGGGCTTTTAACGATGAAGCACTCGCGCGAGCGATTGCGGCATCGCCCATTCCGGTGGTCTCTGGTGTCGGCCATGAAACCGACTTCACCATTGCTGATTTCGTGGCCGACCTGCGCGCGCCCACGCCCACCGCAGCCGCGGAGTTCGCAGCGGTGGAGCGGGCCGAGCTGCTTGCCGAAGTGCACGGTTGGCTGGATCGTGCAGGCCGGCTCATCGATCACGACTTGAGTCGCGCTTCGCAGCGTCTTGATCTTGCAATGGCGCGCCTTCGGCCGCCTTCGGTGCAGTGGCGTGAGCGGGCGCACCGACTGGCGCTGCTGGAGTCCCGGCTCGCCTCGGCAGTGCGCGACGGCCTGACGCGCAGGCTTGCTGTCGCCGAGCGGCTCCACGCCTGTCTGCGGCCGCCCTCGGTGGCGGCGGCTGGCGCGCGCCTTGACGCGCTGCGCGGGCGGCTGGTTCAGTCGTCCCGGCGTCGGGTGGATGCGGTCGACCAGCGGCTGCGGGCGCAGCAACAGGCGCTGCAGCTGGTGAGCCCGCTCGCGGTCCTGGGGCGAGGCTATGCGATCGTGCAGGACGGTGAGGGCAGGGTACTTCGGGATCAGGAGGGACTCACCGAAGGCGTCGGGCTTCACATTCGCCTCGCGCGGGCTGCAATTGAGGCCACGGTGACCCGTACGCAGCCGCTTGCGGGTGACGACTCGGCCGACCGCCTGCCGGATTGACCGGGGCGCCGATACGGTTCGCATTGAGGGGCGCGCACTTTGTGCCTAAAATCCGCGACCCGTTTCCCCGGCGATTTCGCCACCCAACGTCACGAGGATGACCAAGATGGAACACACGCTGCCCGCTCTGCCGTACGCCCCGGACGCGCTTGCCCCGCATATGTCGAAGGAGACCTTCGAATATCACCACGGCAAGCACCATCAGGCTTACGTCACCAATTTGAACAACCTGATCAAGAGTACCGAATTCGAATCTATGGGCCTGGTCGATATCGTCCGTAAGTCTAGCGGCGGGGTGTTCAACAACGCCGCCCAGGTCTGGAACCA
>SYIM01000204.1 GCA_005798775.1 Burkholderiales bacterium
GATCTCGCGCTGGCCCTGTCGTTAGGTTTCATACTTCTGGCGACCGTGCTCGCGGTGAATGCCTGTGCGCAGTGGCTTAGGGTTCGTACCCGTGCAGCGCTGGGCTGAATTGCAGCATTCGATCGCAGTCAATGCGCTTGGCTTCTCGGCAGGCGGACGGTCCATCGTCAAGCCCGCCACACTTTTGCTACCACTTTCGGGACGAACGATCGTGCTTGGCCCGAACGGTTCGGGTAAAAGTACGCTCCTGCAACTCATTCACGGCATGCTGCCGGCCAACCAGGGTTCAGTCGGAATTCGTCAACCGCGGTTGGTCGAGCGCCCCGTCGGCGCCCATGAGTTGGGTTTCGTTCTGCAGCGGCCGGTCATGCTGGCCCGGTCGGTACTTGATAACGTGACACATGCCCTGGCGGTTCGGGGCCTAGCCCGCGCCGAGCGCGAGCCGCGGGCGCGGCGTGTGCTGGCCCGAGTTGGGCTGGCGGCGCTCGAGTCTCGGCCGGCCCGGCAACTGTCTGGTGGTGAACAGCAGCGCCTTGCCATCGCCCGGGTGATGGCGGCAGACCCGGCGTGCCTGCTGCTAGACGAACCCACCGCGCACCTGGACCCGGGCGCGAGCGCAGCCATTGAGCGGCTGCTCTGCGACTGGTCGGCTGCTGGCACCGGCTTTGTCATGAGTACGCACGATCTGGCGCAAGCGCGCCGTTTGGCTGACCAGATCGTGTTCATGCATCGCGGTGAGGTGATCGAGTTCAGCCCCGCAAACCGCTTCTTTACGTCTCCCGCCACGGAAACTGCTGTGCGCTTCATGGCGGGTGAGCTTCTTGAATGACTCATGGGAAAGCTGACGTTGAATCCCCGTGAGCCAGCATTCGCCGGATGCCGGATGGTGAGGTCTGCGCTGTTTCTTGCCATGCTTGGTGGCGCGATGCTCGCGTCCGCTCAGCAGCCCCCAGCAGCGGCCGGGCGAGTTGACTCGAAATATATTGTGATGGCGTCAACCACCTCCACCGAGCAGTCGGGGCTGTTTACTCATCTGCTGCCGCGATTTTCCGCGAAGACCGGCATTCAGGTGCGTGTCGTGGCCCTGGGAACCGGCCAGGCGATTGCGGTGGCTTCGCGAGGCGACGCCGATCTGCTGCTCGTCCATGACAGGGTGGCCGAGGAGAAATTTGTCGCTGACGGTTTGGGGCTCGCCCGGCGCGACGTGATGTACAACGACTTCGTAGTGATCGGCCCGGCATCGGACCCCATCCGCTTGGCGGGGGGACGTGATGTCATCCTCGCATTGCGCCAGATCGCGCAGGGGTGGTACCCGTTTCTGTCCCGAGGCGACCGCAGCGGTACCCACGCAGCCGAACTTCGGTTTTGGAAACACGCTGGCCTCGATCCCAAGGCGTCAGCCGGTGGCTGGTATCGCGAAACGGGCTCCGGGATGGGGCCTACGCTCAACATCGCGTCGTCGATGAACGCCTATGCGCTTGCCGATCGCGGCACCTGGCTCAATTTTCGGAACCGCGGCGATTTGACGGTGCTGGTGGAGGGAGATGAGCGCCTGTTCAACCAATACGGCGTCATCGTGGTGAATCCTGCCCGTCACCCGCATGTGAAGCTGAAGTTGGCGCAGGCTTTCGCCGACTGGATCGTTTCTGCGGAGGGGCAGCAGGCCATCGCCGACTACCGGGTCGGCGGTCAAGCGCTATTCGTCCCCAACGCGAAGCACTGACCCGCTGCGCGCACCGCCGGCTGAAGAGGCACAGTCTGCTGACCAGACGCGATGCCTAGCGAACACGAAGCACCGACCCAAAAAGCGGGGTCCCGGCGGCTGGGTGAACAGCCCGCGGGGACCCCATGAACAGCGCCGATGAGTGTGAAGCGGAATCAGACAGGTTCGGTTGCGAGCTTGAGCCCAAGCTGATTGGCTGCGATGACTGCCTGGGTTCGGTTGCGTGCGCCGAGTGCGCGCAGTACTGCGCTCACATGAATCTTGACGGTGCCTTCGGCAAGGTCGAGCTCACGGCAGATCAGCTTATTGGGCAGACCCCTGAGAATCAGACGCAGCACGTCACACTGGCGGCCGGTGAGGCCTAGACTTCGCGGATCGCGTGAAGTGGCGCGCGCGGGTTGCACGCGAGATATGGCATTAGCTGGGGTCCAGCCTGTGTCTGTGACCACCTCCTTGGGTACATACATATGGCCTGCTGCCACCATCTGCAGCGCATAGCGCAGCACGTCGTGGTGAACGGTTTTCGGTATGAAGCCCTGCGCGCCCAGATTGAGACAACGCATGATGGTGTTGCGTTCGCTGTCGGCTGACAGCACCACCACCGGCGTGTCGGGGCGCAGCAGCCGCAGACCCTGCAGGGCGTCGTAGCCATCGCTGTCGGGAAGCCCGAGGTCGAGCAGGATGCAGTCGACACGATTGCCTTCGGCAAGAAGCCGGCGGGCTTCGCCGTAGCTTGCGGCGAACTCAACCTTGGACTCGGGTGCAACGGTTTCCAGCGTGTAGCGCAATGCGTCACTCATGATCGGATGGTCATCAACCAGCAGAAAGCGTTTGGCTGGACGATGCATGAGGGAGTTCGAAAGGTGCATGTCGTTCTCCTTGAAGGATGTTGGTTATTGGTTGACGAAGTAAAGTACGCCCGATGAATGATGATTGGCGTTTCTGCGTAGCACCAATGATGGATTTCACAGATCGGTTCTGCCGATACGTGCATCGTGCGTTGACTCGGCGGGCGCGTCTATACACCGAGATGATCACCACCGGTGCGTTGATTCACGGGCAGCGTGATCGATTGCTCAGATTCGATCCGCTCGAGCATCCGGTGGCGTTGCAGATCGGCGGATCTGAACCCGACGATCTTGCGCGCGTGGCGGCCTGGGGTGAACAGGCGGGCTATGACGAAATCAACCTCAACTGCGGTTGCCCCAGTGAACGGGTGCAGCGAGGGGCGTTTGGCGCCTGTCTGATGGCTGAGCCCGATCGGGTCGCCGACTGCGTACGCGCGATGCGCGAGGTGGTCAAGGTGCCGGTCACAGTCAAGCACCGGATCGGTCTTGACCAAGACGAATCCTATGATTTTGTCGTGCGCTTTGTTGATCAGGTGGCGCAGGCGGGCTGCAACGTGTTCATCGTGCATGCGCGCAACGCCTGGCTGAAGGGACTGAGCCCGAAGGAGAACCGCGAGGTTCCGCCACTTCGGTATGAAACTGTCTATCGGCTCAAGCGCGACTTCCCTTCACTCACAATCGTGATCAACGGGGGGATGCGCAGCTATGAGGAGGCGCTCAGACAACTCGATCATGTCGACGGCGTCATGCTGGGACGCGCGGCTTGTGATGACCCCTGGCTGCTGGCGCGCGTGGATTCTTGCTTTTACGGCGCCGCCGACCCGACCGACGATCGGTTGCAGGTGCTCGAAGCGATCCGTCCGTTTCTTGCTGATCAGGTGCTTGAAGGCGTGTCGGCACGCGCGGTGCTCAGACATGTGATGGGGCTTTTCAACGGGTTGCCTGGTGCGCGTGCCTGGCGTCGAACCCTGAGCGACAGCGAGACGCTGGCGCACTATGGCGCGGGTACGCTCGATCAGGCGCTTGCCCGAATGCTTCGCACGTAGGCCAGAATGGCGAGAAAAGCGATCCCTGCGAGGCCAGCCTCCATGGCGCCAAGCAGTGCTCCCAGCCCATCGTCACTGGCGGCCCGAACCGACCCTTCCATCAGATAGATCATGACGATCATCGACCACCACTGGAATACGCGCACGCGGCCCGCCGTCAATGCGGGTAGGGCAAGCACCAGAGGAATGACCTTGAGAGAGAGCAGCCATGCGCCCGGTCGCAGCGGCGCAAGCCATAGCTCCCAGGCGAGGCCAAGGATGATCAGCGCCACAAAGCAGCTGACAACGAGACGTTTGAGGTTGGTCGTGGAAGGCACGCGGAAGATTATAGAGGCGGGCTCGCGATGACCTTGTCACGTCGCCGGTTACCGACTTCGTGGGTGGTCCGCGCTCGTCGATTGCGCTCCATCCGCGAGCAGGTGGTCGGAGGTCGCTTGAGAGTAATTCATGCTTGAACGGCGCGCGCGCCATGTGACGTTTCGCGAGCGGGCTCGGCGCCTGGTGCTCGACATGCTCCGACGGGCGCAGCGCTTCGCCTCCAGCAGACCGCTGCGAGCCTCGCGTTTCTCTCCCTGTTTGCGGCCGTTCCGGTTCTATCGATTGCGTTGTCCGTGCTGTCTGCGCTGCCGGTATTTTAACGGCTGCAGGAAAGCGTTCAGGATTTTTTGCTGCGCAACCTCTTTCCCGAGGCGTTCAGCGAGACCGTGATGGGCCACCTCAAGGAGTTCGCAGGGCGGGCGAGCCGGCTTTCAGTCGTGGGTGGCGTCCTGTTCTTCATGACCGCGGTCACGGCACTTCGGGTGATCGAGACCACCATGAATGCGATCTGGAGCACGGCGAGGCGCCGATCCCTGCTGCACCGGAGCGGGCTTTATTGGGCGCTCCTTACGCTTGCGCCCATCGCGCTTGCGGCGGTGTTGGCTCTCAATAGCCGCGTCATCGCCGAGCTGGCCGGTGGTGTTGATCTGGTCTGGGTGCAATCGATCTGGTTCGCAGCGCTTCCCTGGCTGCTGGGCGCGGTCGGGCTGTAGCTCATTTTCTGCTACTGCCGGCGGTGCGTGTGGTTCCGCTTCATGCGCTGGTGGGCGCCGTGCTGTCTGGAGTACTGCTGGTGTTGCTACAGCGCGGCCTTGGCTTGGGCGTTCGCCAGCTGCCCACCTATGAGGTGGTTTACGGCGCATTTGCGGCGTTACCGCTGCTTCTGATCTGGTTATTTCTCGCCTGGGCGGCGGTGCTGGCGGGCGCGCTTCTAGCGGCGAGCCTTCGACACTGGTCGGCGCCGCTCGATGAGCCGACGCTTGATGATTCCCCAGGCAACCGATTCGACGACGGCGTCGCAGTGCTGAGGGCACTGCTCAAGGTTGTCTCCGATCAGCACCGCACTGGTAATTCGCAGGTCATTGCACTGGCCGCGCACAGTCTCGCCGAGCACTTCGGGAACAACGCTCAGCGCGCCGAGCAGGCTGCCGAGATGCTGGAGCGCCTCGGTTATGTTATCCGGTTGGTGCATCTGGCGGGGCATCCGTCGAAGCCAGGCCTTTCCCGCGCCGAGGGACGCGGAAAACGCTTGGGCGCGTCCGATGTCTGGTCGGAGCGCTGGGCCTGGGCCAATCCCCCGCAAGCGCTTACTCTTCGGCCGTTGTTCGACGATCTTTGGTGGGCAGGATAGCCAGGCGGGGCTGCTGCCTGGCAGGGGGATAGGCTGGACCAGCCTTTAGGTCAGGCGCTTGCCGGCTGAACGTCGGGCGTGAATCGCAGCGAGCGGATGAATCGATGCAGCGCCTCAAGCAGCACGTCAGGGCGCTCGCTCATCAGCGCATGCCCGCAGCCAGGCACCTCGGTGATTTGCGGGGCGGGCAGATGCTGCGCACGGGCTGAATCAGTCAGAGCAGTGGCCAGTGCCTTGGCGGCCTTGGGCGGGGTCATCATGTCTCGGCCGCCCAGCACCATCAATGCGGGGCAGCCCACCTTGAGCGCCGCTTCGAAAGCCTGGTCATAGGCGTTGCAGGCGGAAAAATCGTTGAGGAGCACCCCTGCCGTCTGGCGCTCCATCAGTCGTCGGTTCTGAACAAAGATTGAAAACCCAGGTCCGGGACAGCCTGGGCGCGCATTGATGGTGGCGTGCGACCAGGCGTTGATCATGTCGAATGCACGCGGTTCGTCGGCTCGAGCCGCCTCAAGGAGCGCGTCTGACACCTTCATGGGGGCGGCCGACGCGACCAGCGCAATGCCTGCAGCCACGTCGGGGTGACTGGCCGCACACTGCAACGCCACCAGGGAACCCATGCTGTGCCCGCAGAGCAGCGCGGGTCCAATGCCGCAGGCGCGGGCCATTGCGGCGACCCAGTCCGACATGCGTTCAATCGAGGGGAGTGGTGCGCCAGCGCTTCGTCCGTGGCCCGGCAAATCAACCGCAAGCACATCGAAGCCGTGGTGCGCGAGGTAGCGTGACTGCATGATCCAGACGCTGTGGTCGTGCTGGGCGCCATGGATGAACATTGCCGCAGGCCGGTTGCCGCTCACTGGTCGGCCGCCGGTGTAGGCAAAGGCGGGAAGACCGTCGATGTTGACTTGCATGGTGGTTGAATCCTCCTCAGCCACGCTCGGCTGCGCGAAAGGCGGCCTTGAGGTCGGTGATCAGATCGTCGGCGTCTTCCAGCCCGATCGACAGGCGCAAGGTTCCTTCGCTGATGCCAGCGGACGCCAGGGCGGTGGCGTCCATCCGGAAATGGGTGGTGGATGCGGGATGAATGACAAGCGAGCGCGCGTCGCCCACATTGGCCAGATGCGAGAACAGCTTGAGCGCCTCGACGAAACGCCGTCCCGCGGCGCGATCGCCCTTGAGGTCGAAGCTGAAGACCGCGCCGCAGCCCCGGGGCATCAGCCGCGCGGCAAGCGCATGATCAGGGTGCGTGGGCAGTGCCGGGTAGGACACTTTCGCCACCATGGCATGCTCGGCGAGAAAGTGAGCGATCCGGACTGCATTTGAGACATGACGCTGCATGCGAACGGGCAGGGTCTCGATCCCCTGCAGGATCTGGAATGCGTTCATCGGGCTCAGGCAGGCGCCGAAATCACGCAGCCCCTCCCGGCGCGCTCGAAGCACAAAGGGCGCAACGGTGGATTCTTCAGCAAACACCATGCCGTGGAAGCCCTCATACGGCGCGGTAAGTTCAGGGAAGCGGCCGGACGCGTCCCAGTCGAAACGGCCGGAGTCAACCACCAGGCCGCCAATCACCGTGCCGTGGCCGCAGAGAAACTTGGTGGCCGAGTGAAACAGCAGGTCGGCACCGTGCTCGAATGGGCGAAGAAGCCATGGCGTTGTGAACGTGGAGTCGACCAGAAGCGGAATGCCCTGTGCGTGGGCGATTTCCGAGACGGACGGAATGTCGAGCACATCTAGACCGGGGTTCCCCAGCGTTTCGGCAAACAGCAGCCGGGTCTGTGGTCGGATCGCTGCGCGCCATTCATCGAGATGTCTTGGATTGACAAAGGTGGTTTCAATACCAAATCGCTCAAGCGTGTAGTGGAGCAGATTGTGGGATCCGCCATATAGAGCGCTTGAGGCGACGATGTGTGAGCCCGCCCCGGCGATGGTGGCGATGGCCAGATGAAGCGCCGCCTGTCCACTGGCCGTGGCGATCGCACCCACCCCCGCCTCAAGCGCAGCGATCCGTTCCTCGAGCACCGCTACCGTGGGATTGCTGATCCGGGAATAGACATGACCGGCCTGCTCCATGTTGAAGAGGGCGGCTGCATGATCGGAGTCGCGAAACACGAACGACGCCGACAGATAGATGGGCGTGGCGCGCGCGCCGGTGTCACTGTCAGGGGCTGCGCCGGCATGCAGAGACAGCGTATCGAATCCGTAATAGTCGCGTTGGCTCATTTTGGGAGTACATGAAGTGGCCAAAGCAGTATGAACATGCGACAGACAGGGGTCAATCCAGGCAATGCAGGCGGTTTGGATAGAATCGAAGAATGAAGATCTTAATCAGCAATGACGACGGTTATCTGTCGCCGGGAATCGCGATGCTTGCGAAGGTGGCCTCACGTTACGGTCAGGCGGTGGTGGTTGCACCCGACCAGGACCGAAGCGGTGCCTCAAATTCGCTGACGCTCGATCGACCGCTCACCGTCCGTACAGCGCCAAGCGGCTTCATGTACGTAAACGGCACCCCCACGGACTGTGTTCACATCGCGATCACTGGCATGCTGGGGTGGCGCCCCGATCTGGTGCTGAGCGGTCTGAACGACGGCGCCAATATGGGTGACGACACCATTTATTCAGGCACGGTCGCTGCAGCCATGGAAGGCCTCCAGCTGGGGGTGCCCGCCATTGCGTTTTCGATTGTGCAGAAGGGCTTTGCCCATCTCGAGGCCGCAGGCAGTATCGTCGACCGTATCGTTCGCCGGTGGGTCGAATCGCCGCCCGATACGGCCATGCTGCTCAATGTCAACATCCCGTCGCTGCCCGCAGACAAAATCGGGCCGATCCGAACCACGCGGCTCGGCAAACGTCACTTCGCCGAGCCTGCCATCCCGGGGCGCAACCCTCGCGATGAGCCGATCTGGTGGATTGGGCCGCCAGGGTCTGCGCGTGACGCAGGCCCTGGGACCGATTTTCACGCAGTCGAGTCGGGTGAGGTGTCGGTTACGCCGCTGGAAGTCGACCTGACTGGCCACAGTCGCCTCGAACGGGTAGGCGGATGGTTGGCATCGGCTTGAGGCGAGGCGGGTGTGCCCTATGCGGCAGTGCCTGCGCGTCCTGACGGGAGAATGGCTTGAGCAAAATGGCGCGCTGGATGGATCAGGCGGCCATTCCGCGCCCGTCAGCACCTAATCGGTCCAGACGCCGGGTGTCGCAACCAGATACCGCCGAGCGGTCGGTTGAGGCGCGCGCGGCGGTGGCCGAATCGGCTGAACCTGGTCTGGTCTCGGACGCAGTTAGGCTTGCGATGGTGGAGGGCCTGCGGCGTGCCGGGGTTCGCGATCCGGGCGTGCTCGAGGTCATGCGTAACGTGCCCCGGCACCGCTTCATTGAACCAGCGCTGTCAAGCCGTGCCTACGAAGACGTGGCGCTCCCCATCGGCCATGCCCAGACCATCTCGCGGCCTTTCACTGTCGCCCGCATGATCGAGCTATTGGCTGCGCCGCTCGAGGAAACGGTTCGCTCGGCTGCGCGTGTGCTGGAGATCGGAACGGGCTGTGGCTACCAGGCGGCGGTACTGGCTCGCCTGTTCGGCGAAGTGGTGTCCATCGAGCGCATTCGGGGTTTGCACGAGCAGGCCCGAACCAACCTTCGCAGCCTGCGTATTGCTAACCTGCGCCTCGTATTTGGTGACGGACAACAGGGTGTACCGCAGGCCGCACCCTATGACCTGGTGATCGCCGCCGCCGCGGGCGAGAGCATTCCCGAGGCTTGGCTTGAGCAGATGCAGATAGGCGGGCGCCTGATTGCGCCAGTATCCGGGGGAAAGAGGCAGGCGCTCCACCTGGTTGAAAGAAGCGGACCCGATCGGTGGCAACTTACCGTGCTTGATGCGGTACGATTTGTGCCTTTACGGGACGGTACGGCGTAAGCTTCGCGCTGCGCCGATCATCGACAGTTGCCCGCGCCAGCCTGTGTTGCCAACATACCCCATGACGCTCTACACCACGCCTTTGAAAGCCCGGATCGCCGGGCGAACCTGCACGCGGCCCTTGCCGGCCATGCTTGTCGTGCTGGCGTTCGCCGCGCTGCTTGCCGGCTGCGCTGCGCCGCGGCCTGCGCCAGTCGAAAACCGTTCGTCGCTGCCGCCGCCTGGATCGGGTCCCGCCACCGCGAGCGCGCCGCGGCCTGCCGCGACCGCCCCGCCGCGGCCCGCCTCTCCCTCCCCGGCTGCCGGGGCACCGCCGAGCCGGGCAGGTGCGCCAGGTACGTCTTCACCCTCGTCCGGACAGGCCGCGTCTGGCTCACCCTCGCGTTCGCCGGCTGCGCAGGCCTCGACGGTCAAGGTAACGCCGCTTGAACCGGTTCGGCCCGCGGGGAGCCTCGATCCTGCTGGCGACGCATTGCCGTCGGTCGTTCGTTCGGATGCGAGTGGCGCGGCTCAGCGCGGAGACCCGTCTGCAACCACCTCCGGCCGTCTGCCGGTCGCAGGGGGCGGGCCGTCTGCCGCGGCATCTTCGGCACCCCCCGCGTCATCGGCCACGCCATCACTGCCCGCATCCTCTGCGCCCGCAGGCTCGCCCGCGGCGCCTGCCGCCGCCCCTGCGGGTCCGCTCGCGTCAGCTGCGCCGTCTGCGGCGGCAAGCGACACCCAGCGGTTCACCTGGCCCGCATCGGGTCGCCTGCTTGAAGCGTTTTCCGAGCCGCGCAACATGGGCATCGCGATCGAGGGTCAGCCAGGTGATCCGGTCTACGCGGTGGCCGAGGGCAAGGTGATTTTCAGTGGAGTCGGGCCGCGTGGTTACGGCAATCTCATCATCATCAAGCACGAAAACGAGTTGCTGTCGGTCTACGCGCATAACCGGGCGCTGGTGGTCCGAGAAGCCGATCAGGTCACGCGCGGACAGAAGATCGCCGAGATCGGAGATAGCGACGCCGACCGCCCCAAGCTGCGGTTCGAGATCCGGCGTGAAGGGCGTCCGGTTGATCCTTCCAAATACCTGCCATCCCGCCCCGGGCAGTAAACACCCTCCGGCCCACCGCCCGGAACCCCATGACGCCGGTCCTCGTCTTCGATATCGAAACCATTCCTGATATCGCCGGGTTACGGGCTGCCTGGGGTTTCGATGCGGCACTCTCCGATGCCGAGGTTGCGGAGCAGGCATTCGCGCGTCGCCGCGAGCGCACCGGGGGAACCGACTTTTTGCCGCTTCACCTGCACCGGGTCGTGGCGATCGGTTGTCTGCTACGTGATGAGCGTGGGGTTCAGGTGCGGTGTCTGGGCCAGCCCGACGAGAGCGAAGCGCGACAGATCCAACAGTTTTTCCGGCTGATTGAGCGGCATACGCCGCAACTCGTCACCTGGAACGGCGGCGGCTTCGATCTGCAGGTGCTTCACTACCGCGCGCTCGTCAACCAGGTTCAGGCTGCGCGCTACTGGGATCAGGGCGAAGACGACCGCGACTTCAAGTACAACAACTACCTCAGCCGCTACCACAGTCGCCACCTGGATCTCATGGATCTACTCGCCCTCTACAACGGGCGGGCAAGTGCTCCGCTCGATGAACTGGCACGACTGTGCGGATTTCCCGGCAAGCTGGGCATGGACGGGTCGCAGGTCTGGCCGGCGTGGCAGGGAGGGCAGATCGCCGAGATCCGCAACTACTGCGAAACCGATGTCGCCAATACCTGGCTGCTGTTCTGTCGGTTTCAGTTGCTGCGGGGGCACTGGTCACCGGAGCGGTACCAGGAGGAAATTGCACTTACACGTGGGGCGTTAGCGGGGCTCGCCGCCGAGCACGAGCACTGGCGGCAATTTGTTGCGGCGTGGCCACAATGAGGCGTGACGCCCGCGCGGTCGACCCAGTACTGGTTGATCTCGATATCGAATCACTCGATCTGGAAGCGCAAGGGGTGGCGCACGCTGACGGCAAGGTGGTGTTTGTGTCCGGGGGACTTCCGGGCGAACGTGTTCGCGCAGCGCTCAAGCGCCGCAAGCCGCGGTTCGATGCGGCCGACACGGTTACCGTTCTCCGCGAGAGCAGTCAGAGAGTGCGGCCGCGTTGCGCACACTTTGGCGTCTGCGGTGGCTGTTCGATGCAGCATCTCGATCCGCTTGCCCAGATCGCGGTGAAGCAGCGTGCGCTGGAAGATCAGCTTCACCATCTGGGAAACGTAACGCCCGATACCGTTCTCCGCCCGATCGCCGGCCCAACCTGGGGGTATCGCTACCGGGCTCGACTGTCGGTTCGCCACGTCCCGAAAAAAGGTGGGGTCCTGGTCGGGTTTCGCGAGCGTGGTTCGAGCTATGTGGCCGATATGCGCGAGTGCCATGTGCTGCATCCGCGGGTGGCTGAACTGCTGCTGCCCCTACGGCAACTGGTGTCGGAACTGACCCTGCGAGACCGGCTACCTCAGATCGAGGTTGCAGTGGGTGAGACGGCAGGATCACAGCCATGTATCGCGCTCGTGCTTCGGGTGCTGCAGGCGCTCACCGAAGATGATCGGTTGAGGCTACGGCAGTTTGCGGCGGCTGAAACGGTGGAGCTATGGCTGCAATCCGCCGGGCCCGATTCAGTCGAACTGCTCTGCGACGATCGGGGTGGCGATGGCGGTTCATCGCTCGCCTATCCGCTCCCGGAGTTCAACGTCGTCATGCCCTACCGGCCCACCGACTTCACCCAGGTCAATCACGCCATCAACGAAGTACTGGTGCGGCGCGCGCTGGCGCTACTTGCGCCAGCGCCAAGCGACCAAGTTGCCGATCTTTTTTGTGGCCTCGGCAATTTCAGCCTTCCGCTCGCGCGGCGGGCAGCCACCGTGTTGGGCGTTGAAGGCAGCCCCGCCCTGGTGGCTCGTGCGGCCGACAATGCTGCGCTCAATGGTCTGGCTGATCGCACACGATTTATCGCCCGAAATCTGTTCGACATGGATCCGGAGCGCTGGCGCGCGCTGGGGGATTTCAATCGTGTACTGATTGACCCACCGCGCGAGGGGGCACTCGAGGTATGTAAGTCGATTGCCGCGCAGCCGGCGGCGAATACCGGTCACCGGCCGTTGCGCATTGTCTACGTGTCCTGTAACCCCGCCACTCTGGCGCGTGACGCGGGCGTTCTGGCGAATTCGGGCGGCTATCGGCTGTCTGCCGCAGGTGCGGTGAACATGTTTCCTCACACTTCACACGTGGAATCGATCGCGGTCTTCGACCGCACCTGACTCCGCAATAAAAAAGGCCACGCATGAACGTGGCCCTTTTCGCTGCACCCCGTGAGCGGTGCAGCGTCGACGCGCAGGGGTGTCAGTCGCGATCGCCGCCGACGATGCCCAGAACGGCGAGCAGGTTACTGAAAACGTTGTAAACACTCAGGTAGATTGAAAGCGTTGCCGTGACGTAGTTAGTTTCGCCGCCATTGACCACGCGTTGAAGGTCGACCAGGATGAATGCAGAGAAAATCAATACCGCAAGCGCGGATATGGTGAGCATCAGCGCTGGCATCTGCAGCCAGATATTCGCGATTGCGGCCACCAAGACGACCAGAAAGCCCACAAACAGCCACTTTCCAAGGCCGCTGAAGTCGCGCTTGGAGACGGTTGCGACCGTGGCCATGACGCCGAAGATGGCGGCAGTTCCACCGAATGCTGTCATGATGAGTTGGGCGCCGTTGGCCATTCCCAACACTTGCCCGATGAGGCGCGACAGCATTAGACCCATGAAAAACGTGAAGCCCAGGAGCAGCACGACACCGATGCCGCTGTTCTTGAAGCGATCGATCGCGAAGAAGAAGCCGAAGGCGACCGCCAGGAACACCAGCAAGCCGATGAAGGGGCTGCCGGCAAAGAAGCTGAAACCGGTTCGCACGCCGATCCAGGCGCCGAGGACCGTTGGGATCATCGACAGCGCGAGCAAAGCGTAGGTGTTGCGCAGGACCCGGTTACGGGCGGCAACGTCGGTCAGAACCGACGAACCACTTTCGAGCGTATTGTCACCGTATTGCATGGTGGAAACCTCCAAATGAAGACCAACATTATGCGCGAGACACCTACCCTGTTTTCAAGGGAAGCCGTGGGGTGGGCAGGGTCATCGCGCCGAGTCCGCCACCCAGCATGAGGATGCCGCGATGCTCGCCCTGCCGTTCGCGTCGACGCACAATTGCCTATGATATTATCTCGGGTTCAGCAAATTGCAAGAACAAGCAGTTAATCTGTCGCAACAATGCATCGCAAGTTGTTCATTTGAAACGATTCCTGGAGCCACTATGGCGGTTGAGCGCACCCTTTCGATCATCAAACCTGACGCGGTCACGAAAAACGTGATCGGGCAGATTTTCAGTCGGTTTGAAAACGCTGGTCTTAAAGTCATTGCTGCGCGAATGACCCAGCTATCGCGGGCGCAGGCGGAAGCGTTCTACGCCGTTCACCGGCAGCGCCCGTTCTTCAAGGATCTCGTAGACTTCATGGTGTCCGGTCCGGTCATGATCCAGGTGCTGGAAGGCGAGGGTGCCATCGGCCGCAATCGCGACCTGATGGGCGCGACCGATCCCAGGAAGGCGGCACCCGGCACGATACGCGCCGACTTCGCCGACAGTATCGACGCCAATTCGGTTCATGGTTCGGATGCCGAGGAAACTGCCCGAAACGAGGTCGCTTTCTTCTTCCCCGGCCTCGACATTCACTCGCGCTGAGGTCACGTGATCCAGGCCGGTTCGCATCGTCTTTCCCGGGCCGCCCTCGCGGTCGTTCCGGGACGATGAGGGGGCCGTCATGCAGTCGCGGGTCGAAATCCTGGGCCTGTCTCCGGATGCGCTGACCACCGCCTGCGGGCAGTGGGGCCAAAAGCCCTTTCGGGCGAGGCAGCTGCTGCGCTGGATTCATCAGCGCGGCCAGTCTGATTTTTCCCAAATGACCGACCTTGCCCGTGATTTCCGCGAGCAATTGCAGGCCCGTGCGCAGGTGCTCACGCCGCCTGTGCTTCGTGATCATGTATCGGCCGATGGCACGCGCAAATGGCTGCTTGATGTGGGCGGCGGTAACGCCATCGAAACGGTTTTCATCCCGGAAACCTCACGGGGCACGCTCTGCGTATCCACGCAGGCGGGCTGCGCTGTGCACTGCCGGTTCTGCTCCACCGGTCATCAAGGTTTCTCGCGCAATCTGTCGTCCCATGAAATCATCGGTCAGCTCTGGCTCGCACTCCGGGCGCTTGAACGTGACGGTGTGCGTGGGCGAGTTCCCCTTTCCTCAGACCACCTCGACGATGACGACACAGCCGAGCCGCGCTCGCGGCTGATCAGCAACGTGGTATTCATGGGCATGGGTGAGCCGCTGCAGAACTACGAAGCCACGCTGGCGGCGTTGCGGATCATGCTGGACGACCACGCCTACGGTCTATCCCGACGGCGGGTCACGGTGTCCACCTCGGGCGTAGTGCCGATGATCGATCGCCTGCGCCTCGATTGTCCGGTGGCGCTTGCCGTGTCGCTGCATGCGCCTGACGACAGTCTGCGCGACCAGTTGGTGCCGATCAACCGCAAGTACCCCATCGATGAACTGCTGAACAGTTGCCTGCGATACCTCGATCGTGCACCGCGCGATTTCATTACGTTCGAATACGTGATGCTTGATGGCGTGAATGATTCCGACGAGTGCGCCGAACAGCTTCTGGAGCGTGTGCGGCGGGTGCCGTGCAAATTCAATCTCATTCCGTTCAATCCGTTTCCAGGCTCGGGCTTGCGCAAGTCGCCTGCAGAGCGCGTGCGGCGTTTCGCGCAGCGACTCTCGGATGGCGGACGGGTCACCACGATCCGGCGCACCCGGGGTGATGATATCGACGCTGCGTGTGGGCAATTGGCTGGCGAAGTTCGCGACCGCACCGGCGTCAACGAACGGATTCGTCACCGGGTCATTCCGCTTGCGGAGGCGCAATGAGCGCAGACCCCATTGCAGGGGCCGCTGCGTCCGGGCCGGAAGAGGGTAGCCCAGCGGCTGGGTCTGTCGTTGCCATCTCCTCGCTCGCCGAACTGGTCAAGCTGCGTGATGCCAGGGGTTTCAGTGCTTCTCTGGTGTCGTCGCGCCTGAGGCTCGCGCCACGTCAGATTGCCGCGCTCGAAACCGGCGACTGGGCGTCGCTTCCGGGCCGTGCCTTCGTGCGTTCCAGTCTGGGTTCCTACGGCCGGCTGCTCGAGGTTGACGTTGCGCCGCTCCTCCGGGTAATCGAATCCGACCTGCCTGGAACCGACGTGCTCAAGCCCGACGCCAAGCTGAACCGCCCGATGCCCCGGAAGGGAGCGCTCGGTTTTAGTGGCAACGGGTCAGGCAGCCGATGGGTATGGATGCTTCTGCTGGTGGGGGGGGTCATTGCGCTGGCGTTTTTCTATGGAGGCGGTGCAACGCTCTTGAACCGCGACCTCAAGGCGCCGGCCCCCGAGGCAACATCGACAGGCCTGTCGGGCGATCGGTCCTCGCAGACCACTGAGGCAAGCGCAGGGACAAGTCCCGCGGGGAGCGCGGTGAGGCTCGACGCGTCGCCACAGGTCAGCGGGTCGATGGCCCCGCCGGGCACGCGCCCGGCGGCAGGCGCTGGCGCGCCGACCGGGGGCGCAATCGCCGGCCCCGCAAATTCGCCAGTGACGCGGCCAGGAGCGTCCGTAAGCGCGGCGCCCGCGACCGCTGCGGCACCTACGACCGCTGCGGCGCCCGCGACCGCCGCGCTTGCGCTATCGACTACGCCATCACCGATCTCGCCGTCACTGTCTTTGCAGGCGACCGGTCAGCAGACGGCAAATCCACCGCCTGCCTCGTCTTCACCAATTGCTCCCACGCCCGCCGCCTCGTTGACCGCGCAGGGCACCGCATCGGCTTCGACCCCTGTCACCCCGCCGCCTTGGCCCGCTTCGGTTGTCGTGCCGCGCGCTGCGGGCGCCTCGGGTGGTTCCGGGGGGCCGCTCAATCCGCTGGTCATGCGTTTCCCGGCCGATTCGTGGATCGAGGTAAGGGATGCGTCGGGTGCGGTCCTGATCACTGGCACCCAGCCACCCGGCACGGTGCGCGAGTTGAGTGGCGCGTTGCCCTTCTCGCTGATCATTGGCAATGCTGGTGGCGTTACGGTCACCTGGCAAGGGGTGCCGATCGATCTCGCTCCGCATATGAGGCAGGGCATTGCGCGATTGCGGATCGAGTGAGGCAATGATGATCGATGCTCCCATGTCGGTCGGGCCGCTCAAGCGTCGACAAACGCGTGTCATGACCGTTCGCTGGCTAGATCATTCGGTGCTGATGGGTGGCGGCGCACCGGTTGTTGTGCAGTCGATGACCAACACCGACACCACTGACGCCATCGCTACCGCCATTCAGGTCAAGGATCTGGCAAGGGCGGGCTCCGAGTTGGTCCGCATCACAGTCAATACGCCCGCCGCCGCTGAGGCGGTGCCCGCCATCCGCGATCAGCTCGACCGGATGGGGGTCTATGTGCCGTTGGTGGGAGATTTTCACTACAACGGACACAAGCTGCTTCAGCAGGTTCCGGGGTGCGCGCAGGCGCTCTCCAAATACCGCATCAACCCGGGCAACGTCGGTGCAGGCCGGCGCCGCGATGATAATTTCGCGCGAATGATCGAGGTTGCGTGCCGCCATGAGAAGCCAGTGCGGATCGGCGTCAATTGGGGCAGCCTCGATCAGGATCTCCTGGCAAGACTGATGGACGTTAACGCCGCGCGCTCCAATCCCTGGGATGCGCAGAGTGTCATGCGTGAGGCGCTGGTTACTTCGGCGCTGGAAAGCGCTGCGCGGGCCGAGTCGCTCGGGCTGCCAGGGAACGCCATCACACTGTCTGCCAAAGTTTCCAATGTTCAGGATCTGGTGGCGGTCTACCGAGCGCTCGCTGCGCGCTGTGACTATCCGCTTCATCTGGGCCTCACCGAGGCCGGGATGGGCAGCAAGGGCATTGTCGCCTCCACAGCCGGCATCGGGGTGTTGCTCCAGGAGGGAATCGGCGACACCATTCGCGTTTCCCTCACGCCGGAGCCGGGCGGCGATCGCACGCGCGAGGTAGTGGTTGCTCAGGAAATTCTCCAGACCATGGGCCTGCGCGCATTTGCGCCCCTGGTGGTCGCCTGTCCCGGATGCGGCCGTACCAGCAGCACGTTTTTTCAGGAACTTGCCTCCAGCATCCAGAGTTTTCTACGTGAACAGATGCCCGTCTGGCGCAGTCGCTACCCCGGTGTTGAATCCATGCAGGTGGCGGTCATGGGGTGTGTGGTGAACGGGCCGGGCGAAAGCCGGCATGCTGATATCGGCATTTCTCTGCCCGGGGCGGACGAGGCGCCAGTGGCGCCGGTCTTTGTTGACGGCGAGCGCACGGTGACGCTCAAGGGCGAGCGGATCGCCGAGGAATTTCAGGTAATCGTTGAAAATTATGTGCAGCGCCGATACGGTGCTGCGCGCGACATGGAGCACGCGTGACGCCGGCCATCGGGCGGGGTCAGCACAGAGCAACGGTGTTTTCCGCGCTGTGTGTCGGGTTTGCTTTTCGGAGGAACAGGGCTTGAGCGACAGACTGCAGGCGGTCAAGGGCATGAACGATGTGTTGCCCGCCGATGAGCCCTTGTGGCGTCGGTTTGAAGAATCGGTAGCCTCGAGTATGCGCTCGTATGGCTATCGCAGAATTCGCACGCCCATCGTCGAGCCAACCCGCCTGTTTGTTCGCGGTATCGGCGAGATGACCGATATCGTCGAGAAGGAAATGTATTCCTTCGTGGACTCACTCAACGGCGATTCCCTCACCCTGCGCCCTGAAAATACCGCCGGAGTGGTCCGGGCGGTCATTCAGCACAATCTGCTCCACGAGGGGCCGCAGCGCATGTGGTACACCGGACCCATGTTCCGGCATGAGCGGCCCCAGAAGGGGCGCTACCGGCAGTTCCATCAGGTGGGTGCGGAAGCCCTGGGTCTGCCCGGGCCCGATGCTGACGCTGAAATGATTCTGCTCTGCCAGAGACTCTGGGACGACCTCGATCTGGTGGGTATTTCGCTGGAACTCAATTCGTTGGGGCAGCCTGAGGAGCGGCGTGCGCACCGGGATGCGCTGATCGCCCACCTTGAAGCTCACCACGAACTGCTTGATGACGATGCGCGCCGCCGTCTGCATGCGAACCCGCTACGCATCCTGGATTCGAAAAATCCTGCAATGCAAGGCCTGATCGGGGCTGCGCCCAAGCTGATGGATCACCTGGGTGAGGCTTCGCGTCAGCATTTCGACAACCTCCGGCGCCTGCTCGATTCGCAGAATATTCCCCATCGCGTAAACCCAAGGCTGGTGCGCGGTCTCGAGTACTACCCCCTCCCGGTGTTTGAGTGGGTGGCTCCCATCGGAGGTAGTCTGCTGACCGTGTGTGGTGGCGGGCGCTATGATCCGTTGGTTGGCATGCTGGGGGGGAAGCCGGCCCCGGGCATCGGCTTTGCGCTGGGGGTTGAGCGTATCCTCGAACTCATGCGCGAGCAGTCGGTGGAGACCGAAACGGGGCAATGCGACATTTACGTTGTCCACTCGGGCGAGGACACGCTTGCGGCCGCGCTGCACACCGCCGAGCGGCTTCGCGATGCCGGCGTCGACGTCCTGATGCATGCGGGCGGTGGCAGCTTCAAGTCACAATTCCGGCGCGCTGATGCGAGTGGAGCGCAATTCGCGGTGGTGCTGGGGCCCGATGAGCTCGCCAGGGGTGAGGCCGGGCTCAAATGGCTGCGTGACGAGGGCGCTGCAACGGGATCGGGGCGCCAGCAGTCAGTCCCGCTGGAAACACTTCCCGACAGCGTCATCGATGCGTTGCTGACCGATTCCGATGATGACTTCGATTTTGACGAACCCGAGCGTCAGGATGATCCTGATGATCGACAGATTCACTGAGCGCAGGAAGTTTCACTGATGGCGTATGACCTCGAAGAACAGGAACAGCTCGACAACCTCAAGGCATTCTGGAAGAAGTACGGCAACGCGCTGATGACGGCGCTCACCGTTGTGCTGCTTGCCGTGGCGGGATGGCGTGGCTGGGGCTGGTATCAGCAGCAGCAGGCTGCTGAGGCGTCGCTTGCTTGGGACGGACTTAGAAAGGCCGTTGCCGCCAAAGATATCGCCAAGGTCCGCGAAACGGCAGGCACACTTTTCGAACGCTACCCGTCCACTGCCTACGGCCAGATGGCTGCGCTGCTGGCGGCTCGCGCTTATGTCGAGGCTGGTGATACCAAGTCGGCCCGGGTGCCGCTCCAATGGGCGATTGAGCACGCGAAAGACGAAGAGTTCCGTCACGTCGCACGGGTCCGGCTGGCGGGTCTCATGATCGACGACAAGGCCTATGATCAGGCGCTGTCGCTGCTGTCTGCCAAAGCGCCTGAGCGCTATCAGGCGCTCTATGACGATCGTCGCGGCGACCTGCTCGTTGCGCAGGACAAACCTGCCGACGCGCGCGCAGCTTATCGCCAGGCGCTTGATCGGCTTGGTCCGTCAAGTCCAATGCGCGGCCTGGTGCAGTTGAAGCTTGATGCGCTTGGGCCTGCGGAGGGTTAAGAGGATGCTCATGCTGCAACCAGGCCATCCGGCCCGTGCTGCCGCCCGGCGGCCAGAAGTGATCGGCAGGCGCTCGCTGCTTGCCGCTGCATTGCTCGCTGCCACGCCGCTGTCAGGGTGCGGAGGCCTTGCGATCTTTTCGTCGGGTCGGGCGAAAATCCCCGATCTACCGCCGGTTCAGGGCGGTGGGTCGATTCGACAGGTTTGGGATGCGCCGTTCGCAGGCGCTCCTGGCTTTCAGCCGGCGCAAGCCGGCGGCAAGGCGTGGGTGGCCGCGCCCTCGGGTTCAGTGGCAGTGCTGGACCCCAAAACGGGCGGGGCCGACTGGCGGGTTGATGTCGGCCGTGCGTTGGCGGGCGGCATCGGAACCGATGGGCAGATTGGTGTGGTCGCCGCACGCGATGGCGCACTGATCGCACTGGGCTCCGATGGCAAACAGCGCTGGGCGACTTCGGTGGGGGCGGAGGTGGTCACCATTCCGGCGGTCGGTCAAGGTGTTGTCGTCGTGCGCGGCAGCGACAACCGCGTCACTGCATTCGAGGCCAGCAACGGCGGGCGTCGCTGGAGCTTTCAGCGGCAGGCGCCGTCGTTGGTGCTTCGTCAGACCGGCGCCCTTGCGATGGATGCTGCGCAGGTTTACGTGGGCTTGCCGGGCGGGCGAATGCTGGCCGTGGCCACCGATTCGGGCGCGCAGCGCTGGGAGGCGGCGGTATCTGTTCCTCGTGGGTCCAATGAAATCGAACGGATCGCTGATGTAGCAGGCGTGCCGGTTCTTGCCGGGAACGACCTCTGCGCGGCGGCTTTCCAGGGGCGGGTTGCCTGCCTCGATGTCGGAACGGGTAGAACGCTTTGGTCCCGCGATCTGGCCAGCGCCGCTGGCGTTGCGGTCGACGAAAAAGCCCTGGCAGTATGCGATGAAAAGGGACATATACATCTCTTCTCGCGCAGCGGTTCCAGCATCTGGCGACAGGAAAAACTGGCGGGTCGCGGACTGTCGGCCCCGTTGCTCGCGCCTGGTCATGTGCTGGTGGGTGACGGTCAGGGTGTGGTTCACCTGCTTCGCCGCGACGACGGCGCATTACTTGCCCGAATCGATCTCGGCCGCCCACTGTCGGGCGCCGCAATCCGCTTCGGGTCGATTGCGTTGGTGCAGACCATGGGCGGTGCGCTTCACGCGCTCGCCTTCGAGTAGTCGTGGCAAGGCTTCCCGTTATTGCCCTGGTCGGCCGCCCCAACGTAGGTAAATCAACGTTATTCAACCGGTTCACGCGTTCGCGAACCGCTCTGGTGGCCGATGTGCCGGGTCTCACCCGTGATCGCCAATACGGCCGTGGTCGGGTCGGGGAGCGCGAATTCATCGTGATTGACAGCGGGGGCTTTGAACCGGTGGCCCGCGAGGGGATCGCCGCCGAAATGGCGCGTCAGACCCGTCAGGCGGTTCTTGAGGCTGACGGTGTGATTTTTCTGGTTGATGGGCGAGAGGGTCTGACGCCGCACGATCTGCAGATTGGGGTCGAACTGCGTCGCACCGCCCAAAACGTATTGGTGGCGGTCAACAAGACCGAAGGGATGCGTCGAGAAATCGTGGCTGCGGAATTCCATGAGCTGGGGCTGGGAACCCCGCTGTCGGTATCGGCTTCGCACGGAGACGGTATTTCGGATCTGGTCGATGAAGCGCTTTCGTCGTTCGATGCTGTGGTGGCTGCCCGCGAAACGCCACAGACCGACACCGCCGATGCCAGTGAAGTCGGTCAGAGCGATACCAGCGCCGGTCCTGATGCTGGTATCGAGTCTGATCCGGAGGCCGCCGAGCCTGCAATGGTTCACACCGTTCGCGTCGCAGTGGTCGGGCGGCCCAATGTTGGCAAGTCAACCCTGATCAACACACTGTTGGGCGAAGAGAGGCTGATTGCCTTCGATCAGCCCGGCACGACTCGCGATGCAGTGGCGATTGATTTCGATCGGGGCGGGCGCCCCTATACCCTGGTCGACACCGCAGGGCTGCGGCGCCGGGGGAAGGTGGACGACATGGTCGAAAAGTTCTCGGCTGTCAAAACGCTCCAGGCCATCGAGGACGCCAACGTCTGCATTTTGCTGCTCGATGCCACCGATCCCGTCTCGGACCAGGACTCGGTGATCGCGGGGTACGTGCTGGAGGCGGGCCGGGCGCTCGTGATTGCGGTCAACAAATGGGATGCCGCTTCGCCCGCGCAGCGCGACCGGCTCAAGGTCGAACTCGATCGGCGAATGCATTTTCTGAGCTTTGCGAAACTGCATTTCATCTCTGCGCTCAAAGGCGCCGGGGTTGGGGCGGTGATGCGCTCGGTCGATGCCGCGCACGCTGCCGCCTACGCGCGCTTGTCCACGCCGCGCCTCACCCGGGTGCTGCGCGATGCAGTCGAGCAGCAGGCACCGCCGCGGCGCGGCCCGATTCGCCCCAAGCTGCGCTACGCGCATCAGGGCGGGCAGAACCCACCTATCGTGGTCATTCACGGCACGTCGCTAGACCGCATCCCTGATACCTACCGGCGCTACCTCGAATCCACCGTTCGTTCCGCATTCAGCCTTCAGGGAACGCCGCTTCGGATCGAGTTCCGGACCGGCGCGAATCCTTTCGCACAGCGGGGCTGACCGGGCCCTGTTTGCTGGCTTAGGCTCAGATGCCTGGCACCGGTGGTCGCGCCGCCGGGTCGGGCTTGGGGGCAGCGGGGGGCACGGCGAGGTTTTTTCGGCTACATTTCGGCAAGTCCTCCCTCTTTCCTACTACAACTACAGGCAGAGCCATCATGAGTAACAAAGGGCAACAACTACAAGACCCGTTTCTCAATCTGCTCCGTAAGGAGCATGTACCGGTTTCCATTTATCTGGTGAATGGCATCAAGTTGCAAGGGCAGATCGAATCGTTTGATCAATACGTCGTGCTCCTGCGGAATACGGTCACCCAGATGGTTTACAAGCATGCGATCTCCACAGTGGTGCCAGGGCGTGCGGTCAACTACTCGCAAGAGAGCGCCGAAAACTGAACTCGACCTCGCCTGAGGCGATACGCTGCCTGCTGGTGTCGGTTGCGCTGGGGCGCGAACGGCCAGATGCCGGCGCGTTGGAGGAGTTGTCCGCGCTCGCGATATCGGCCGGGTATGACGTGATCGAGCGCATACAGGCGAGGCGTGAGCGCCCGGATGCCGGGCTTTTTGTGGGCGTAGGCAAGGCCGAAGAGATCGGTGCGCGCATGAAAGAGGTGGGCGCGGCGGTTGCCATCTTCAGTCAGGAGTTGTCGCCCGTTCAACAGCGAAACCTCGGCCGGCTGTGGGAGTGCCCGGTATTCGACCGTACTGAACTGATCCTTGATATTTTCGCGCGACGGGCGCGCAGTCACGAGGGCAAGCTCCAGGTTGAACTCGCGCGGCTAGAGCACCTGTCGGCTCGCCTGGTTCGGGGTTGGACGCATCTGGAGAGGCAGCGGGGCGGCATCGGTGTTCGCGGTGGGCCCGGCGAAACCCAGCTTGAGCTCGACCGGCGTATGCTCGGCGTGAGGGTGAGGCGGCTGAGGGAGCAACTCGAGCAGCTGCGTCGCCAGCGGCGTACAAGAAAGCGCGCGCGCGACCGTCGGCCAGCATTTTCGATTTCGCTCGTGGGCTATACCAATGCTGGCAAGTCAACGTTGTTCAACGCACTGACGGGAGCCCAGACCCTTGCAGCTGACCAGCTGTTTGCGACCCTGGACACCTTGACCCGGCGGCTCCAGTGGGCCCCTGGTGTTCATCTTGTCATTTCCGATACCGTGGGATTTGTCCGCAAGCTGCCCCACCAGCTGGTGGAGGCTTTCACGGCCACCCTTGAGGAAACCGCCGATGCGGATTTACTGATTCATGTGGCCGACTCCTCTGCAGCCGACCGAGATGAACAGATTGAAGCGGTTAATCATGTGTTGCGAGAGATCGCTGCAGACAGCGTGCCGCAACTGCTGGTGTACAACAAGATTGACGCAAGCGGACGTGTTCCCGGCGCGTCGCCGCACCCCTGTGGTAGCATCGTTGAGGTTGCGGTCAGCGCACTGACGGGTGCCGGATTGTCCGACCTTCGGCAACTCATCATGGCGCATCACAAGTCCTGGCTTGACCGGGCCGCCGGTCGCCAATCCGTTACAGAAACTCGCCCCCATTGATCATGCCCAAGTTCTCCCGCATTTTTTCGCTTAACGATTCTGGCTGGGGCCGCGGCAGCGGTGGCGATCAGAAGCCGCCGCCGCAGCGTGGTGATGGACCCCCCGATCTCGACGAACTCTGGCGCGACTTCAATCGCCGGATTAACAGTCTGTTCCGCAAGGCGGGCGGCGGCGCGCCGCCACCAGGAGGTGAACCGTCATCGCCATCGGGGTCCGGGCGTGGCGCGGGCGTCGCCTTGCTTGCCATTCTGGTGGTCGGCGCAGTGCTCTGGCTGGGCAGTGGGTTTTATATCGTGCCCGAGGGCAATCAGGCCGCGATCATGCGGTTCGGGGAATTCCGCCATCTGGAAGAGCGCGCAGGCTTTACCTGGCGGTGGCCGACGCCGGTTGAGGCGCACGAACTGGTCAATGCCCAGCAAATGCGTCAGGTCGAGGTCGGGTACCGGAACACGGTGCGAAACAAAACGCTTCGCGAATCGCTGATGCTCACCAATGATCAGTCGATTGTCGATATCCAGTTCGCGCTCCAGTACCGCATCGGCGACGTTCGGGCTTTTCTCTTCAACAACAATTTCGGCAGCGTACCCGAAGAAGCGGTGCGACAGGCGGCTGAAACCGCCATGCGCGAGGTCGTGGGGCGGCGCACTATTGACCAAGTGCTCTACGAAGAAAAGGAGCAGGTCGCCAAAGACGCACGGCAGCGTGCCCAGGCGCTTCTTGATCGCTACACGTCGGGCATCACGCTGGTTGATGTCACCATTCAGCAGGCCCAGCCACCTGATCAGGTTCAGGACGCGTTTGAAGACGCCAACAAGGCAGCCCAGGATCGTGAACGTCTGATCAACGAGGGTCGCGCCTACGCAAATGACATCATCCCGAAGGCGGGAGGCGCAGCGGCACGGCTGGGCGAAGAGGCCGAAGGCTACCGTCAACGTCTGATTGCCACAGCGCAGGGCGATGCGTCGCGGTTCCGGCAAGTGCTGACGGAGTACAGCAAGGCACCGCAGGTGACCCGTGACCGTATGTACACCGAAATGATGCAGCAGGTGCTCACGAGCACCAGCAAGATTTACATCGATTCCAAGGCAGGCAACAATCTGCTCTATCTGCCGCTAGACCGTTTGATGCAGCAGATCGGCGCCGCCGAAGCCCAGGGTTCAGGTCGATCTTCAGGGGGAAATGACTCGCCCGCGCCAGTGAGCGCTCCCCCGCCGCCGCCCCGCGCGGATGGCATCCGCGGCCGTGACCGCGAATCGCGCTGAACCGGGAGCTAAAATCATGCATCGAATCATCCCCGCCCTCCTGGCTGTTGCCCTGTTGCTCGGCGTGTTGCTGTCAGCTGTGTTCGTCGTTGATCAACGGCAGTACGCTGTCGTGTATTCGCTGGGTGAGATCCGGCATGTCATCGATAAGCCGGGTCTGCACTTCAAGTGGCCTCCGCCCTTCCAGAACGTGGTGTATTTCGACAAGCGTATTCTCACGCTCGACACGGCGGAAGTTGACCGCTTCATCACTTCGGAAAAACTCAATCTGCAGATTGACACTTTCATCAAGTGGCAGATTGTTGAGCCGAAGGGTTTTATCCGGTCAGTGCAGGGTAGTCAGGGCATTGCGTCAGATCGTATTTCGCGAAGCCTGCGCGATGCGCTGAATAACGAAATCGCCAAGCGCACCGTTTTGGACATCATTTCGGGCGAGCGCGACAAGATCACCGAAGCCGTTCGGTTGAAGGTTGATGAAGATTCCCAGCAAATCGGCGTCCGCATCGTCGATGTGGGTCTCAAGCGGGTTGATTTTGCCCCTGAGGTTCAGGTGCGGGTATTTGATCGTATGCAGTCGGAGCGCAAGCGCGTCGCCAACGAGCGCCGTGCCACAGGTTCGGCGGAGTCGGACAAGGTGCGTGCCGATGCCGAGCGTCAGCGTGAAGTTATCCTTGCCGAGGCCTATCGTGACGCACAGCGCCTCAAGGGCGAGGGCGATGCCCGGGCCTCTGCCATCTATGCGGAAGCCTTCGGACAGAATCCGGAGTTCGCAGATTTTTATCGTAGCCTTGAGGCGTACCGCGCCACCTTCCGCTTGCGCAGCGATGTGCTGGTGCTCGACCCCTCCTCCGATTTCTTCCGCTACCTGCGCAGCCCCACACCGCAGCGCCCCGCGCGCTGATGTGATGACCGATCTCTGGCCGCTTGTCCTGGGATTGGTTCTGGTTCTCGAGGGTCTCCTGCCGCTGCTTGCTCCTGGTAGCTGGCGAATGTTCTTCGTGCGCGTGGCGGCGATGCGGGACGGTCAGGTCCGCTTCATGGGAATGATCGCTACCGTAATCGGCCTCGCGCTCATCGGGCTTTCTGAACTAAGATAAAAGGTTTGCCCGTTCATACCCGCCTGTCTACAACCTGGCCCCGTTGACCATGGCCCGCTGGCTCCTGCCCGAAAATACTGCTGATGTCTTGCCATCGGAGGCGCGTCGAATTGAAAACCTCCGACGTGCACTGCTCGATCTTTTTCGACACTTCGGTTATGAGCTCGTCATTCCGCCGCTGATTGAGCATCTGGATTCGCTCCTCACGGGCTCCGGGCGCGAACTGGGCGCGAAAACCTTTCAACTGGTTGATCAGATGTCCGGGCGCATGCTGGGCGTGCGCGCCGACATGACGCCCCAGGTGGCCCGCATCGACGCGCATCTTCTTAACCGTGTCGGTGTTACTCGTCTCTGTTATTCCGGGTCGGTGCTTCATGCCCGGCCATCGGGGATCTTCGCCTCGCGCGAGCCCCTGCAGATTGGCGCCGAGCTGTTTGGTCACGCCGGGATCGAGGCCGATCTCGAGGTGGTCGAACTGATGGTGCGAGCCCTGGGGGAAGCGCATGCGGGCGCTGTGCGGATCGACCTGTGCCACATGGGCGTCGTACCAGCGCTGCTTGAGACTTTTCCAGATGACGCCCAGGCGTTCGATCCGGATATTGAGTCGTTGTACTCGCTGCTTCTGTCCAAGGATCAGCCGGGGCTTGCCGACCGCTTTGGTGCCCGCGCAAGCGAGCCATTTGCGCGCGCCATCCTTGCCTTGCCAGCGCTGTACGGCACCGTTGGCGGCACGCATGGATTTGGCGTAATCGAGGCTGCACGGCGCGCGTTGCCCGACATGCCCGCGGTCCGTCGTGCGCTCGACGAGCTCGAGCGGCTGTGCGCATCGCCCACCTGGGGCCGGTTTCCGGCGGTTACCTTGTCGATCGATCTGGCCGACCTGCGCGGTTATCGGTACCACAATGGGGTTAGTTTTGCGGCCTATGTGGCGGGTCGCGCCGATGCCGTGGCTCGCGGTGGTCGTTATGACGGGGTAGGTCGGGCCTTTGGCCGTGCGCGCGCAGCCACCGGCTTTTCAGTTGAGTTACGGGAACTCGCGGGTATGCTTTCGTCCGCTGATCCCGATCCCGCCATTCGGGCGCCCTGGTCTGACGATCCCTCGCTTGCGGCGCTGATCGCTCAACTCCGGGCTGCTGGTGAGGTTGTCGTGCAGGTGCTGCCTGGCCACGAAGAGGAGCAACAGGAGTTCTCCTGCGATCGCGAGATCGTGCGGCGTCAGGGAAGCTGGCAATTGAGTCCGCTCGCGCGGACCACATGACGGAGCCGACATGGCGAAAAATATCGTGATCATCGGCACCCAGTGGGGTGACGAAGGCAAGGGAAAGGTGGTCGACTGGCTCACCGAGCGCGCCGTAGGCGTGGTGCGGTTTCAGGGTGGGCACAACGCCGGGCATACCCTTGTGATTGGGGGCCGCAAGCAGGTGCTGCGGCTGATCCCCTCGGGCATGCTTCGGCCCGGGGTGCGCTGCTACATCGGCAATGGCGTCGTGCTGTCGCCGCAAGCGCTGTTGCAGGAGATCGATGAACTTCAAGCCGTGGGTGTCGACGCAGCAAGCCGCCTCCGGGTAAGTAACGCCTGCACGCTCATCCTGCCCTACCACGTTGCTCTCGATCGGGCACGAGAGGCTAAACGCGGTGATGCCAAGATCGGCACTACCGGACGCGGTATTGGGCCCGCTTATGAAGACAAGGTAGCCCGTCGGGCGCTTCGCGCAGCTGATTTGCTTGCGCCAGAGCGTTTCCGCGCGAGGGTAGCGGAAGTTCTTGACCTGCATAATTTTGTGCTCAAGCACTATCTGGGCGCTGAGCCGCTCGATGCCACGCAGGTGGCCGATGAGGCGCTCGCACTTGCCCCGCGTCTGGCACCGATGCTGACCGATGTGCCCCACGAGCTCGCGACGGCCATGGCGGGCGGTCAAAGTCTGCTGTTCGAGGGTGCACTAGGGGCGCTTCTCGATGTCGACCACGGCACCTATCCGTATGTCACCAGCAGCAACTGCGTGGCGGGTGCC
>SYIM01000205.1 GCA_005798775.1 Burkholderiales bacterium
GGGGGCGGGGGCGGGGCGCGGGGGCGGGGGTGCAGAGCCGAGTCGGGTCGGGTCGCACGCATCGGCGAGCCCCGCGTTACAACCGTCTACGCACAGCGACTTTTCGGAGCTCTTCCATCCAAAGCGCCGCACTCGCCGTCAGGGCGATGAGCGCGAGTGAGGACGCCGGTAGCGGCACCGTATGAAATACCGCGGCGATGTCCGGCACGCAGAGCACGGACACCTGCAGCGCGACCGAGAGCGCAAGACCCGCCGCAAGCCATCGGTTGGAGCGCAGCGTTGCCGAAAATGCGCTCGCCGTGGCGCTTCGGCAGTTGAGCATGTTGAACCACGGACTGATCGCGACCAGCGTGAATACCTCGGTTTGCAGAATCGCCGGGTCGGTGCTTCGGTTCAGTCCCCAGGCAAACCACCCGAACGCTGCAGCGGCCGAGGTGAGACCCCATCAGACCCGCCCGCATCAGCATCGGGCGCTCGAGTAGCGGCGCGTCGGCGGGCACGGGGGGCTTGCGTATGGCATCCGGGTCGGCGGGATCCATCACCAGGTAGACCCTGAGGGCGCCTTCAGTGACCAGACTGATCCACAGGATCTGCACTGCGGTCAGCGGCAGTGGCTGTTCGCCACTGTCGCGGAAGACCGCCCGGGCAGGCGGGGCCACGCTGCAACCGCGTTGCGTTCCGTCAACCCAGTACACTTACAAGGTTGCGGCCAACCTTTTGACCGTCATGTCGTCAGCCTCTCGCCCAGCAAAAATCTTCGTCGCCGGCTATCGCGGAATGGTCGGATCTGCGATTATCCGCACCCTCAAGCGGCGCGCAGACCGTGCGCCGTTCGAGTTGATCAGCCGGACACATGCCGAACTCGATCTCGTCGATCAGCGTGCGGTACGCGAGTTCTTTGCCGCCGAACGGCCAGACCAGGTCTATCTGGCGGCGGCCCGCGTGGGTGGCATTCACGCCAACAACACCTATCCGGCCGACTTCATCTACGACAACCTGATGGTCGAAGCCAATGTGATTGACGCGGCATTCCGAAGCGGCGTGCGTCAGCTGCTCTTTCTGGGGTCAAGCTGCATCTATCCGCGCAACGCTGCGCAGCCCATGAGCGAAGAGGCGCTCCTCACCGGTGTGCTCGAACCCACCAACGAGCCCTATGCCATTGCGAAAATCGCGGGCATCAAGCTTTGCGAAAGCTACAACCGGCAGTACGGTGCCTCGCACGGCGTGGACTATCGTAGCGTCATGCCCACCAATTTGTACGGCCCGGGCGATAACTATCACCCCGAAAACTCGCATGTCATTCCGGCCCTCATCCGTCGCTTCCATGAAGCGCGCGAGGCAGGGCTGCCGCAGGTGACGGTTTGGGGCAGCGGCACGCCGCGGCGAGAATTTCTTTTTGTCGACGATATGGCCGAGGCCAGCGTTCATGTGATGAATCTGTCGCACGAGGTCTATTCAAAGCATACCCAGCCAATGCTCAGCCACATCAATGTGGGCTGGGGCGACGACGTGAGCATTGCCGACCTCGCACGCGCGGTAGCGCGCGCGGTGGGGTATGCCGGTGACGTTGTGTTCGATGCCAGCAAGCCTGATGGCACGCCGCGAAAGCTGATGGATAGCCGCCGCCTTCAGAGCCTGGGCTGGCAGCCGCAGATATCGCTCGAAGATGGGTTGAAGCTTGCCTATCGCGATTTTCTCTCCAGCACCCCCCGCTCGGTCTGACCGGTAAAACGGTTCAGACCCAGCCCTCGAGCAGATCCACCGGATCACCATACCTCGAGGCCATCTCGATCACTTCGGGATCGCGCAGCGCGCACAGAAAACCCTTGTCGATCAGCAGCGTGTCCCCCGCGCGCACGGTGGCATCGAGCATGACCAGATCCATATGCACGGGTGGCTCCTCCCAGTCGGGCATGACGCGGCGAATGTAATCAGCCGGTTTGGCGAGGTTGATCCCGAAATGAAGCGCGCCAGGGGAATTGGAGCCCGCAGGATAAATGGTGTGGCGTGGCGCCTTGGGGTTGAAGCCGCAGCCGCCCCCTTCAATCATGCGTCCGCCCACCAGCATATCGCGCAGGATCTGTGCCTCATCTGACTCACCCTCGACGCGGGACACATACTCGCCCTCAAAGTGCACGCCAATTCGCTCCCTGAAAGGCTCGGCAAAGCCGACCGCCCACTGCGGATAGAGCACCCCGCTCATCTGCGTAGGCACCGATAGATCGTTTTTCACCGCGTTGTGATCCCAGAGGTTGGGACCATGCGCAGCGAGATAGTGCACATAACAGCCGTCTTCGCTTGCGTCCATGCGGCCGCGCCACCGGTTGGTGGCCAGCATGTTGTTGCGCATTTCGGGGGTGAAATGAATCCGGAAGTCACTGCCCCGCTGGTCAGTGAAGTGAATGTCGAAGTCGGTACCCATTGGATAGCGGCGCGCGGTGGCGCGGGTGATCTCGCCCACGATCTCAATGGGGAAACGCGCCTGCGCCGTGTGGAGAAGATCAAGATTGCGGAAATAGGTGATCTTGACCCAGCGCTGTCCCTGCCTGCGAAGCCCGATACAGAACGGGTCGATGATCGAGCAGAACCAGGTGGAGACCACAAAGTTCGCCTTGGACAGGAGCGGCTTCACCTCGTCGGGGATCCGTTCGACCCGGCAACTGGGTTCCATGTAGACCCGCATGGTGGCGCCCCGCGCGCGGGCATGAGCGCCAATCGCATCGATTACGCGTGAATCAAGCAGTGGGTCGGCCAGGAACAGCACCTGATCGCCGGTCCGGAAGGCAAAGGTGCGGGTGAAATTATCGAGTGCCGCGAAAAAATGCTTGGTGTCGGTAACGCCCGGATTGAGCGCGATCGGCAGGCCCTGATAATGCGGGGGGTTCTCCATGAGGGGTTCCAGGATTGGTTGACGAGCGGTGTGGGTAGATCGGCGAAAGGCAGGCGACAGTCTGCGGCAGGGCTATTTTTTCCCAAGACCCAGACGCGTAGCCCCCTCGGTGTAGAGCCGGGTCTTTTCCGCCATGAAGGCGTCCATTTCCTCGATACCCACATTAACCAGTTCAAACCCCGATTTTGCCGCGAGCTCTTTCATTTCGCGGTCTTCATTCAGTGACCGCCACAGGTCGGAGATCCTTTTGCGCGCCTCCGGGGCGGTGCCGCGCGGCATCCCGATGCCGCGGTAAGCGCCGTCCACCCAGTCGACACCGAGCTCCCGGAAGGTGGGTACATCGGGTAGCAGCGGATGACGCTTCTCCATCGCAACCGCCAGCGGCCGAAGTCGGCTCTGGTTGGCGATTGCAAACGGGGTGTAGGTCATTGCGCCGTCGATTTGTGCCCCCAGGACAGCGATCGACATGTCACCGGTTCCCTTGAACGGGATGTAGTTGGTTTTCACACTGAACGCCGCATTCATGCGCTCATGCGCCGCGTGGTTGGCCGAGTTGAGGCCCGAGCCGCCCAGGCTCATCTTGCCGGGCGAAGCCTTGGCCGCAGCCACGAAATCGGCAAAGCTGCGGATCGCGCTTGAGGCGGGCACGACCAGGATGTCAGGCGTGTAGTGGAACCAGAACACCGGCGTGATGTCGGCGGTTTTGTACTGCACCTGTCCTTCGAGCGGCTGGAACACGATGTGGGGGAGGTTGATGCCCACCACATTGAATCCGTCCGCGGGCAGCTGGTTGATCTGGGTCCACATCAGCGCGCCGCCGGCACCGGGCTTGTATTGAATGATGGCGTCCAGCGTGGGGCAGCGACGCTTGAGAACCACCTGCTGGTGACGCGCCGACAGGTCGGATTCACCCCCGGGCGGAAACGCCTGCCAGTAAAGAACATGCTTGTCGGGGCAGCCCTGTGCGAGGGCAGGCCCGGCAAGTGTCAGGAGTCCGGCAAAAATTCCGCTGACAAGGGTCAGGCCCCGGGCGATAACGCCCCGCGATGAACGCATGATGGTCTCCAGTCGTGATGTGTGACAGAACGGGTGTTATTGAAGGGCTCGGCATACGGCATCGGTGAGCTCGCGCGTGGTCGCCACGCCGCCGAGATCGCGCGTATGAAGGACCGGATTAGCGGTGACCGCCTCAATGGCACGCATCAGACACCCAGCGGCTTTGTCCTCCCCCAGGTGCTCAAGGAGCATCACGCAACTCCAGAAGGTACCGACCGGGTTGGCAAGCCCCTTTCCCATGATGTCGAAGGCTGAGCCGTGAATGGGTTCGAACATACTCGGATAACGGCGCTCCGGATCGATATTGCCGGTGGGGGCGATACCCAGGCTGCCCGCAAGGGCTGCTGCGAGGTCACTCAGAATGTCGGCGTGCAGATTGGTGGCCACGACCGTGTCAATACTGGCGGGTCGGTTGACCATGCGCGCCGTCATGGCGTCCACCAGTTCCTTGTCCCAGCGCACCTCCGGAAATTCGGCTGCCACCTGACGAGCGATGTCATCCCACATCACCATGGCGTGCCGCTGCGCGTTGCTCTTGGTGACC
>SYIM01000206.1 GCA_005798775.1 Burkholderiales bacterium
AAAAACAGATGCCCGCTCATTTCGCCTGCGAACGGCGAGCCTGTTTCTTTCAATCGCGCCTTGATCAGCGAATGGCCCGTACGCCACATGGTGGGACGCCCACCATGCTCGCGAATCCAGCGTGCGACATTACGGCTGCACTTCACGTCGTAGATGATTTCAGCACCGGCATGACGCGACAGCACATCAGCGGCAAACAGCATCAGCTGCCGATCCGGATAGATGATATTGCCCGCTTTGGTCACCACCCCCAGCCGATCACCATCGCCATCGAACGCAATGCCGAGCTCAGTATCGGTCTCGCGCAGACACCGGATCAGATCCTGCAGATTTTCTGGATGAGCGGGATCGGGGTGGTGATTGGGAAAATTACCATCTACGTCACAGAACAACTCGGTGACCTCGCAGCCGAGCTCACGAAAGAGCCGCGGCGCGAAGGCGCCCGCCACACCGTTTCCACAGTCAATGGCGATTTTCATCGGCCGGGACAAGCGAACGTCTGAGGTGATACGGGCGAGATAACGGTCGGTGAGGTCCACCTGGCGCAGCGTGCCTTGGGCGCCCGAAGCCGATAACGCACCCCTTTCAATGGCCTCGCGGAGCGCGGTGATGGCCTCGCCATAGAGCGCGTCTTTGCCCACCACCATCTTGAGCCCGTTGTAGTCAGGCGGGTTGTGGCTACCCGTCACCGCAACGCCGTTGCCGGTATTGAGTTCAAAGGTACCGAAATAGACCACCGGGGTCGGCACCATGCCAATGTCAATGACATCCAGCCCGGTTGCAAGAATGCCGCGCGCAAGCGCGGCCGATAGCCGGGGACCGGAAAGGCGGCCGTCGCGACCGATTACAAACTCACGCTGGCCAGCGCGGCTCGCAAGCTGCCCCAAGGCTCGACCCACCTGCTCGACGACCGCTTCGGTGAGCGTGTGGTCAACGATGCCGCGGATGTCGTAGGCCTTGAAAATTTCAGGGTGATGGAGGGTAGATGTCATGGGAGCTTAAAGGGAGACTGGGGGATTCACTGCGCCGACCGTCTGAGGGGAACCACGCGGGCCACCGCCGGGTCGATCGCCCCGGCCATCGACATGAGGAGGTTGCGCACTACGGATTCGTCTTCGGCTTGCAAGCCCTGGATCAGCAGCGACACTTTGGTGTCCAGCACCCGGGGGAGGTCCACAGGCTCGTTTACTCTCATGATTTTCGGATGCACGGTGCCCTCAATCTGACTCTGCGACAGCGTAAGCTCCTCAAAGAGTTTTTCACCGCGCCGCAGCCCGGTGATCACAATTTCTATATCGCCGTTCGGATTGTTCTCATCGCGCACCGAGTGCCCAGCGAGCCGGATCATGTTGCGCGCCAGATCAATGATTCGAACCGACTCACCCATATCCAGCAGGAAGAGTTCTCCACCGCCCGCCATGCTGCCCGCCTGAATGACCAACTGCACCGCCTCATGGATCGACATGAAATACCGGCTAACCTCGGCGTGGGTCACCGTGACCGGGCCGCCATGGGCGATCTGCTCCTTGAACAGCGGAATGACCGACCCCGATGAGCCAAGCACATTGCCAAACCGGACTGCACAGAAACGCTGGCGCCGGTGCTCATCGCGCGCTCTTCTTGCAAAGTCCTGCAGGATCAGTTCTGCCCATCGCTTGGTCGCCCCCATCACATTGGCGGGTCGGACCGCCTTGTCGGTGGAAATCAGCACAAAGGTTCCAACACCATGGTCAAACGCCGCCTGCGCAAGCGTCTGGGTGCCCAGCACGTTGTTGCGTACCCCTGCGAGCACGTTCTGCTCAACCAGCGGCACATGCTTGTGGGCCGCAGCGTGATAGACGCTCTGGATCCGGTAGTCGCGCATCAGGCGGTTGACCAGTTCTCGGTCGCCCACCGAGCCCAGATGACTCAGCACCTCACAGGTGGCAATCGGTCGAAGCACGCGATCGATCTCATAGAGGGCCGCTTCGGACATTTCGAGCAAAATGAGCAGCGAGGGCTTGAGCGCGGAGACCTGGCGACAGATTTCCGAACCAATGGAGCCCCCCGCTCCGGTGACCAGTACCACCTTGCCCGTTACACACTGACCAAGGAGAGAGGGGTCGGCATCCACGGGGTCCCGGCCCAGCAGATCGCTGATATCCACTTCGCGCATCGTGCTCACCAGATGCCGGCCGGAGGCAATATCGGCAAGTGCCGGAAGGATACGAACCCGAAGGGCGAAGTGTTCAAGACGCGCGACGATCTCGCGTCGTCGCGCAGGCGTGGCATTGGGCAGGGTGACGATCACATCCCGGATATCGAAGTTTTCGATCAGCATCGGCAGCTCGGCCGGGGAATAGACGCGCAGGCCGCTGATGTCCTGTCCATGCAGCGCGGAGTCATCATCGAGATAACCGGCAGGAAACAGATCACGCCCCCGGCGAAGCGAGGCCGCGAGCTGGCGTCCAGCAGTGCCTGCGCCGTAAATCAGCGCCTGGCGCCCCGCAAAACGCCGATGAAGCGGCATCCAGAGCAAGGTGCGCGCAATGAAGCGCGAGGCCACCACAAACCCGGTTCCGACCAGCCAGTAGAGCACAGGAACCGTACGAGGCAGTCCTTCGACGCCTGTCATCTGGGTGAGAAACGCGAGGCCAGCCCACAATACGGCGGCGAGGGTCATCCCCTTGGTGATGGCCCAGAGCGCGTGTTCGCCGACAAAGCGAATGATGGATCGGTACAGGCCAAAGCGCAGAAACACTGGAATGGCAATAAGCGGAGCTGCTGCAATGAGCAGCCACTGCTCCGCACTGGGGAGAAAGGTCTCGCCCATTCTGAGCCAGTATGCGGCAGCAGCAGCAGCAAGCAGCAGACAGAGGTCGACACCCATCATGGCCCACTGCTTGCCCGGTCGACTCAATCCCAGCAGTCGTGTGATCGCCCGATTAAGTACTGAAGCAACCGACATCAGTGAATCGTCCTGTGGTAACGCCGCCCTGCCAAAGAATATACACTTTGCTTCTCGAACCAATCGCCGCGCCAGTACCGGCTGAAGCGCACGTCCGCGGAAAACTGCCTGGAAGCCCAGCGAAACAGCAGGCGAAACTCACCCGCTACGGCGGGGTCTTGAACTCAACGCCAGGAATCAGACAACCGCAATGCTGCGTTTTCTTGATGTCGTGCTCGCAGTGATCGGGCTGATCGCCGCCACGCCCGTCATGCTGATCCTTCTCGTGCTGGGATTCTTTGACACTGGATCACCGATCTTCACCCAGGTTCGTGTGGGGCGGCACCAGCAGCCTTTCAAACTGGTCAAGTTTCGCACCATGCGGCAGGGTACCGAATCGGTGGCCACACACCTGCTCGACCCGGCCGCGGTCACGCCGCTGGGCGCGGTGATGCGCCGAACCAAGCTGGATGAACTGCCGCAACTCTTGAATGTTCTCAAAGGCGAGATGAGTATGGTGGGCCCTCGCCCCTGCCTGTTCAGTCAGCAGGAACTGATCCTGGTCCGCGAAGCACGCGGGGTGTTCCGAGTCCGGCCGGGAATCACCGGCCTCGCTCAGGTTCAGGGCATCGACATGTCTGCCCCAGAATTGCTCGCTGCCACCGATGCCCGTATGCTCGAGCGACTCGGCGTGCCGGCCTACTTTGGCTACATCTTTAAGACCCTCGCCGGATCCGGCCACAGCGACCGGATACGCGGCTGAGCAACCATCACGTTCATGAATTCCCCCTGGATCATCGGCGACCTGCAGGGCTGTCTCGAGCCTCTCATCCACCTGGTCGGAAAGCTTCCGCCAGAGGTGCCACTCTGGCTGACCGGCGACCTGATCAATCGCGGCCCGCGCTCGCTCGACACGCTTCGCTGGGTGATCGATCAGGGCGAACGGATCACCACCGTACTCGGCAATCACGATATCCATCTGCTGTCGGTTGCGGCGGGCCTGCGCAAACCCCATCAGACCGACACCTACGACGATATCCTTGCCGCGCCTGATCGCGCGCAATTGCTCGACTGGATCCGTACCCGTCCGCTCGCGCATTTCGATCACGGCTGGCTGATGGTCCATGCAGGGGTTCTGCCGCAGTGGTCGGTTGCGCAAACGCTTTCGCTTGCCGCCGAAGTTCAGCAGGTGCTCTCCGGCCCAGACTGGCTCGCGTTTCTTCCCCAGATGTACGGCAACGAGCCCGCGCACTGGGATGATTCGTTGCGCGGACCTGAGCGGCTGCGGATCGTCATCAATGCGCTCACCCGCATGCGCTTTGTTGATACCGATGGTCGAATGGAATTTGCCACCAAGGAAGGTATCAGCGCAACGCCCAGCGGGTTCATGCCCTGGTTCGATGCGCCAAAGCGTAGAACAGCAGACACACCGATTGTGTTCGGGCACTGGTCAGCGCTTGGCCTCATCAATCGCCCCGATCTGGTGGCGATCGACACGGGCTGTGTCTGGGGCCGCCACCTCAGCGCCGTTCGGCTCGCTGATCGCAACATCATTCAGGTGCAGTGCCCAGACTGCGGAGCCCAGGGTGTCTGACAACCCTCTCACCTGGCTTCAGCCAGCCAACCGGTATACAACAGTCCCGCCGCAAGGACCGCAGCCTTGATCGCTTCTGCATTTCGCATTGCGCGCCGCGCGCCGCTTGCCATCGCGCTGCTGCTGGGCGGGCTTCTCACAATTGCGCTCATCTTTCCCCGGGTGAGTGGCGCCCGCCGCGACCGGATCATCGCCCGCTGGTCGCGCTGGCTGCTTCGCGCCTGCGGAATAAGACTGGCGGAGCTACCTGCCCCCGCAGCACAGCCCCTCGCCTCGCTCCAAGGCCCCGCCCTGATCGTCGCCAACCACATCAGCTGGATCGATATTTTTCTGATGCTGGCCACCACCTCGGCGCACTTCGTTGCCAAGATCGAGATTGCGTCGTGGCCCGTGGTGGGTCGGCTGGTGATTGGTGCTGGCACCCTTTTCATCGAGCGGGGCAAGCGCCATGCGGTCCATCAGCTCAACGAACGCATTCAGACTATGCTGGCGGCGGGTCGACGCGTGGCGGTCTTCCCGGAAGGCACGACCAGTGATGGGCTGCGTCTGCTGCAGTTTCATGGCAACCTGCTCGAACCCGCCCTTCGTGCGCAAACGCCCATCATTCCGGTGGGAATCCGTTACACCGACCTGAAGGGCCAGTACAGCTCAGCCATCGACTTCACAGGCAACATGAGTTTCGGTGAATCGATGAAACGCGTGCTGGGTTCACCCGGATTCATTGCAGCGCTCCACCCGCTGCCCGCGCTGAGCGAACCTGCCACGCGTCAGCAGGCGGCGCGCGCTGCACGTGCGGCGATTGCGGAGCGGCTTTCACTGCCCACGGACGACACAGTTCCCAACACCCTGCGCACCGCAATGAGCGCAGCGCGCGGGCGTGCCGAGTAAGCGAAACAACACGCGTTGCCCGGCTTCGGGCACTACCCAAAGCGACACCGGTGAGTCGGTGGTGACGAATCACCCGCGGTTGCTCACGGCAAGTGTAAGCAGACAGGCATCGATAAGACGACGCGCCACACACCCTGACCTCGGGTCAGCGAGGCGCCCTGGCGCGCTCAAACACCACGCGCCCAGCCACCAAGGTGGCCTGCGCCCGACCGAGCAACTCGCGGCCCAGAAATGGCGTATGCGAGCCCTGACTCACCAGCGAGCCCCGCGACACCACCCAGCGCTCATCGGGATCAATCAGACACAGATCGGCAGACTCACCCACCGCCAGCCGGCCACCCGGCTGGCCCAGGATGCCCGCTGGCCCGGTCGTGAGCTTCACCAACGCCTCCTCAACCGGAACGCGCGCCTCAGCCGCCCACTTGAGCGTGAGTGGCAACAGCAATTCGAGCCCGGTCACCCCTGGCTCGGCCTCGCCAAACGGCAGCTGCTTTGCGTCGTCATCGACCGGTGTGTGATCGGAGCAGAGCGCATCGATCGTACCGTCGACGAGCGCTACTCGAATGGCATCCCGGTCGCGCTGTGACCGGAAAGGTGGATCGACCCGACAGTTGCTGTCGAAAAACCCGATGTCCACATCAATCAGATGCACATGGTGAATCGCCACATCCGCAGTGACTGGCAAGCCCTCGGCCCGCGCGCGACGCACCAGCTCCAGCCCGGCCGCTGATGAAAGACGGCACAGATGGACCCGGCAGCCAGTCACCCGCATCAACTCGAAGATCGTGTGCAGCGCCACCGTCTCTGCGATCACCGGCATACCGGCGAGGCCCAGACGACTGGCATAGGGCCCGGCATGCGCCACGCCACCGCGTGCCAGCTGAGGGTCTTGCGGATGTAACCAGACGCTGTATCCGAAGGTACTCGCATACTGCATCGCCCGCATCAGGATCTGGGTGTCGAAAATGGGCGCAAGGGCGTGCGAAAAGCCAACGCAGCCAGCCTCAACGAGCTCGGCCATTTCGGTAATGGTCTCTCCCTTCAGGCCCACGGTCAAAGCGCCCACCGGGTAAAGACGCGCGCCGTCAATACCACGCGCTCGGTGCTTGAGCATTTCGACCAGGCCCGGCTCATCGAGCACAGGATCGGTATCGGGCGGACAGGCCAGCGCAGTGACCCCGCCAGCGAGCGCCGCCTGCATCTCCGATTCAAGCGTCGCCTTGTACTCAAACCCCGGCTCACGCAGGCGCGCAGCCAGGTCGACCACTCCGGGGAGAAGGAGACACCCCGTGCCATCGATGACCCGGTCAGCAACAAACTCCGACGGCACCGCACCCACCGCAACCAGCTTGCCATCGGCAACATAAACGTCGCTGGGTCGGGTACCCGCTGGCCCACCGCCCGGCACTACCACGCACGCGTTGACGATCGAGATTCTAGGGGACGCATTCATCATCAGGGCTTCACGAGAAGACTCATGACCGCCATACGAACCGCAATACCGAAGGTCACCTGATCAAGGATAACCGCCTGTGGGCCATCAGCCACGGCAGAGTCAATTTCCACCCCGCGATTCATCGGCCCCGGGTGCATCACAATACAGTCGGTATTGGCGAGCGCGAGCTTGTCTTCGGTGAGGCCGTAGTGCTTGAAGTATTCCTGCGCAGACGGCAGCAGCGCGCCCCGCATGCGCTCGCTCTGCAGCCTCAGCATGATCACCACGTCGACCCCTCGCAGCCCCTCTCGCATGTCGTGGAACACATGCACGCCCAACTGCTCGAGGCCACCCGGAATGAGGGTTCGTGGACCGATCACGCGCACCTCGGGTACCCCCAGCGTGGTGAGAGCGTGAATGTCCGAGCGCGCCACGCGCGAGTGCAGCGCGTCGCCTACGATCGCCACGCGCAAATTGGTGAAGTCTTTCTTGAAATGCCGGATCGTGTACATGTCCAGCAGCCCCTGCGTGGGGTGGGCATGGCGACCGTCGCCGGCGTTGATCACGTGGACGTGGGGCGCGACGTGCTGGGCGATCAGGTAGGGCGCGCCGCTTTCGCTGTGGCGCACCACAAACATGTCGGCATGCATGGCCGAGAGGTTGGCGATGGTGTCGATCAGGCTTTCGCCCTTGCTGGCGCTGCTTTTGGC
>SYIM01000207.1 GCA_005798775.1 Burkholderiales bacterium
GGATGCGCTCGATGCCTGGGATGTCTGCGACATATTCCAGCAGCAGTGCGAAGTCGGCCTTCTCAGCGGTATCGCCCATCGGCCCGAGATAGGCGTTCACGTTTTGGCCCAGCAAGGTGATTTCGCGCACTCCCTGGTCGGCGAGGCCAGCCACCTCGGTGAGTACATCATCGAAGGGGCGGGAGACCTCTTCGCCGCGTGTATAGGGCACCACACAGAAGCTGCAATATTTGCTGCAGCCTTCCATGATGGATACGAATGCGGTGGCGCCATCGGTCCGGGCCGGTGGCAGGTGATCGAATTTCTCGATTTCAGGAAAGCTGATGTCGACCTGCGAGTGGCCGGTTTGCGCGCGCGCTCGGAGTAACTGCGGCAGCCGATGCAGGGTCTGAGGCCCGAACACCACGTCAACAAACGGCACCCGGGCAACGATGTTGGCGCCTTCCTGGCTCGCCACACAGCCGCCAACGCCCACCACCAGGCCGGGCCGCTCGAGTTTGAGCGCGCGCAACCGGCCCAGATCGGAGAACACCTTTTCCTGGGCTTTTTCGCGGACTGAACAGGTGTTGAAGAGGACGATATCGGCCTCTTCAAGCCGATCGGTGAGGACGGCGCCTTCGCTTTCGGCAAGCACTTCAGCCATCTTGTCCGAGTCGTAGTCGTTCATTTGGCAGCCGAAGGTGCGGATGTAGAGTTTGCGTTTCATCTGTGGCATTTTACCGGCGGCTTGCGCCCTCGAGCCAAAACACCCCGCTAATTTGCCCGGAGTCGGTCAATGAACGAAAGATTTCTGCAGGACAAGGTCGTGCTGGTCACCGGGGCTGGTGGCGGTATTGGCCGGGAGCTCGCACTGGCCCTGGCGGCCGAAGGCGCCAGAGTGTTGGTCAATGACCTGGGTTCCAGCGTGGCGGGCGAAGGCCAGGATCGCTCGCGGGCCCAGGCCGTGGTGGACGCGATTCGGGCGGCCGGTGGCGAGGCGAGCGCCAATGGCGATAGCGTAGCCGACTGGGCAGCGGCGCATCGCATGGTTGAACAGGCGCTCGATACCTTCGGGCGGATCGATGCCGTTATCAACAACGCCGGTATTTTGCGTGACCGTTTCTTCCACAATATGAGTGCCGACGAATGGCGGACAGTGATTGATGTTCATCTGAACGGTACGTTTTATGTTTCGCGCGCGGCGGCTCCCCATTTCAAAGCTCAGCAGTCGGGCGCCTACCTTCACATGACATCCACGTCGGGCCTGATCGGTAACCTCGGCCAGGCCAATTATTCAGCGGCAAAGCTTGGCATCGTTGCGCTGTCCAAGTCGATCGCGTTGGACATGGCGAAGTTCAGCGTACGATCAAACTGTATCTCGCCGTTTGCCTACAGCCGCATGATCGGATCTATTCCCACCGATACCCCTGAGCAGCAGGCCCGGGTGGAGCGCTTGCAGCGCATGCAGACCCACCAGATTGCGCCGCTCGCGGTCTACCTTGCGAGCGAGGCCGCGCGCGAGGTGAGCGGACAGATTTTTGCGGTGCGGGCCAATGAAATTTTCTTGATCAGCCAGAACCGGCCGATTCGTAGCCTGCATCGCGGCGAGGGCTGGACCGCGCAGAGCATCGCCGAACACGCCATGCCTGCGCTTCGGGCGTCTTTCTATCCGCTCGAGCGTTCGCCGGACGTGTTCAGCTGGGATCCGGTCTGACGGCGGGCATACCCGGGCGCGGCCGCCCGGCCGGCGCTTACTGACAGCGATGCATGATCTGGCTGCCGTTACCGTAGAAATGACGAAGCCATTTGGTGTCGTTGCCGAAGAAGGCGAGCAGATCTCGTTCGCCGCCCATCATTTGCGCGCTGACCCAGACAAGAATGCCATCGCTATCAACCTGATCGCGCTTGACGCGGAATCGTGACCCCCCATCAGGATCACCGCTTCGGAAGAGTTTCTGCTTCGGGTCGTAGCTCACCCAGTAGCTTTTGCCCTGGTGCTGACAGGTCATACGCACTTCCTGCGCAGCAGCGCCCATCGGGAAAAGCGCAATCATCGCGGCCGCGAGCAGGCCAGGCCGCAACCCGCCCCACACGCTAGGACGGAAATCAGCGGGGCGTCGCATCACGGGCCGTCGGTTACTGGGCTGCCATCGACGTGCGGGCAAGATCCTGTCCCAGTCCAAGGAAAGTTTTGTTGTAGACCGTGGCGCTTTTGCCGCCGATCGTGACCGCATAGCGGTTGTTCGCGGGGTCGGTGTTTCCTGAGACCGGGAAGCTGACCTGCGTCGAGGCGCCACCGACCTCGACGACGCCGTACATGCCGTTTGTAGTGTTGGCGTACTCCGCGAGCGGGTCGGGGTTGGCCTTGAAGTAGCGGCAGTAGTGGTCATTCAGATTGGTCCAGCTCCAGACCCCTTCCTCGCTGTTGCCGTCAATGGTGCGAACCTCCTCAGCGGTGGACGTGCGATTGGCGGGTGCGCTGGAACCTGTCTTGGCCTGATTAGTGATGTAGGTCTTGATGAGCGCGTAGAAATTATCGATTGCAGCCTTGCCGTGTTTTGCTTCGGCCTCGCGCATGCCTGCAGTGGCGAGAAGATCAACCTTCACATTCTGGGCTGTGGCAAGCCAATTCGCGTTGTTGGTGTAGTCGGTTTGCAGCTTGGTGAAAAGAGGCCCGATCACCTTGGTATTGACCTCGCCCGGGTTGGCTGTACGAACAAAATCATCAATGCCTTTATCGGTACTGCCCAGCTTAAGTGTGGTGAGCCAGGTGACCTGGGGATACGCGCCATTGCCGTTCGCGGTGATCTGGTAGAGCGAAAGCCGCGTGCCACTGCTTCCCGCATCAATCACGATGCGGTATTCGTCCGTGACCTGGCAATCAGTACACCCCGGCTTTCCGTACCTTTGCAAGAGATAGCCTCGGGTCCAGGTGAGCACCGTGGCGCCATTCTGCTCGGAGCTCACGGTGCGCGCGAAGGCCGAGCCGTTGTTACGAAATAGGCCGTTGTTACCAAAGAGCATGGTGTTGACGTAGGTGGAATTGGCGCATTGGTTGCGCTGGAATTTTGACGCGGCATCGGGGCCCGCGAGCCCGAGCTTGGTGAGCATGGGTCCCCAGGCGGAGGGGCTCGAGCAATGGGTATCGAGCGCCTGACGAAGGCTGGCGGGCGTGAGGGTGACATTCCAGACGGATTCGAATGTCAGCGCGAAATGCGCGCTGTCGATGCCCACAAAGGATGCCCGGCTCTGGGTGGTGTTAGGAATGGCGCCGTTGGTGACGATCGCTGCGCTGATCACCCGCTCATAGCGCGCCGAGCAAAGCGTGTAGTTGTAATCGCCGGTTGCGCCCAGCGTACGGGCTGGATCCGTCAGGGCGAGATCTGCCGCCATGCCGGACGGATAGCAATGCTCGATTGATAGTGTGACCGAGTCGCTGCAACCCGACACCAAGAGGGTCAGCGCAGCAAATATCGAGGCAAGAAATGTTCTCATCGATATTCTTTCGAAAAAGAGAGCAATGCGGTTAGACAGGTTCCGGTGGTTCGCATTTGAGCATAGTGCCCGCCGATTCGCACCTCCAATGTTCACCGGTTGACCTTTCATAAGCTCTCGGCCCTGCGCATCGCTACAGTGCCGCGTCGTACTGCAATCGGACCACTCGCGACAGGTAATGGGATCCCTACTGCTCGACCCTCGCTTTACTCTGGATGCCGATAGCCCGGCCATCTGGTCGTTACTCAGAACCATCGACCGCGTTGCTGAGTCCGATGCACCCGTGCTGATCGTGGGCGAGACAGGGACCAGGAAGGAGCTCGTTGCCCGCGCGATTCATCAGCGTTCGCGCCGCGCTGCCGGGGCATTGGTCGCGGTCAACTGTGGGGCGATCGCCTCGACACTCATCCAGTCCGAATTGTTCGGTCACGAGCGGTATGCCTTCACCGGCGCGGGGCAGCGCAGGATTGGCAGCTTTTAGGCGGCGCACGGCGGAGCGCTGTTTCTCGATGAAATCGGGGAGCTACCGCTCGCGCTGCAAGCGCGGCGTTGTCGGGTTCGGTCCCTGTGCCTCCCCCGCCGCTCGACCCGCAGCCTGCGAGCGTGCCCAGCGCGAGCATCGCGAGAGCGGTGCGCCAAGGGGCGCGCGAGGGGGAGGCGGCGGGCGGCACGCGCCTCGGGCGCGAGCCATTGAGCTCGCTTGATGTGGGATGCAGCATGGTCCTGAATCTCCTGGGTAAAGAGGCGTGATGAGCCTCGGCCCGCGAGTGTTTCAGGGGGGTGTCGCGTCCTCGTTGACAGGCGGTAATATCGACGAGTCCACCGGAAGATAGCTTGATCTTGCTGAGCGGCCTGATTGACCGATGGCAAACGAAGACCGGTACGCGTTGACGCGAGCACGCGGGGGGCGCACGGATGGGGGGAGCGGGAAGCTGCCCGGACGCCCCGGGCGCGGGTGTTTGCCTACTGGCCGGGGAGCAGGCGCCCAAAGGGGTGCCCGTGGCTAGCGCCTGAGGCAATCACGCACAGGTTGCCCTCGACGTTGCAGACCTCGGCATAGCGGCGCGCGAACTGCCGCTCGGTCTGTCCGACATGAGCTTCTGCCGCGACCTGCATCAATGGGATTAGCAGCGCGACGAGTGCGGCGAGCACAAGGATCAGATCGAGGATGATGCGGGGGTGCTTCATCAGTGGTGCGATGGCGCAGGGGGGTAGGCGTTGGGATCAATCGGGTTGGAAAGAGCTGGGAACCGACTTTGATGATAAAGGATGTGCAGCGCCGACCGCACTCAGGATGCCGCTTGAGGTAGGTCTCGTTGCGCTCGCGCCGGGTTACGGTGCGCATTCGGCGATGGCCAGCGCAGTTACGCTCTGCGCGATGGTGCATGCCCGACCGAGATCAATGCTGGTTGGCCAGCGGTCTTCCGGCGCGTGGAACCATGGGTTGCTACCAATCAGCGACAGATAGCGGCCGCCGCGCTGCTCGATCTCATGAGCCTCGCCGCTAGCCTTGCCGCCGGTGACCGCCAGGATTGCATCGGCAGGATAGCCTCGGCTCTCGAGCAGTGTGCGCACCCGGTCAGCGAGTCCGTCGACATTACTTCGTACGGTCAATGCAGGTGCGGTCGCTGTACCGAGGTTGGCGCCCAGGTGAATGACCAGCGCCGACTCATTCGCCAGTTTCGGTTCGATCGCAAACGCGTGATGGGCACCCAGGTGTCCGAGTTCATGTCCGCATGTGGCCAGTCCGATGACCGCGCGTCGGCGAGCGGCGGAGGCTGCAAGCGTCTGCAGAGACTGCAGCCAGGCAAAGACGCCGCCCGCGCGCTCGGCCGTACTGGTCCACCAGGACGTGCGCGGGGTCAGCAGGAGCAAGGGTGGGCCTTCGCCTGCCAGCTGTACGCGTAGATTGCGTGAATCAGCGATTTCATATTGGCCCGTGGCCGTGACCGTCACCTGCGCGGCGTGTTCGCTCAGCATGGCGACCGCCTGCGCGTCTCGCCCGGCGATCTGCAGGACCGGCGGCCCGAAGGGACGGTCGCTGTCGTGTGCATTAAGGGGGGCCAGACCACCGTCGCGCGTGGTGAGTGCAATTACGACGGCACGGTGACGACTATCGGCGCGGGCGCGCGAAAAGGCATTGTCGGGGAGGCTTGCCATCGCGGGTTCCATGAAGGCGAAGCCGATATCGGTGTCTGAGCCCAGCGGGCCGATGAGTCCCGTGACACCGTGCCGGTCTGTGAGTCCACCGTCAAACAAGGGTAAGCCTTCGATAGGCGGTGTGCCGTGCGCATGAAGTGATGCCTCAGCGGGTAAAAACCGCTTAAAGCTGACACGCTGGAAAGTCGTGTGCAGGGCCCGCGCGCCGCCGAGTTGCTCGGCGAGCCAGGCGGCCGACGCGAGGTCACCCGTTGAGCCCGCGCGGCGCTCGCCAAAGCCGTCGTACTGGGCGAAGAAACCCGCCGCTGGGGCCGGATTATTCATTCGGCGCGGACGCCGGATAGCACGATCAGATCCTTGAGCCGCTTTAATTCAATCGCCCATTCTTCGCGATAGGCAGCCGGATTGCTGGAGAGGACAATGGAGCCGCCCTCCTCGGCGATGCGCTTACGCAGGTCGGCATCGCGTGTCATGACCTCGGAAAACGCGCTAGCGATTTTGTCGACGACGGCCGGAGAAAGTCCCGCGGGCCCCACCACAGAGGAACCGCTGATGACTACGGGTCCGCCCTTGAGGGTTTCTGCGAGCGTGGGGACATCGGGGAGCGTCGTCATTCTGACCGAGCCCGCCGACACCAGGATCCTGATCCGGCCGATCTGATGCCTTGGAAGCGCAATGTTGCTGATCGCAAACGCAAAATCGACTTCGCCCTGCTCCACCGCGAGGGTGGCCTGATTGGCGCCCTTGTAGGGAACGTGAATCCCCTCCACGCCAATCAGCTTCAGCATCGCGGCAGCAGCCATGTGAGCGGGCGTACCGATACCGCCTGACCCATACCGTAGCGGCTGATCGCGGGCCGCACGCGCCGCTGCAAACACATCCTGGATGGTTTTCCAAGGCCGGTCAGCGCGGACACCGAGTACGGCCGGGTGTTCGGCGAGCGTCACGATGGGGGTGAAGTCTTTCATCACGTCATAGCCTGGATCCGCCTGCATGGCGGCGTGGGTGATAGCCGTGCCTCCTCCCCACATGAGCGCATAGCCATCGGGTGCTGTGCGCGCCATACGCTGCGCGGCAACTAGTCCACCCGCCCCGGGTCGGTTATCGATCACGAATGAGCCACCGAAGGGTATGGCTGCGCGAGAAGAAATGAGCCGCGCGAGGGTGTCGGACGACGATCCCGCTGCAAACGGCACCACCAGGCTCACCGGGCGCGATGGGTAGGCAGACGGCTGGGCCCGCACTGCCCAGGGAGAAAGCGCCATCAGACCAAGCGAAAGCGATAGCTCGCGACGGTTCATCGAGATTCCTCCATGTGTTGATCTCGCGCTTTTATCACACGAGCGGATCAGTCCGTGCGCAGGCGTATGGATGGCGGAATACGATCGCTCAGTTGGGTTGAAGCCCTGCGCGCTCGATCACCTGCTTCCACGACGCTGCCTCGCGCTGCATCTGCTCGGCGAACTCGGCCGGTGTGTTGCCAATCGCAGTCAGGCCCAGTTCCTGATAGCGGGTGCGAACCGTGGAATCGGCAAGCGCTTCCTTCACGGCGTCGGCGATTCTGCGGATCAGCCCAGCATCGGTGCCCTGCGGTGCGGACAACCCCCACCAGTTGCCCGTGCGAAGCGCTGGCATCCCCTGCTCGGCGCTGGTCGCAACATCGGGAAGTGCTGCCAGGCGGCTTTCGCCCGCGACCGCAAGTGCTTTCAATCGCCCGGCCTTCACCATCGCAGTGACTGAACTGAAAGCGGTGACATAGAGCTGGGTCTCGCCGTTGATCAGGCCCTGAACCGCGGGGGGGCTGCCCTTATAGGGAACGTGAACCATGTCGACGCCGGCCAGTTGGCGAAATAACTCGGCTGCCAGATGCGGTGGCGTGCCGATCCCGGGCGAACCGAACGCGAGCGGCGGGGTCGCCTTGGCAGCCAGCGCAGACAGGCTTCGCAGGTCGTTCGCCGCGAGCGATTCGGCAACCACCACCACAGAGGGCGCGTTGCTTACCATGGTGATCGGCATCAAATCGCTCAACGGATCGAACCGCATGCCGCGTATCAGGTGCTGGTTGGTCACGAAGTTATTGGTGGCGCCCAGTAGGAGTGTATGTCCGTCGGGCCGCGCCCTGACCACTTCCTCTGTGCCGATGTTGCCGGATGCGCCGCTTTTGTTGTCGATCAGGAAACGTGCGCCCAGGCGCGACTCGATTAGCGGTTGGATCTGTCGAAATGTGATGTCGCCGGTGTTGCCTGGCGCATAGGGGACCACCACGCGGATAGCGCGATTCGGCCAGGCACCAGTGTCCTGCGCGTGGCTTGCGGCAGGCAGCAGGGCTGCGGTGATGCTAAGTGCGAGAGCATGTATCCGGTTCAGATGCATCAGAGGCTCCACGGGTATTAAAGGTCAGAGTGAATCAACCGGCCGCCAACGATCACGCAGTGCGCGCGGATCTCAGGCAGTCGTTCAACGGGACAGTCAAGCGGGTTCGCGTCCAGTACGACCAGATCGGCAAGCATCCCGGACGCGATCTGTCCGCGCATGGACTCATCGCCCGTGAGCCATGCGCCGTTTCGGGTACTGAGCCTGAGCGCCTCGATCCGGCTGATTCGTTGATCGGGTCCGATGATACGGCCGCTTCGCGTCTGACGAGCGCAGACATGCCAGATGGGGCCGAATAACGATGGCGGCAGGTTGTCGCTTCCGGGTACAACCGGCACCCCGCGATCGATCAGCGTGCGGATCGGCACAATATCGTCTTCGGGGTATTTGGCAGCAAGCCGGTCGCCATCCTTGTAGAGGTGGCGGTTGGTATGCGTGGTGAGTGCCAGTCCCAGATCGCAGATCTGGGCGATCTGATTGTGATTGAGCGCCGGCTGGTGTCCAAGCGTCCATCGTAGGTCATGGATTGGGTGATGGCGATTGGCTTCCTCAAAGAGCGGTAACAGTGTGGGCCAGATGCCTGCGATCCGAACCCGGCTCGCAGCCGCCTCGATCAGGAGTGAGGCAAGCGCCTCGCGTGGTAGCGCCGCACCGGCTTGAAATCCCGCCCATCCGGTGCACGGATGATGACCCGCCCTAAGTTGGTTGTTGAGTGGATCGGTGTCGATCTCGGCATAGAGCCCCTGAACACGTAGCCAGTGATCGCCCCAGCCGCGGCGCGCGAGCCAGCGCCCCCACTCCGATAGCAACTGGCAGGCATCGCCGCTTGCCTGAAGACCCCAGTTGGGGCTGAACGCGAGCGTTGCGCGCACACTGATCGCCTGTTGCTCATGAAGCGTTTGCCAGGCGTTGATCACTTCGGTTGCAACACCATGACCTTCGAAAACCGCAGTCGTGCCGTAGCGGTTGTAGGTCTCCATGCCGATACGCAGTGCCGCCGTTCGCTGTTGAGCGGTAAAACCTGGCGCACAGCGCATGAGCGTGTGTTCGATGACCGGAACCAGCGTGTGCTCTTCGAATACACCGATTGGCTCGCCGGACGCGTCGCGCAGGATCCGCGCCTCAGGAGAGGGGTCGGGCGTGCGTGCGGTAATCCCGGCGCGCCGCAACGCCAGAGTGTTGGCGCAGGAAGCCAGCGGAATCTGATTGCGCCAGTAACCCCAGATGGGCCGGATGTACACCGGATGATGCGGGCAGGCGCGGTCGAGATCGTGGCGGTCGGGCATTTGCCCGCCCGCCAGGCCGCTGGGGCCCGGCATGTACTCGGGCGCCGCGCCAGGCGGTCCGGTCACGATCCAGTGTCCGGCGGGTGTGTGCCGGGCGATCTCGTGCAATCGGTCGACGATATCGGAGACGGAAGCCGCACCCGAAAGCGACGGTAATTGCGCCAGGAGTCCCTCGCGGTCGATGTGTGCGTGGCCATCGGTGAGACCAGGCACGACCGCATGGCCGCGCAAATCAAGCCTGGGAACATCCGGGCCCGGTTGTTCTGGCCAGGTGTGGGGTTTGCCCACCGCGCGGATCCGCTCGCCTTCGATCCACACTGCGGAGGCAATCGATGATTGATCGTCGCACGTGATGACAGTGCCGTTGTAGAGCAGTCTTGACTGCGTGGCGCCGAGGTAGGGCAGGGAGTTGGGCATGGGGGGTCGCGAGGCGATTGCCGGGACGCTGGAGAAAACGAAAAAACCCGCAGGACCGGGGTCGCTGCGGGCTTGGGATTTGGTGGCGCATCAGGGACTCGAACCCCGGACCTGCGGATTATGATTCCGTCGCTCTAACCAACTGAGCTAATGCGCCGAACCCGAAATACTATCCGTCGGCTGCTTCCGTTGTCAAAAAAGGATGTCCGAGACCGCGCCTGACGCCCTCGCCGCTTCCGAGGCCCGCGCCAGGGCCCGCACCGGGCCCCGGTCCGAGGCCTGTACCGCCTCCGCGCGCCGCGGGCTCCTCAGGGATCGTCACGCCTCGCTCCTGTGCCCGATGCCGCATGTGGTCATGGTGCGCCCGCCGCATCTGGTCGCGCTCCTCCTTGCTCTTTGCGGCTCGAAGCTGTGCCCGATGTTCGTTTCGCTCCTGCTCGGTCATCATCTGGCTGCCGTAAACCGGCTCCTCCGGGATGGACTGTGCGAGTAAAAGCGGAAGCGGCGAAAGAGTAGTGTCTCGATTTTCGGATGCATGAATCATGCCGCCCGTCAGCACGGTGACCGATGTCAGCAAGACCGCGCTCTTCATCTTCATCATGACCTCCGTTCAATTAGGTGATGAACAGAAGTCATGAAACCGTACCCCGCAATGCGAGGATTTATGCGGAAGCAACCGGTCCCGGGACCGTCTCGAGCGGACCGTCCGGCGGCGGCGAGACGGCGGCGGGCTAATACGATTTGGGCAAGTCGAGCACCTTTTCCGCGATGAAGGACAGCACCAGCTGGTCGGTGACGGGCGCGATCCGCGTGATGAGGACTTCGCGAAGCAGGCGTTCCACCTGATACTCCTTCGCATAGCCCATTCCACCGTGCGTGAGCACCGCGCGCTGGCAGGCCTCGTACCCCGCGCGTGAGCCCAGCAGTTTCGCGCCGTTTGCTTCAGGGCCACAGGCGCGTCCGGCGTCATAGAGGTCGGCCGCGCGCTCAGCCAGCAGCAATGCTGCCTCCAGATTGACCCAGCACTCGGCAAGCGGATGCTGGATGCCCTGGTTGCGGCCGATCGGTCGACCAAACACCACGCGCTCGCGGGCGTAGCGTGCCGCCCGGTGCAGGGCATCCAGGCCGATTCCGATCGCCTCAACCGCGATCAGGATGCGTTCGGGATTGAGACCATCGAGCAGGTAATAAAACCCTCGTCCCTCCTCGCCGATGAGGTCCTGCTCGGGAATGAACAGATCATCAATGAAGACGGCGTTCGAATCGACTGCTGCACGACCATGCTTCGGAATCCGGCGGACCTCGATCTTTGTGCGATCGACGTCGGTGTAAAAGAGGGACATGCCGTCGGTGGGCTTTCCCTCTCCCTTGGCGGGCTTTGCCGAAGTGCGGGCACGCAGCAGGATCTTGTTGGCCACCTGCGCGGTGGAAGTCCACATCTTGCGCCCCGATACGCAATAGCCCCCTTCCACCCTTTTCGCGAATGTGCGGATGCTGGTGGTGTCGAGTCCCGCGTCGGCCTCGGTGACCCCGAAACACACCTGATCGCTTCCCGCGACCAACCTGGGGATCCACCGTGTTTTCTGATCAGGCGTTCCGTGAACGACCATCGGATGGGGCCCGAACATGTTCATGTGAATGGATGAGGCAGCCGCCATCGCGCCTCCATGCTGCGCGACGGTGTGCATGACGAGCGATGCCTCCTTGATGCCCAGCCCGGCGCCGCCATACGCCTCAGGCATGGTCACGCCCAGCCACCCGGCATCGGCGATGGCCCGATGAAAGTCTCTGGGAAAGCGCGCCGCCTGATCGCACTCGGCCCAGTAATCATCGCCGAACCGGGCGCAGACTGCGGTGACACCATCGATGATGGCCTGTTGCTCAGCGTTAACCTTGAACATTGCTGCCTCTCCCGTCTGCTACAGCCCGTCGTCATTGAATTTCGGAAAGCGTACGGTGAGGCGGCTACCCGTTCCAGCGCCCCGATGCGTGGGCCACATCAACCCGTCGGAGATGGCGAGCGTAGCGCCATGCTGGACCACAGTTTCGCGCACGATCGATAACCCCAGACCGCTGCCATCAGCGCCTACCCCCAGCACCCGGAAGAAGCGGTTGAACACTAGATCCCGGTCGGCAGGCGCGATGCCGATTCCGTCGTCTTCGATCTCGAGTACCAGTTCGGCAAGTGTGGTCTGAACCCGTGCAGTGACGATTCCGCCAGCGGGTGTGTATCGGATGGCGTTATCGATCAGGTTACCTATCATCTCGCGCAGCAAAACCGGATGCCCGGTGATCGGGGCCGGGAGGTCATCGCTTTCAAAGCCGAGATCGATCGATTTTTCGAGCGCGACGCTGTAATAGTCGGTGATGACGGTACGAACGAGAGGGGCGAGATCGAGCTCATCCATCGCCACGGCGTGACGCAGATTCGCGGTGCGAGCGAGCGCGAGTAACTGATTCACGGTGTGTGCGCTTCGCTCTGCGCTGGATGCGATGTGCTCGAGGGTGCGGCGCAGCTCGTCGGCGTTCGTTTCTCGCATCGCGAGCTCGGACTGCGTGCGCAGGCCCGCGAGCGGAGTCTTCAGCTGATGGGCCGCGTCAGCGATGAAACGCTGCTGCGCCTGCAGCATTTGCGCCTGACGGGCGAGCAGATCGTTGAATGCCACCACGAGCGGTGTGAGCTCCTCTGGCGCCTCTTTCGGATCGATGGGCGAAAGATCATCAGGCCGGCGCTGCTGGATCTTGCATTGCAGCAGCTTCATGGGTGCCAGGCCGCGGCTGAGCCCGAACCACACCAGGAGCAGTGAGAGCGGCAGGATCATGAACTGCGGAAACAGTACGCCTCGAATGATTTCGCTTGCCAGCTGATCACGATTGTCGAAATTATCGGCGACCTGAATGAGGAGTAATCCGTCCTCGGTCAAGTCTGATGGACTTGCCCAGGTGTAGGCCACACGCAATTCGACGCCGTTATCGACAACGGTACGAAGGCGGATACGCTCGGGGGCGGGGAAGTCGTAGAGCCCGGGCCGGGCGAGCCCACGGTCGCCCGCAATGATGCGTCCCTCAGGGCCAGCAACCTGGATGCGAAGCGTGGAGCCGTGCTGGGCGCGCGCGAGCCTTTCGAGTAGCGGCAGTAACTGTGCGCGCGAGTCGCTTTCGCTGGTAGCGATTCTCTCGCGCAGTACTTCCACACGGTCAACGAGTGTGCGATCAAACGGCGCATCGGTCAGTGAGCGCGCCACCACGAAGGTGATCGCAACCGACAGTGGCCACAGTAGCATGAGAGGGGCGAACATCCAGTCGAGGATTTCGCCGAACAACGACCGCTGTTCAGCCGGGGAAAACGGATTGGCTCGGCGGCGCGGCGCTGGCCGCCGAAGGGGTCTGGCCACTGGGGTGGACGCTTCAGAAGGGTGGGGGCTTTCGCGGGTGGCGACCAGGTCGCTCAGTACGGACGGCGCACGCGCCGCGGGTTTGGACATCAGCGCGGTTCCGCGTCGGTGCTGCGCTGCAGGCTATAGCCCAGACCTCGCACCGTAGCGATCCGAACGTTACCGCCTTCGAGTTTTTTGCGCAGGCGGTGGACGTAGACCTCGATCGCGTTATGACTGACCTCTTCGCCCCAGCCGCACAGGTGCTCAACGATCTGTTCCTTGCTCACCAGCCGGCTGTTTCTCTGGAGGAGGATCTCCAGGAGCGCAAGTTCGCGCGCGGAGAGTTCGGCTTGCTGGTCGGCCACCCACGCCTGACGACCGACCTGATCGTAGCTGAGTGAGCCCAGCTTCAAGGTGCTGCTCGCAGCGCCCATGCCCCTGCGGACCAATGCACGGATGCGGGCCTCGAGTTCGGTGAGGGCGAAGGGTTTGGCCATGAAGTCATCGGCGCCGAGATCGAGGCCACGGACCCGCTGCTCGACTGAATTGGCCGCTGTGAGAATGAGTACCGGGGTGCTGCTGCCGCGCGAGCGAAGTCGTTTAAGGACATCGAGGCCAGTCAGCCTGGGAAGTCCGAGATCAAGGATGACCAGATCGTAGTTCTGGGCCGCCAGTGCGGTATCAGCCGATTGCCCGTCTTCAACATGATCCACAGCGTTTCCGTTGGCGCGCAGGGCCCGGCACAGACCGTCTGCAAGCGTACGGTCATCTTCGGCGACCAGGACTCTCACGGATACCCCTTAACCTGCGCGGGTGGTCCATGCGGCCGTGCGCGCAGCCCGGATCTCGTCTCGCGTGCGTTCGGCGGCCTGCGCTGCTGCTTGCGCGAAGCGGGCGCCCGGGTCGGCGTACAGAATGGCCCGCGAAGAGTTGATCACCATGCCCCAGCCATCATCGGCGAGCCCCGCCGCAACGGTGGCTGCCACATCGCCGCCCTGCGCGCCGATGCCGGGCACTAGCATCGGCAGATTGCCTGCGATGGCCCGCACCCGGGCGAGTTCGGCCGGGAACGTGGCACCCAGCACCAGCCCGATCTGACCGCTGGCATTCCAGGGGCCGGCGGCCAGTCGGGCAACTCGCTCGTAAAGCGCTTCGCCCCCGACATTTAGCGCCTGAAGGTCGCTACCGCCGGGGTTCGAGGTGCGGCAGAGCAGGATGACCCCGCGCCCTTCCCAGGCGAGCCAGGGCTCGACGGAATCGAACCCCATGTAGGGGTTGATGGTGACAGCATCAGCACCGTAGCGCTCGAACGCTTCGACCGCATAGCGCTCGGCAGTGGAGCCGATGTCACCACGCTTGGCATCCAGAATGACGGGGATGCCAGGGTGCTGTACATGAATGTGCTCGATCAGGCGCTCGAGTTCGCGTTCTGCGCGTACCGCGGAAAAATAGGCAATCTGGGGCTTGAAGGCGCAGACACAGGCGGCGGTGGCGTCAACGATGTCGCGGCAAAAGGTAAAAATTGCCTCAGGGCTGCGCCCGAGCGCGGCGGGAATACGCTCCGGATCCGGGTCCAGGCCCACGCAGAGCATTGAATCGGCGCGTGCCCACGCCTGTCTGAGCGACAATGAGAAATTCATGACGCCGCCTGTCTCCTGGAGAATGTTCTGAGTCCGATTCTAGTCCCTGCGCCGAGCCAGGGGAAAGCGTGAGCACGGATCGACTCTCCGGGCGCGAACTCGGTGGGTTGGTGTTGCTCACCGTCCTCTGGGGCATCAACTGGCCGATCATGAAGACCGGGGTGAGTGTCGTTGCACCCATGACCTTCCGGTCGATCACGATGCTGCTTGCTTTGCCGATGCTCTGGTGGATGATCCGAGCAGCGGGTGAACCGCTCCGAATCGCCCGCGAGCACTGGGCTGAAATGCTGTTCATCGCGCTCTTCAACCTAGTGGTCTGGTATGTGTGCGTGATGTACGGCGTGTCGCTGCTGTCCTCTGGTCGCGCCGCCATTCTGGGCTACACCATGCCGATCTGGGCGGCGGTGCTCGGCCTGATCCTCTATCGAGAACGCCCCGGCTTGCGGCTGGCGGTAGGGGTACTTGCGGCAGCGGGGGGTGTCGCGCTTCTCATGGCGAGCGAACTTTCAGCAATCAGTGGCAGCCCCGGCGGGACAGCGCTCATGCTCAGCGCGGCAGGCGCCTGGGCCTATGGCACGCACCTCACGCGCCGACGTCGCCTGCCCGCATCCATCAAGGTGATCACGTTCTGGTCGGTGGCCCTTACGCTCATTGTCTGCAGCGGGCTTGCGATCACCACCGAACTTGATCGCTGGCAGCCCGCGGCGATCAACGCCCCCGCCCTGTTTGCGCTGCTCTACAACAGCTTTGTGGTGTTTGGTATTGCGCAGTTGCTGTGGTTCCGGCTTGCCTCCACGCTGTCGCCGGTGGCTAGCGGCCTGTCGGTTCTGATGATTCCGGTTATCGGACTGTTTTCGGGAGCGTGGGTATTGAACGAGCCGCTTCACTGGCAGGACGGCGCGGCACTCGCCTGCGTGGTGTTTGCAATTGCCATGGTGTTGCTGCCCACGCGTGGACGGGCAAGTGCGGCTTGAGCTTGCCCGGGTGCTTTGCGGAGCGCGTAGCCCGGTTTGATCCTGACTGAACAGCCCTGTGCGGAACTCGCAGCGCGGGTTCCGCGCATGCAGGTGCCCTTGGGGACGGTCTGCGCGGCCCGCCCGCACAGACCGCGATCGATCAATCAGCCCAGGTGCTTCTTCCAGAAATTCATCATGCGTTCCCACGCGAGCCTAGCACTTGGCGCGTCATGCACCGCGTCGCGCTGTTCATTGACAAAGCCGTGGTCGGCTTCGTACATGTGAAAGTCCACGTGCTTTCCTGCGGCCTTGACTGCAGCCTCAAACGCCTCAACCGCCTGCGGTGTGCACCAGTCGTCGCGACTTGCAAAGTGACCCTGAAGCGGAATCCGGACCTGGGCGGGATCGGCTGCCTGCGCAGGTGGAATGCCGTAGAAACAGACCCCGGCGTCAAGTTCGGGGATACGTACCGACCCGATGATGGTGACCGCACCACCCATGCAGAATCCGGTCAGGCCAGCCTTGAGCCCCTGCTTCTTGAAGTACTGCACCGCGCCCCGTACTGCGTTGTCGGTGGCGTCAATGAAATTGAGTGAGGTCATCTGCTGGTTCGCGGCATCGGGGTCGTGATAAGGCACTGCCACGCCGTTGTACAGATCGGGTGCCAGCGCGTGATAGCCCGCCGCAGCGAGCCGGTCGCAGACGCCTTTGATCTGATCCTGCAGACCCCACCACTCCTGAATGACCACCACACCCGGCGCGGCTGCGCGGGTGCTGGTGGCGAGGTAGCCGCGCGCCTTGCCCTTGCCGTCGGCGCGGTCGAAATCAATCATCGAACCCATCATGGTCTCCTGGTCGAAAAGGGGCGCGTGGAGCGCGCCTGGGGATGGTGGCGATGCCGGTGAAGGTAACCGCTCAACCCAATGATAATGCGGGGCGATCAGCGTCTGGTTACGCCCCTGCCAGCGCTGGTGAAATGCATCCCAGCCCCAGCGCCGCACCGGGGCGTCTACGCCGGGGCCCGAGCCCGCTGCCCGGCTGGTGAGGAGCGCCGCATGAGTGGCAAGCGTATCCCGGTCGCTCACATAAACGCCCGGTACCCCGGTGGTTCCTGAACTGTTCCAGACTGCGTAGTGTCCCGGGAAAGCCTCGCCGCAACGGCTGGGGTCGGCGATGGAGGCCTTCACATCGGCAAACCGGATTTCCGGAGTGGGACCACCACGGCCGGTGATGCTCAGGTGAGCGTCGCGATGGGGGGCCGAACCGAAGCAGCCGAGGTGCTCTCGGCTGCACTCGCTGCTCAGCCCAGCGGCCGTTCGTCCTCAAACCGCGACGATTCCGTGGCCATACCCCGAGCAAACATGGCGCCGGGGTAGTGCTGAGCGAAATCGGCAAATACCTTATCGAGCGGCAGATCGCTCCAGCAGCCATGGTCGGCGAGGTAGCTCATGTGCAGCTCGCCGCGGGCGTTGTATTCCTGGTAGAGCGCGTCGTTACGGCCATCGAATTCGGTTGGGCTCACACCGAACCGCTGACAGAGTTCGATATTGAATGCGGGCACGGCTTTGACCCAGCAATCGTCGAGCAGCATGGCCACGTAGCCGTGATCGTAGAAAACATCGGTGCCGCCCATGCGCGTACGAAGCTTTTCGGTGTTCAGATGATTGGCGACATCGGCCAGACCGATGGCAGCCGGTATGCCCACTGCGCGCGCGCAGGCTGCGAGTAAAGAGGCCTTCGGCACACACCAGCCATGGCCGGCGAGCGCAACGCTGCTTGCGCGGTAGTCGGCAGGCGCCGCGCTGATACGGTAAGGGTCGTAGCGAACGCGGTCGCGGGCGGCGTAGAAGAGGGCCACGGCGCGCTCGACGGGCGAGCCGCGGTCTGCGCCCGCGTCGCGCACGAAGGTCTGCACGGCCGGGTGTCGGTAATCGAGGAGGTCTGTAGGCGCGAGGAACGCGCTGCGCATGCCTGCATCGAGTGGTCCGGGCAGGCTGGGGAAATGAAGCGGTGCGGTGCTCATGCGCGTTGGCGCTCGAAGTGCCGCATGTAATCGACCAGGGCCTGAACGCCCTCGACGGACATCGCGTTGTAAATCGAGGCGCGCATGCCGCCCACGGTTCGGTGGCCTTTGAGCTGCTCCATACCAGCAAGCTCGGCACCCTCAAGAAACGCCTTGTCGAGTTCGGGGTGCGAGAGCTGAAACGGAATGTTCATTCGCGAGCGCACAACGGGATCAATACGGTTCACGTAAAGATGGCTCTGATCGATGCACTCGTAGAGCAGGCGGGCCTTCGCGATATTCCGCTTTTCAATGGCCGCGACGCCGCCCTGACGCTTGAGCCACTGGAACACCAGGCCCGCCACATAAATGCTGAAGGTGGAGGGCGTGTTGATCATGGAGTCGGCATCGGCCTGCGCGCGCAGATCGAGGAGCGCGGGCGTGCCGGGTAGAGCATGGCCGAGCAGGTCCTCGCGAACGATCACAATGGTGAGTCCGGCGGGACCGATGTTCTTCTGCGCCCCCGCGTAGATGAGCCCATAGCGGGACATGTCGATCGGCCGCGACAGGATGGTGGATGACATGTCGGCGACAAGCGGTGTGCTGCCGATATCGGGCAGCGTGTGTAACTCGACACCGCCTATGGTTTCATTTGAACAGAGGTGCAGGTAGCCGGCATTCGTTGAACGCGTCCAGTTTTCCGGTGGCGGGATCGTACGAAAACCGTTAGCTTCGTCGCTTGCGATTTCGCGCGCATCTCCATAGCGTCGTGCTTCGCGCAATGCCTTGCGCGACCATTGGCCAGTGGTCACGTAGTCGGCGTGGCCGGTGAGACTGATCAGGTTCATTGGCACGATCGTGAACTGCAGCGTGGCACCACCCTGAAGAAATAGCACCCGATAGTTGGCTGGAATTCCCATCAGGTCGCGCAGGTCTTGCTGTGCCCCGGTGTGAATACGCATGAACTGCTCGCCACGGTGGCTCATTTCCATCACTGACATGCCGCTGCCCTGCCAGTCGAGCATCTCGGCGGCGACCTGCCTGAGCACGTCCTCCGGCAGCATTGCCGGACCGGAGCTGAAGTTGAGTGCGCGCGTCACGGGATCACTCCTTGTCGAGGACGAGCGGAACGATCAGTCCGGTGGACGTGGCTGTCGCGAGGAGCTCAGTGCCGTCCAGATTCAACAAACTCGATTCGAGAAATACCACGCGCTTGCCACGCCGAAGTACGCGTCCCTCGGCAAGCACTTCACCTGGCGGAACCGCCTTGAGGAACGAGACCTTGAGTTCGAGCGTGGCGATATTGCTCTGGAACTGCGTGTCACGCATCATGGCCTGCGCCATGGATGCGTCGAGCCACGCGGTGACAAAGCCGCCCTGTGCGATGGTGCCGCCCGAGTGGCAGAACTCCGGACGCACTTCAAAGACGGCCCGAAGCGTGCGGGTGCCGCCGTCCCATGAACTCAGGCGCTTCCATCCGATTGCGCGGGAAAGATCGCGCCGGGACCAGATACGGTCGAAGTCGTCGAAATGCGCGGAATCGGACATTGCGTGAAAGACCTGGGTGACAGTTGCAGGGAGTCCGCGATCGTACCGAAAAAAATCCCCGCGGACTCTCATCACGCGGGGACAGAACGACTCGGAAAAACGCGGCACCTGCGCGCCGCGCTTCTCCTGAGCAGCGCTGGATTACATATCCATGCCGCCCTTGCCGCCCATGCCGCCCATA
>SYIM01000208.1 GCA_005798775.1 Burkholderiales bacterium
CTGGAGAACGTGGCCTACGGGCTTCGGATGCGCGGCGTAACCGCCGTCGAACGCCGTCGAACGGCCCAGGCGATGATTGAATCGGTGGGGCTGGTCGGGCTGGAAGCGCGTCGGCCGTTGCAGCTGTCCGGCGGTCAGCAGCAACGGGTTGCGCTCGCTCGTGCGCTCGCTTTTCGCCCCTCGGTGCTGCTGCTTGATGAACCGTTGGCTGCGCTCGACGCACACATTCGAGCGCAACTGTGCGATGAGATCCGCGATATTCAACGCGCAAGCGGGGCCGCCACACTCTTCGTCACGCACGATCAGCAGGAAGCGCTGATGATGGCCGACCGCGTGGCCGTGCTGCATCATGGCAGGCTGCAGCAGATTGATACGCCGCGCGGGCTCTATGCGCACCCGGCCAACCTGATGGTGGCCCGCTTTGTCGGGCATGCCAATCTGCTTGCTGGCACTGTGCTCGAGCCAGGCCGGGTGCAGACGGTACTGGGCGTGTTGCTCGCCGATACCGGGCCTCGTCCGACAGGTGCAGCGATCTGCGTGCTGGTCCGTCCGGAAGCCATTCACCCCGACCCCGCATCCGACGCCCCGAACCGGATCCCGGGAGCGGCCGGACGGGTGCGGTTTTTAGGCTCCACCTGCCGGTGGGATTTTTTTCCCGCGTCGGGCGCGCAGTTGGCGGTCATGGCGCAATCGGGCCGGGTCGCCGCGCCTCTGCCCACGCTGCTCTGCGAAGGCGCTGCGGTGGCGTCCGCGGCGGTCTCGCTTTCTCCCCAAGCGCTGGTCATCCTGGATGACGATGCGCAGACGCTTTGATCCATCACCCAACCCCGCCATGTATCCCCAAGGAGCTCTCCATGAATGCTGATCATCCAATCAACGCCCAACGTCGTGTGCTGCTGGGCGCCATGGCCGCGCTGTCGGCTACCAGCGTGCAGGCATTTGAAGGCCCCGAGTTGTACCCAGGCGAAAAAGCGCTCTATGCCGAGGCCGCAAAAGAAGGTCTGGTCGTGTCTTTTGACACTGGTCCCGAATGGGCCAACTGGAAGGTGCTATTTCGCGAATTCAAGAAGCGCTACCCTGAAGTGGAGATGACCTATAACGATCTGGGCTCGGCTGCAACCGTGGTGGCGCTGGAGAAGGCGCGCCGGCGCCCGCAGGCCGATACGGCGTACTACTTCGCTGCATCAGCCGTGGACGCGGCCAGGAAAGATGTGGTGGCACCCTTCAAGCCAATCAACTTCGACAAGCTCCCCGACGTGTTTCGCGAGCCCGAGGGCCGCTGGTTCACCATCCATACGTTGAATATCGCTTTCCTGGTGAACACAAAGCTAGTGAAGAATATTCCGCAGGGATGGGCCGACCTGCTCAAGCCCGAATACAAGAACAGCGTGACCTATCTCGATCCGCGTTCAACCGGTGTCGGTCAGGTGGGCGTGATCGCAGCCGCCTATGGCAATGGTGGCAGCATCGACAACACCAAACCAGGCACTGATTTTTTCGGCAAGCTCCATGCCGCGGGCAATGTGCAGCGGGTGGAGGGCACCACGCCCTATGCCAAATTCCTGAAAGGCGAAATCCCAGTCTGGATCAGCTACGAAAACGACGGCCTCAAGGCCAAGTTCGTTGACGGCATGGGAGACGCCTGCGCGGTGATCATTCCGAAAGAGGCGAGCGCATCCGCGCCCTACGCGATCAGCCTGGTGAAGGGGGCGCCCAACCCCAACTCGGCGCGGCTCTGGCTCAACTTCACCATGAGCGAGATGGGGCAGACGCTGTTTGCCCAGGGTTTTGTCCGCCCGTCGGTGCCGGGCGTTCAGTTGCCTGCGGACGTTCGAAGCAAGATGCCTGATGCGCCGCAGTTGCGTCCGCTTGATGTCATCAAGGCTTCGGCGCGCAAGGCAGAGATCGACCGCGACTGGGCGGCGGCTGCGCTCACGAAATAGTCGCGCGCAGGCCAATCAGCAGATCGGCGGCAGATAGCCTTCATGGCGTCAGCATTCGGAAGGGGCGCGGTCAGACGACTGGGCGCGCTGCCTGCCTATGCATGGCTGCTGCTGTTTCTGCTGCTGCCGCTGGGATCGCTGCTGATTGAAGTGGCGATTGAATCCGAGGCGCTATTGGCAAGCCTGCGTGACGATGCTTTGCTCGGACCGGCAGCGTGGAATACCCTCCTTCTCGGCGCGGGCACAGCCACGCTGTCGCTCATCGCAGGTGCGCCGCTCGCTCGCGCGGTAGCGCGTTTATCCGAAAGAAAACGGCAGCTCATGCTGGTGCTGCTGGGGGTGCCGCTCACCTTCTCGGGCCTGGTGATTGCCTACGGGTTCATTCTCGCCTTCGGCCGTGCCGGGTTCATCACGCAACTGCTCGCCGTGCTGGGCGCTGATCCGGCGGTGGCCGGCCAATGGATTTACTCAACCAGCGGGCTTGCTTTTGCCTATGGCTACTACCTGATTCCGCGGGTAGCGCTGATCATGGTGCCCCTGTTCGCGAACCTCGATCGCCGACCGTATGACGCAGCGCTTACGCTGGGGGCGCCACCCTGGCGCGCATGGCTGGATACCGATTTTCGGGAACTCGCGCCTTCCTTTGCGGCGATCTGGTGCCTGATCGCCGCGGTGGCAATGGGTACCTACGGCACCGCACTCGCACTGGCAGGCACGCAGATCAACATTTTGCCCTTGCTCATCTACCTGAAGATTTCCGATGGCAGCGGTGATTTCCCGATGGCAGCGGCGCTCTCGCTCCTGCTGCTCGGCATGTGTGTGCTGGTACTCGCAGCAGGTGAACTCGCCACGCGTGGCCGGGACCGTCTGCAGGTCACTCACTGAAAGACCCCATCATGACTTCGAACCCTCTTTTGCTGCCAGAACCGCTCCTATTGCTATTGCCCAGCCCCGTGCTGCGTGAGCGGGCAATGCACCTGCTTGCCCGGCAGTCTGGGTCTCGTGCGGTGCGTCAGCCGGTCTCGGTGGTCGGCCCCCGGGAAGCCACCGACCTCCAACTCTCCTGCGCACGACGGGTGGGCCAGGTGCTGGGTTCGCTGCGCGTGCCGGTATTGTGTGGCGGGAAGAATGGCGTGATGTCGGCAGTGTCTGAAGGCGTATCGACATGCGGTGGCGTTGTGGTGGGCCTTCTTCCGGAGGAGGACACCAGCCTTGCCAATCCCTATCTCACCGTTGCGGTACCGACCGGACTGGGCATCATCCGCAACGCGTTGATTGCCCGCGCAGCCCGGGCCATGGTCGCGATCGGCGGCGGATTGGGCACAACTTCCGAAATGGCGCTTGCGCTGCAATGGGGCAAGCCGGTCTTGGCGATCCACGGCGCACCTGAGGTGCCGGGCTATCGCAGGTTCGATGATGAGGAGAGCTTGCTCGACGCGTTACTCGACGAGTTGTGCCAGGACCGCTGACACGCGCTGTTTATCTCGTTCCGTAGAGCCGGTCACCCGCGTCGCCCAGTCCGGGGAGAATGTAACCGTGTTCATTGAGTTCGCGATCGATTGCCGCGGTGTAGACCGTTACCGCCGGGTGTCGCGCATGAAAATTTGCCAAGCCCTCCGGGGCGGCAAGCAGGCACGCGAACCGAATCGAGCGTGCGCCGGCTTCGCGGATGCGATCGACAGCCGCGACCGCTGAGTGCCCGGTCGCAAGCATGGGGTCGAGCACGATCACGTCGCGATTGGCAATATCATCGGGAAGCTTGCAGTAGTACTCCACGGCATCGAGCGTGTGGGGATCGCGATACAGTCCGACATGTCCCACTCGTGCTCCGGGAACCACTTCCAGCATGCCGTCCAGCAGGCCGTTCCCGGCCCGAAGGATTGGCACGAACACGATTTTCTTGCCGTCAATAAGGGGAGCGTGCATCCGTTCGAGCGGTGTCTCGATCTCCACATCGATAGTTGGGATGTCGCGTGTGAGTTCGTAGGCAAGAAGCATGGCGATTTCATGCATCAATCGCCTGAAGCTGCTCGTGCTGCGGTCTTTTTCGCGCATCAGCGTGAGCTTGTGCTGCACCAGCGGGTGCTGAATCAGACGGGCGTTGGACGGGCTCATCGGGCAGGACTCCGTTTCATGTTGGGGGGCCTAGCGGGGGTGTCATTCAGAATAACGATCCTGCGGTGTCAACGGTGAGCGGGGGGCGGCCTGCCCGAAGCCGTTCGGCATGTCTGCGCCCGGCGGCCCAGGTCCCCCCCTCAAGGATGCAGGCGAGCGGCAGCGATCGGGCGGGATGCCCGCTTTGTTCGAGCAGAAGACGTACTTCATGCGCGAGAGCGTCGATCAGCGTAACGGTCAGCGCGCGCCACTCGATGATCAGCGTATCGGCAGGGGTCCAGGTGCGCTGGGCGAGGCTGGGGTCTCGAAGCACCAGCACGCCGGTATCCACCAGCAGCCCGCCGTTCCGATACTCAGGAAGCCCGCTGAGGGCATCCAGATTGCTGATGGTGTACCCCGCCTCGGTTAGCGGTTCGATCAGCGAATAGCAGAGCCACTGACTCAGTTTGTGAAAGGGCACCCAACCCTGAATGCTGCCGCTCGCGGGCTCGGAGTCAGTGGCTGCGGGGTGTGACCAGAGATCACCGCGTGCACCATCAGGCGCCTCGGAGGCCTTGAGCCAGACGGACGAAAGCGCGCTCACCGTCTGATGGAGGAGCGCTGCAGCCGAAATCGCAGGGCGTTGGCTTTCACTTCCATCGGAGGCGGTTTCAGGGAGTGGCGCGTAAAGATCGGCCACGCGACGGTCACCCCGCTCGCGCAGCGCCGCCCCGAGCCGATTCATCAGAGCCAGTCGCCCGTCCAGGCCCTCCAGGGGGTTATCCGGACGGTTCTGCAACCAATCGGACAACCGGGCCTGGGTAAGACTTTCCAGTCCGGTGGCATCAGCCTGTAGCGGCTGGCAAGCGTCAGAGGAAAAAGCGCCTTGAATGAAGGCTTCGATACTCGCCACCGCCAGGCCTTCGGAGCGCTGGTGGAGGTGTCCGGCTGAATCGACAAATCGCCAACCCGGTCCCGAGCCCGCATCGAGCAGGACGCTCACTACACAGAGGTCGAGCTTGGTGAGCAAAACTGCCCGCGAGTCCGGGACCGGCTGCGTGCGCGCCAGCAGTCCGGGGAGGCTCGCAGCGCGGTCCTGGCCCTGTGTTTCAAAGTGACGCCAGCGGCTGTGAAAAGGGACCTTCAGATTGGGAAAGCGCTCGAGCGTGAGCGCGGCAACGTCGCGGGCGGCATGGGTGATCCGGTCACGCTGCACGGTCCACCACGCGGAATGTCCGGCCTCGATCCACTGGGTAATTGCTGCCGATCGCGAACGAATGGTGGCGGCCTGCATCAGGGGAGAGCGCATACCGGCGGGCGTGCTGGTCGCGTGGCTGCCCGGTTTGGCCAAAGCGTCTAGCGAGACTGTACGATCAGTCATCACTGGCCCCCAGATCGCGTCCCCGCACGCTTTCGGGGGGCTCGACCTTCAGCCGTGACGGGTCGCTGAAGTAGCCAGCTGCCATCTTGGCCTGGATTTCAACCTGCGCGTCGGCTGGCACCAGGTCGTCGGGAATCGGAATTCTTTCGATGACCTCGATTCCGGAGCCGGTGATGGCATCGTATTTATCGCTGCTCATGCTGACCAGCCGGTGGATTTTTCGGATGCCCAGCCAATGCAGCACATCGGGCATGAGTTCCTGGA
>SYIM01000209.1 GCA_005798775.1 Burkholderiales bacterium
GCGCTCGATGTCACCATCCAGCGCCAGATCATTGCACTGCTCGATTCGCTGCAACAGGAGTTCGGCATGTCGGTGCTACTGATCACGCACGACCTTCCGCTCGTTCGACAATTTGCCGACCGGATAGCAGTGATGCAGGGTGGACGTCTGGTCGAGTTCGGCCACACCGCCGAGGTGTTCACACAGCCCGCTCACGCTTATACGCGACGCCTGATTAATAGCCGGCCGCGCCGCCTGGTTGACCCCGCGCCTGCGGATGCGCCCGTGGTGCTCAGCGCCAAGGGGCTCGAGTGCAGTTTTTCCATTCGCCGGGGCTGGTTTGGTCGCGACCGGCTGGTGGCTGTACAGCCGCTCGACCTGCAGTTGCGTGAGGGTGAGACCCTGGGAATTGTCGGTGAGTCTGGTTCGGGCAAGACCACGCTAGGCATGAGCCTTCTTCGTCTTTCTCAGGCCCAGATCTCGGGCCGGATCGATTTTCGGGGGAATTACCTGAATTCGCTCAATCGCAGTGGCCTGCGTCCTCTGCGGCGGGCCATGCAGGTGGTATTCCAGGACCCCTACAACGCGCTTTCCCCGCGGTTAACGGTAGGCGCGATCATCGGCGAGGGCCTGCCGTTGCACCATCCCGAGATGTCAGCGGCCGATCGCGAACGCACCATTGGCGAGATCCTTCACGAAGTGGGGCTGTCGGCCGATATGGTGGAGCGCTATCCGCACGAGTTCTCAGGCGGGCAGCGACAGCGAATCGCTATCGCCAGGGCAGCCGTGCTCAACCCCGCGCTGATGCTGCTCGATGAACCCACCTCGGCGCTCGATGTGTCGGTGCAGCAGCAGGTGCTCGAACTCCTGGTGACGCTCCAGAAGCGGTATCGGATGAGCTATCTGTTCATCACCCATGATCTGGCGGTGATCCGTGCGCTCGCGCACCGCGTGATCGTGATGCGCGGCGGGCAGGTGATTGAGGCGGGCGATCTCGAGACGGTATTTGGCTCGCCGCGCCACGATTACACGCGCGAGCTGCTTGCGGCCGCCTGGTCGCACTGAGCTTGCGGCCCGGAGGTTTCCGGCCGCCGGAAACTTTTAAATACTACGATCGACCGGTCTGGCCGAATTGGCCGGCGCGGACGGCGTCACCGCGGTTGACGCGCGGCGCGGTTCGGCAGAATCGCTGTCCGCTTGCGTGCCGGACTTCGGGGGCGCGGCGGATGCAGCAGCGGGTTTGGCGGCAGAGGTGGCGGGGGGCTTGGCGGGTCTTGCAACAGCCGTGCCCGGTGCCGGTGTATCGGCAGCCGGTTTCGGTGAAGGAGAGACCACTGACGATTTCTCCGAAGCCGGCTTGCCTGCGGCCTGTGGGGCTGTGGCAGGCTTGGCTGGTGCGGCTGCGGGTGCGGGGGGCTGAGCCGATCGCGTGGTGGTGGATGCCGTCTGCGAAGCCGGGGCTGCGTTCCCCGTTGCCTGGGGAGCAGCGGCCGGCTTGGCGGTTGCAGACGCTGCCGAAGGCGGGGCGGCAGGTGTTGGCGTGCCGGGGGTGGCCTTGACCTGCGCGGCAGCGACGGGTGTCGGCGCGGCAGCGACGGGTGCCTGCGATGCCGGCGCCGGCATCGCAGCGACTGTCTGCCGCCCGTTCTCGGTGATCACCAGTGTCTGCGCGGCGCCCGCGCGGATGAGCAGTCGGGTGCCCTGCGCCGGTTCACCCTGCACGCTAGGATTGAGTTTGCGCAGGTTTGCCTCGGCGATCTTGTGACGACGAGCGATTGCGGCGAAGGTATCGCCGCGAGCTACTGCGTGATACACCGGGCGTTGTTCGGCGATTTCAACGATACGCGGACCCTGGAAATCCTCGACCTTGCGCTCGTCGCCAGGGGACTGCCCCGGAATGAGCAGACGGGTTCCTGCGATCGGGCGCACAGAGGGACGGACACCGTTGGCGCGCCGCAGGTCGGCTGCGCTCAATCCGGCTCGCGTGGCCACCAACTCGAGTGTCTCGCCAGCCTTGAGCGTGTAGGGCTGCCAGGTGACGAACGGCCGACCGGACGCTACATGGCGCTCGATGGCTTCGAGGAATGCATCCAGCCGCTCGGCTGGCAGCTTGATTTCACTGTTACGGCTGGCTGCGATCACCGGGCGGTTGTGAGCCGGATTGAGTTCGAGGAACTCGTCAACGGTCATGCCTGTGAATTCAGCTGCCAGTTTCAGGTCAATCGGCCGGGTCTTTTCGATCGTGACGAAATACGGACGGTTGGGCAGACGCGGCAGCGCCAGGCCCTGCTGGTCGGCGCGCAGCAGGATGTTTTTGAGCGCGATCAGCTTGGGGACGTAATGGCGCGTCTCGTTGGGCATCGTGAGCGACAGGTAATCGGCCGGTTTGTTGCGCGACTTGTTGAGCTTGATCGCCCGCGCAACCGCCCCCTCGCCCCAGTTGTAGGACGCGAGCGCAAGGAACCAATCGTTACCCTGCATCTCATAGATCTTCTGCAGGTACTCAAGCGCTGCCTGGGTGGACTTGACGACATCGCGCCGGTTGTCCACCCACCAGTCCTGCTGCAGGTTGTATGCGCGGCCTGTCGATGGAATGAACTGCCAGAGACCAGAGGCTTGCGCAGTGGACATTGCCGTGGGGTTCATTGCGCTTTCAACGAACGGGAGCAGGGCCAGTTCGGCCGGCATGCCGCGCTTTTCGATTTCCTCGATGATGTGAAACAGATACGGCCCGCCGCGAACCAACATGCGCTGGAGATAGTCGGGCTTGCCAAGGTAGAAGCGCTCCATTCGTTCGACCAGAGGGGTATCGAGCGGCGGCATGGCAAAGCCGGCGCGGATACGGTCCCAAATATTGTCGAAGCGCCTACCGGGAAGACCGGAATCGGCGCCACGCATGGCGTCATCTTCATCGATCACCAGTTCGAGTCGCGCAATCGCTTCGGCCCGCTGGCGCTCGCGCAGGCTTATTTGTCGGCCGGGCTCTGGCTCAGGCCCGGACAGGGCAAAAGCCTCGGCAGTCGGCGCTGGGGCCGAGGCCGGGGGCTGCTCAGGCACAGGGTTCAACGCTGCACATCCGGCCAGGACCCCGATGAAACCGGCAATGCCGATTGCATGCGCGAGCCGGTCGATCAGCGTGTGAGAACCAGAACCCACCCCCTGGTTGGGCGTACCGACGGCTCGGTCGGCAGAACCTTGTTGCTCCGCTCGCTGCAACGAAACCTCCAGACAGGTGTTGGATCTGAATGCGGTGCGCCACCTCGGTGCACTGAGATGCGTTACCCGGCTTCCTGCCAAACTGTTGTTTTCTGGCAAATCGCCGTCGGTCGGCTAAACCACCGGAATTTAGGAGAACTGACCGTAACGGTCAAGTCAGGCCAGCCGAGGGTGTGTGTCAGCGGAAATCGTTTTTCCACTGACGCAGCACTGCGAATGTTTCAACCCGGTCGGCGGGCGCGGCCTGCTGGTGATGGGCCGCCTGTCGTATGACGGCGGGCTGGTCGGCGCGCAGGAAAGGGTTCGTCGCCCGCTCGATTGCGATAGTGCTTGGCACTGTCGGCAGCCCGCGCGCGCGCATCTCGCTCGCCTCGGCAAGGCGTTCGGTGACGGCGCTCGAGTCGGGCTCGGCGGCCGCCGCGAAGCGCAGATTCGACAGCGTGTACTCATGGGCGCAGTAAACCAGCGTGTCGGGCGCCAACGCCGCCAGGCGATCGAGAGAAGCCACCATCTGCGGGGGTGTGCCCTCGAACATCCGGCCGCAGCCGGCCGCGAACAGCGTGTCGCCGCAGAAGAGGAGCGGTCGCGGGTCTGCGCCCAACGAGGGGAGCGCATAGGCGATATGATCCAACGTGTGGCCGGGTACGGTCAGCACGCGGGCGAGGTGCCCGCCCAGCCCGGTGTCGACCTTGGCATGGTCCCGCACGGGTTCGGTGACCGTTGGAATTTTTACCGTGTCCGGACCCACGACCCGAGCGCCGGTGCGCGCGACCAACTCGGCGACGCCCCCCGCATGATCGGCATGGTGGTGAGTCAGTAGAATGCAAACCAGGTGCAGAGAGCGGTCGTCGAGCGCTTTCAGCACGGGATCGGCATCGCCCGGATCCACCACCGCCGCGCGGCTGGAGCCCGGCGACTGCAGCAGCCAGAAATAGTTATCGTTGAACGCGGGAATCAGATGCACGAGCGGGTGTGCCGGTGCCGCATATCGCCAGGATGCCATTGAAGTGACCGATCATCATCAAGAGGATCCGGAGGTTACAGGAACCGGTTCGCCGCGCGTGCCCGACCCGTTGGGGGTGAGCGGTAACGGGGCTGGCTCGGCGTCAGCCTGGGCCGCTTGGCTTCAGTCTCCGCCTGGACGTTACCTGCTCGCATGGGAACAGGCTGCGCTCGACGACGCGGTGGTTGATGTCTTCGGATACCACGCCCTGCAGTGCGGGACCCCCAGCCACGATTTTCTTCGCAGCAACCGTATGCCACACCGATTGGTGGCCTCCACCGGCGCCGAGTCCGTGCTGGCCGCCGGCCATGGGCATTCGCTGCTGGCCATCGATCAGTTCGAAGAGTTGCCGTTTGCGACCCAGTCCCTCGATCTGGTGGTGCTGCCCCATGTTCTGGAGATGACGGCCGACCCGCACCAGGTCGTCCGTGAAGTCGACCGGGTGCTGCGACCCGAGGGGCGGATGATTGTGACCGGCTTTAATCCGGTGAGCCTGTGGGGCCTGCGCGAGACTCTGGGGATCCCGCTTGGCCACAGTTTTCTGCCGCCGCAGTCAAAGCTCATCTCGCTCCTGAGGCTGCGCGATTGGCTTCGGCTGTTGAGTTACTCCCCGTCTGACTCCCTGCACGGATGTTTCCGACCTGCCTGCCTGAGCGAGCGCTGGCTTGAGCGTTTCGCCTTCATTGAGCGGGCGGGAGATCGCTGGTGGCCGATTCTGGGGGCGGTCTATTTGCAGTCGGCGATCAAGCGTCTGCCCGGCATGACGCTACAGGGGCCAGTTTGGCGCAAGCGCTTCAGTGGACGGGCGCCGGCGCCGGTGGCGACTCATCGCGGTGCTTGTCATCGCGAGCCATCGGAAGCGGGCTCCGCAGACCGTGTGGTTCCGCCGTTGGCCTGAAAGCAAGCAACCCGCACAGGTTGACCCACCTGTGCGTCAACGCGCACGCGCAGCCTGCGAGGCACACACCCCAGATCCGGGCGATTCGCTCGCGAGCCAGGGCGCTCAGCGCCGCCTGCTTGCGCTCAAATGCAGACGACCACGCCGCGATTGTGAGAGCGTGGTGGCAGCGACGTGGCTTGGTGTCGGCCAGGTCCAGCCCGGCCACCGACAAGTTACAAATGACGAGCGAGACGCGGGGCTGCTCGCCGTTTGAAAAAACATAGCGGTCGATAAATTTCCCGGCGCAGAGACCCACCCATCAGGACACCCCCACGATAACGCAGGATAGCCTTGGCACGGGTAGAATCGGCCAGGATCGGCAGTAATGATGCCCGGCGGCGAATCTGATCATCCACTCTGTCTGCGCCCGTCCACCTTGCGCCCTCACCTGAGTCAATGACCGCTCCGATCGAGATCTATAC
>SYIM01000210.1 GCA_005798775.1 Burkholderiales bacterium
CGGCTTTCATCAGCACGTCGGCGATCAGAAAGCGATCCTGAAACGCCTGCCCGGTGAAAGGCGCACCCACCATGGCACGTGCGTCGCTGTTGGCGCCGTCGCAGGCGATCACCCAGGAACCAGCCGCCTGATAGCTCCCCTCAGGGGTGTCGACGCCCAGCCGTACCGACCCGGCATCCTGCTCGAGACAGACCAGGCGATGACGCCAGCGAAGATCGATGAGGTCGCTTGCCAGGCAGCGCTCGACCAGGGTCTGCTCGAGGTGGTACTGCTGTAGGTTTACCATGGCCGGCATCTTGTGATCGGGCTCGGGAAGAAGGTCGAAGCGATAGACCATCTCGTCGCGGAAGTACACCTTGCCCACCTGCCAGCGTATGCCGGCCGCAGCCACGCTCTCACCGCACCCGAGGCGGTCCCAGACCTCAAGCGTGCGCTTGGCGTAGCAAAGCGCGCGCGAGCCTGTGCTCACGGTGTCGTTGTCATCAAGCACCACCACGGGTACGCCGCGCGCGGCCAGATCGAGCGCAGCCGTCAGCCCCACCGGCCCGCCACCCACCACGATCACCGGGTACGTCTGTGCGAGGCCACCGGTCTGCTCGGGCGCGGGCCGCCACGGGAAGCGGGGCGGCGTGAACGTCTGCGACACCTTCGCTCAGCCGGGTGAAGCGTCGGCCAACTCAGTCTCGTGCAGCCAGGCTGCATGCTGAGGCGCGCGCCGGGTCCGTGCCCATTCATCGAGCATGTCCCACTTCACGGCATCGAGCCGCGCCTGCATTGCTGCACTGGTGGTGTCGACTGCAAGCTCGAGCCGATGACCGTTGCAGTCAAAGAAATAAATCGACTGGAAAAGCGTGTGATCCACAGGCCCGATCACCTCGATACCACCCGCCACGAGCCGCTTGCGCATGGCCTCCAGCGTGGCCACGCTGTCAACCTTGAACGCAATGTGCTGCACCCAGCGCGGCGTGTTGGGATCAAACCCCATTTCAGGCGAATTGGGGATTTCGAAGAAAGCAAGCACATTGCCGCCCCCCGCATCCATGAACACATGCATGTAGGGGTCGGGCGCCTTGGTGGAAGGCACCTGGTTTTCAGCAATCGCAAGCACGAAATCCATGTCCAGGTGATCGCGATACCAGTGCACGGTTTCGCGCGCATCGCGGCAGCGGTAGGCCGCGTGATGGACGCCTTGCAGTTTCATGGTGAGGTCTCCCGGGTGCGCTGTGATGCGGATGTTAACAAGGCTCTCAACCGGCGCAAGCGCAACCATCTGTCGGGGCGTCGCGAGTTGAGACAAATCAAACTTTATTCGGACGATTTCCGGCAGCCTCCTGCGGTGATTCGCTCCCGGGATATACGATCGAGTGATACGCTCCCCACTGTCTGACCTGTCGGAGCCGCCCATGACCCTTCCCGCCCCTGCCGCTGGCCCCCCATCGTCTGGAGAGGGCGCGCCGCCGCGCCGCTGGTGGATCTGGGTCATTCTGGTCGTTGTGGCGGGGGCGCTGGTCACTGCCGCCTGGATGCTGATGAAACCGGACCCCCGGCGTAATGCCCCCGGCGCGGTGTCGTCCGCACCCAAGGCGGGGCAGACGCCACCATCGGCGGCTGTTATCACCGGTTCGGCGCCCGGCGCAGTAACGCCCGGCTCGGCCGAGGCGCCCGGCTCGGCAGCATCGGCGTCATCCTCTGGAACACCTGCCTCCGCGGCAGGCGCGGGCAGCCCTCGCTACCCGGTCGAGCACATTCTAGGGGCCGACAGCCCGATCGATCCTGCCAGCGCCGCACTGGATGCCGCTGCCTCGGACAAAGCAATCGCCGCCGCGCTTGGCAATCTACCGGGCCGCGAGCAACTGCTTCGCTTTGTCCTTCCCGCTGATATCGTCCAGAAGATCGTGCTCACGATCGACAACCTGCCGGGTGACAGCATGTCCATGCAGTACCGCGCGGTGGTGTCCACGCCGGGGTCATTCCAGATCGAGCGGCGCGACGGCGAGCCCGCGATTGCTGCGCGGAATGCACGGCGCTATGAAGGGTTTGTAGCGTTTGCAAGCGGGCTGGACACGCGCCGGCTGGTGGCGCTCTACAAGCGCTTCTATCCGCTCTTTCAAAAAACCTATCGATCGATCGGATACCCGGAAGGCCATTTCAACGATCGGGTGGTGCAGGCCATTGACGACTTGCTCGCCGCGCCTTCGCCCGCAGGCGCTATTTTTCTGGATCAGCCCCGGATACTCTATGAATTCGCCGAAAGTTCGCTGGAGCGCCGATCAGTCGGGCAGCGCATCATGATCCGCGTTGGCCCCGAGCATGCCGCCAAGCTGAAGGCAAAACTGAGGGAACTGCGGGCAGTACTCACCCAGGAGATCTGACATGCAAGCCTCGTGCGTCCGCACCCGGTTCCGATCACTCATCGCGGTGGCGTCTACCACGATGGCGCTCTGGGCGAGCGCACCCGCTGGCCACGCCCAGACGCTCACCTGGCGCGAACAGGAAGCCATCGGGTGGGCCTGCGGCGGCATCGGCCTGGAAGAGCGGCAGGCGCTGAAAATCCTGGA
>SYIM01000211.1 GCA_005798775.1 Burkholderiales bacterium
CCATTCAGACGCTGGCGCAGATACAGAATTTCTTTGGCCTGGATTTCAATGTCGCTCGCCTGGCCCTGCGCACCACCCGAAGGCTGGTGGATCATGACGCGCGCATTGGGCAACGCGAAGCGCTTACCCTTTGCGCCTGCGGCAAGCAGGAATGCCCCCATGCTGGCGGCAATCCCCATGCAAAGGGTGGACACGGCGGGCCTGATGAACTGCATGGTATCGAAGATAGCAAGCCCCGCCGAGACCGACCCACCCGGCGAATTGATATAGAACGAGATGTCCTTGTCGGGATTCTCCGACTCGAGGAAAAGCATCTGCGCCACCACCAGATTCGCCGTACTGTCCACGACCGGCCCCACCAGGAACACCACCCGCTCGCGAAGCAGCCGAGAATAGATATCGTAGGCACGTTCGCCACGGCCGCTGGTCTCGATCACGATGGGAACGAGGCCCAACCCCTGCGGCTCCTGGCGCTGAGCAAGGTGAGCGTTGACAAGATCTTCGACGAGCGTGTTACGAACCATGGCGAAAATGCTCCGGAAAAGGGTCAGCCCTGCTGCGACATCAGTTCGTCGAATGCAATCGCTTGGTCCTGAACTTTTGCTTTCTCTAGCAGCCAGTCCACCACGTTTTGCTCGACCACCAGCGACTCGACCTGCGCGAGAAGATCCCGGTTGCTGAAATAGTGGCGAACCACCTCTGGCGGATTTTCGTAAGCGCGTGACAGCTCTTCAATGTGCTTACGGATCTGATCCGGCTTGGCCTGTAGCTTTTCGCGCCGAACGATCTCTGCCACCAGCAGGCCAAGGCGGACCCGCTTCTCGGCCTGCTCGCGGAAAGCCTCAGGCGGGACCGGGATATTGCGGACATCCATGCCGCGCGCCTTCAGGTCGGCCTTCATCCGCTCTGCGAGCGCGCCGCTCTCCGATTCGACCAGGGATTTGGGAAGCTCAAAGCTGGCGAGCGAGGGTAACGCTTCCATCACGCCCGTTTTGTTCCGTACCCGCAAACGCTCGGACACTTCGCGCTCGAGGTTAGCCCTCAACTCAGCACGCATCCGCGCCACGTCACCGTCTGCGATGCCTAGCTGACGCGCGAACTCGGCATCGATCTCAGGAAGCTGGGGTAACTCAAGCTTCTTGAGCGTGACCGAGAACTCGGCGGTCTTGCCAGCAAGGTCTTTCGAACCGTAGTCCTCGGGGAATTTGACCGGAAACTGGCGGGTTTCGCCCACACCGAGGCCACGCATACCGGACTCGAAGTCGGGCAGCATCCGGCCTTCGCCCAGCACAAATGGGAAGTCGGACGCCGTTCCGCCATCGAAAGCCACGCCAGCGAGCGTGCCTGCGAAATCGATCGTTGCGCGCAGACCCTCGGCGACCGCGCCCGATGCTTGATTCCATGACGCGCGCTGTTTCCTCAGAATTTCGATGGTCTTGTCGACCTCGGCGTCGGTAACCTCGCAGCCGTAGCGGGGGACTTTACAGCTCGCCGCATCAGCGACCTCGAAATCAGGGTAGACCTCAAACGTGGCAGTAAACGAAATGGCACCTTCCTCAGCCCCCTGCGCGGGCTCGATGCGAGGCTCGCCCGCCACCCGTAATTTGTGTTCAGTGACTGCAGCATTGAACGCCTTGCCGACCAGATCACCCAGCACTTCGGCCTGCACCGACGCGCCGTAGGAGCGCTCGACGACGCTCATCGGAACTTTGCCCGGCCGAAAACCCGACATCTTGACGGTCTTGGACAACTGGCGAAGGCGATCGCCGACCTGCTTGGCCAGGTCGGCGCTTGCTACGTCCATCTTGAGGCGGCGCTCGAGAGCGCCTGTGTTTTCAATCACACTTGTCATGAAAAGTTTCCGGAAATAAGCAGCGTGCGGGCTGCAAATCAAAGCAGCAGGTCACGAGACTGGTGCGGCCGAAAGGACTCGAACCTTCACGCCTCGCAGCGCCAGGACCTAAACCTGGTGCGTCTACCAATTCCGCCACGGCCGCGTCAAAAGCTCGTGATTCTATCCGATCAACCGCAACCCCCATCCATTGCCTCTACAATCAACTGCCATGCACCCCACAGCCTGGTCGTCGGTCGACCACTATGAGAACTTCCCGGTGGCATCGATACTGGTGCCCGCCCCGCTTCGTCCGGCGGTCATCGCGCTTTATCAATTCGCCCGATTCGCCGACGACCTGGCCGATGAAGGTACGCTCACCGACCGTGAGCGGCTGGCCGCGCTCGCACAACTTGATCGTGCGCTTTGCGAGCCATCGCCTCAGGCTCCAGCGGTCGTTCTGCGTCTCTACCCGTTGATTGAACATCACACGCTTCCCGTGGAACAACTGCGCGCACTGCTCGATGCCTTCGCCCAGGACGTTCGCGTTCACCGCTACCGAGACCGCGCGGAGTTGCTCGATTACTGCAGCCGATCGGCCAACCCGGTAGGCAGGCTCATCCTGCGGCTGTTCAACGCCGACAGCAGCGAGTGTGTTCAGCTCTCTGATTGCATCTGCTCGGCGCTTCAGCTGATCAACTTTCTGCAGGATGTGTCAATCGACTGGCGCAAGGGCCGGGTCTACCTGCCTCAAGACGCGCTTCACCTCGCGGGTAGCGGTGACCACGACATCGAACGGGCCGCTGGCGGCGCGCCGCTGCCGTCAGCACTGCGGCGCGCAATGAGTGGCGAGCTTGATTTCGCGCGCCAGATGCTCGCTTCTGGCGCGCCGCTGGTGAGTCGCGTTCCTTGGCGCCTTTCGCTAGAACTGCGCGCCATCATCGCAGGCGGCCAGCGTATCATCGACCGGATTGCGTATGCACAGCATGATGTGTTCCGACACCGCCCGATACTCGGGTGGCGCGATGCACCCGCGTTGCTGGCACTCGCGCTCGCACCGCCGCGTGTCCGCCTGTCGGCGCATCCCGCGCCATGACCCCTGACGCCTACTGCCAGGAGCGCGCTTCACGGAGCGGGTCGAGCTTCTACTACAGCTTCATGTTCCTGCCGCCCGAGCGGCGTCGCGCGATCACCGCGCTCTACGCTTTTTGCCGCGAGGTCGATGATGTCGTCGACGAAATCCGCGAAGCGTCGGTGGCTCGGGCAAAGCTGGCCTGGTGGCGTGATGAAGTGAACCGACTCGAGGCTGGACACCCACAGCACCCGGTCACGCTCGCGCTCGCACCGCACTTGCTGCCCTTTTCGATGAGCTGTGCGCGGCTTCGCGACATCATTGACGGAATGCAGATGGATCTGGAGCAGAACCGCTATCTCGACTTTGAGTCACTTGGACTCTACTGCCACCGGGTCGCTGGTGTGGTGGGTATCCTCGCAGCTTCAATTTTCGGCGTGTCGCACCCTGACACGCTGCGGTACGCGGCCAGACTCGGCCTGGCGTTCCAGCTGACCAACATCATCCGCGACGTTCGCGAAGATGCGAAGATGGGCCGGATTTATCTGCCCCTTGCTGAATTGCAACGCTTTGGCGTGACGGTTCCCGATCTGCTGGCGGTTCGCCCGTCGGAGAACTTCACTGCGCTGATGCGTTTACAGCACGCGCGTGCCATTGAAACCTATCGCGAAGCACTCGCGCTTTTGCCCGAGGTCGATCGACGAAGCCAACGACCGGGGCTGGTCATGGCCTCCATCTACGCTACCCTGCTTGCTGAAATCGAACGCGATGGGCTCCGGGTTCTCACGCACCGCACATCTCTTCCCCCGGTTCGCAAACTCTGGCTCGCGTGGCGCACCTGGCGCAGCGGACGGGTACGCGGCCTCTGATTGCGGCCATGGCTCACGACCAGCAGGAGGTATCGGTGGACGTCTGTGTCATCGGCGGGGGCTGGGCCGGCATCGCCGCTGCCGTCGAAGCCTGTGCGGCGGGACGCAGCGTGAGCCTGATCGAGGCCGCGCCGCAGCTCGGGGGGCGCGCCCGAACGATCGAGGTCGACATGGGCTTTGGCCTGGTGAGACTCGACAACGGTCAACACCTCATGATGGGCGCATATCGCGAGACCCTCGCGCTGATGAACAGGGTCGCCCCGGACTCCCGACAGCGGCTCTGTCGCGAACCGCTTGTGTTGCGCGGTCCCGGTGGTTTTACCCTTCAGGCGGCGAGGCTGCCCGCACCTTTTCATCTGGCAGTGGCGTTTGCGCGCGCCCGCGGCCTGGGACTCGCCGGACGCGCCGCATGCATACGCCTGATGCTCAGCCTCTGGCGCCACCACTGGCAGGTGCCCGAAGGTGAAACGGTCGCACAGCTTCTCGCGCGCACCGGGCAACCGTCCTGGCTCATCGAGCGGCTCTGGGAGCCGCTGTGTGTGTCCGCACTCAACACGCCCACCGACATCGCGTGCGCGCGGACTTTTGCGGCCGTGTTGCGCGACACGCTCGGCGCAGCGCGAGCAGCCAGCGACTTCATCCTGCCTGCCGACACACTAGGTGATTGCCTGCCTGAGCCGGCCACAGCCTGGCTTACCGGGCGCGGCGCCCGGATCCTGCTCAGGACGCCCGCCCGCTCGATACGGCACATTGGATCCGAATGGCACATCGCGCTGCCGGGTGGCGTGCATCGGGCCCGGGCTGTTGTGCTGGCCCTGCCTGCCGCCAATAGCTCCCGACTGATGGGGTCGGCTCTCGAGTCGGATAACGGGCCAGGCATCCATGCGCTATGCCACGCCCTGTCGCTGTTTCGATCGATCCCGATTGCCACCACCTACCTGGCATGGCCTGAGACCGACCTCAGCCCCCTGCCCCGCTTGACCATGTTGGGGAAACGCCGGGCGCAGGCGGGCGCCGCCCCGTTGGGCGACTGGCTCTTTGACCGGGGCGTCCAACGCGGCCATCGTATCGCGTCGGTCGTGGTGAGTAACGCCGCTGCCCCTGAGGGATCGCTGGCAGCCCTGACAGCGGCCGTCAGCGCATCAACTGCGCAAGCACTGCGGTTGCCCTCGCCTGCATATGCCTTCACTGTCTTCGAACGTCGCGCCACCTTTGCGTGTGTCCCCGAGCGGCCCCACATCACCCAGCCGATCAGCGGCAACTTGCCGGGCCTCTGGATCGCGGGCGACTACACCGAGCGCGACTACCCGGCCACAATCGAGTCGGCAGTAAGAAGCGGACTCCGAGCGGGCGCACTCGCCGCCGGGCTCATGGCGCGCGGCGGTGCAGCAGCGCCGGGGAACACCTGACCTCCGCTCAGGTACCCGCTCAGGTTCCCGCATAGCTGTCCGCTCAGGTACCCGCGCCGGCGCCTGGTCAGCCCCAGGCCAGCGACAGCGCCTGATCGATCGACTCCACCGCAATCGGCTCCAGCCCCTCGATAGGCCGCTTGGGCGCATTCGCCTGGGGAATGAGCAGCCGCGGAAAACCCAGCTTTCCGGCTTCGCGAAGCCGCTCCTGGCCGCGCGGCGCGGGTCGGATTTCGCCTGCCAGACCCACCTCGCCAAACACCGCGAGCTGCTCGGACAGTGCCCGGTCGCGTAATGACGAGACGATCGCCAGGAGCACTGCCAGGTCGGCTGCCGGTTCGGAAATTCGAACCCCACCCACCACATTGACGAATACGTCCTGGTCATAGCAGGCGATGCCCGCATGCCGATGAAGGACCGCCAGCAGCATCGCCAGTCGATTGCCTTCGAGACCTACCGACAGCCGCCGCGGGTTGGGAATCTGCGCGGTATCAACCAGCGCCTGCACCTCAACCAGCAGCGGCCGGCTCCCCTCAAGCGACACCAGCACACACGATCCCGCCACCCGCCGGCCGCGCTGAGAAAGAAAAATGGCAGAGGGATTGGCGACCGCGCGCAACCCTCGATCGGTCATTGCAAAGACGCCAAGCTCGTTGACCGCTCCGAACCGGTTCTTGAAGGCGCGCACCATCCGGTAGATGGAGTGCTGCTCGCCTTCAAAGTAGAGCACCGTATCGACAATATGCTCGAGCACCCGAGGACCGGCGAGCGTTCCCTCCTTCGTGACGTGGCCGATCATCACCATTGCAACACCCAGCTGTTTTGCGATGCGGGTCAGCTGCGCGGCGCACTCGCGCACCTGTGCAACCGACCCCGGGGCCGATTGCAACTGGGTCGAGACCATTGTCTGGATCGAATCGATCACGACCACGGACGGGCGGCTACGCTCAATCTCGGTACAGATACGATCAAGCTCGATCTCGGCCAGCACCGGCAAGGCCAACTCGCCCAGCCCCAAACGACGGGCCCGCAGCGCAATTTGCCCGACAGATTCCTCGCCGCTCACGTAGAGCGCGCTCGAATCCCCACAGACATGGGCCAGGGTTTGGAGCAGGAGCGTTGACTTGCCGATCCCGGGATCACCGCCGATCAGCACCACCGAACCCGCCACCAGGCCGCCCCCCAACACCCGGTCGAATTCATCGCTGCCTGTGGGCAGCCGACGTACGGTTTCCAGCGGAACCGCATCGAGCCTCTGCACCGCCTGTGCCTCCGCGAGACCGCGGTGACGTCCTGCCGCGACAGGCTCGCCTACGGTTTCCACCAGCGTATTCCAGCGCTCGCACTGAGGACACTGCCCCGCCCACTTAGGGGAACTGGCCCCGCACTCGGAACAAAGGTAATGGGATTTAGCGCGTGCCATCATCAGTCACATGTCGGAGCACTCTCGGTGCAATCGCGCAGGTGAGCTCGTAGCCGACCGTGCCCGCACTCGCAGCCACTTCATCCACCGGCACCTGTTCTCCCCACAACTCAACCGGGCTACCCACAACGGCCTGCGGCACCGGCTCGAGATCAATTGCAAGCATGTCCATCGAGACCCGGCCAATGGTACGAGTGCGAACGCCACAGACGGCAATCGGCGTGCCGGTCGGAGCATGGCGCGGGTAACCATCGGCATAGCCACAGGCCACGATGCCGATCGACATTGGCCGGTCTGCGACAAACGTTGAGCCGTAGCCCACTGCGTCACCAGCCGCAAGTCGCTGTCGCCCGATAAGTCGGCTTTCAAAACGCATGACGGGTTCGAGACCAAGGCTGGCGGCACTTCGTGATCCAAAAGGAGAAGCGCCATACAACATGATGCCGGGGCGAACCCAGTCGCGATGCGCGGCCGGCCAGTCAATGATGGCCGCCGAATTGGCGAGCGATCGCTCCCCCCCCAGCCCCTGCATCACCTGGTCAAAAACGGCGAGCGCCTGTGACACACCGTCAGCCAGGTCCGCATTGGCGAAATGAGTCATCAATGTGATGTCCGTCACTGATTGCAGGGCCCGCAGGCGCTGCCAGGCAGCCCGGTACTCGGCAGCAGCGAAACCCAGCCGGTTCATGCCGCTATTGAGCTTCAGGTGGATGTCGAGCCCGTTGTGCGGTGGTACGGCCGACAACCAGTCAATCTGCCGGGGTTCGTGCACGGTAAGCGACAGGCCGATCCGGGCGGCGAGTTCAACATCGGCGGGTTCGAACGCCCCCTCGAGCATCAGGATGGGCTTACGCCAGCCGTACTCGCGAAGCCATTGGGCGCGATCGAATTCAACCAGTGCCAGACCGTCCGCTGCGTCGAGCACGGGGAGCAGCGCCTCGAGCCCATGCCCGTACGCATCGGCCTTGACCACCGCCCAGGCGCGCGCAGCCGGCGCCAATGTGCGGACGTGCTGCAGGTTGTGCCGCAGGGCAGGTCGTGAAATCGTGATTCGTGCAGTTCGGGGCATGGCGTTGGGCGCGGGTAATCTGCTGTGCACTATAGCCTGCCCGGCGGAACGACGGCATACCCTCGCGGGAACCGGGATATCAGCGTGCTATAACCACGACTTTGCTGCGAACTTGCCAATGGCTTAGGTCGGGCAGGTCCGTGCCCGATCGCGTTTAGGATTGCTCCCGGACACAGAGACTTTCCGATGAAGCTCGGCTTTTACACCATCATGGCGGCACAGTTTTTCTCGTCGCTCGCCGACAACGCGCTGCTGATTGCTGCGATCGCGCTGCTCATTGAAATGCATGCGCCAGAGTGGATGAAGCCGCTTCTGAAGCTGTTTTTCACTGTCTCCTACGTGGTGCTCGCGCCGTTTGTCGGCGCTTTCGCTGACTCGATGCCCAAGGGCAGGGTGATGTTCGTCACCAACCTGATCAAGGTGGTGGGATGCGCGCTGATGTTCTTCACCATTCATCCGCTTCTCGCCTACGCAGTGGTGGGTTTTGGTGCAGCGGCCTACTCGCCCGCCAAATACGGCATCCTCACAGAACTGCTGCCGCCCGAGAAGCTGGTGGCTGCCAACGGATGGATAGAAGGAACAACCGTTGGATCAATCATTTTGGGTACAGTGCTCGGCGGCGCACTGATCAGCCCCAAAATATCCGCCATCCTGCTGGGCTTTGATGTTCCCCACATCGAAACCGGTATCGATACGCCTGCAGAAAGCGCGATCATTGTGATCGGCGTGGTCTATCTGATTGCCGCCGCGTTCAATCTGCGAATCCCCGATACCGGCGCGCGTTATCCGCGGCAGAAGCGTAACCCCATTCATCTGGTGCGGGAGTTTGCTCACTGCTGCCGGGTGCTCTGGCTGGACAAGCTGGGGCAGATCTCGCTCGCCGTCACCACCTTGTTCTGGGGCGCGGGCGCCACGCTGCAGTTCATCGTGCTTGACTGGGCCAAGAGTGCTCTGGGCATGCCGCTCAATCGTGCCGCCATCCTTCAGGGCGTGGTGGCAGTAGGTATCGCAGTGGGCGCTGTGGTGGCAGCGCGGGTACTCCGCCTGCGCGATTCAGTGAAAGTGTTGCCAGTGGGCGTGGCCATGGGTCTGGTGGTGCCCCTCATGACATTGGTCTCATCCGAGGCGGCAGCTTTTCCGCTGCTTATCCTGATCGGAGGCCTGGCTGGCTTTTTCGTGGTGCCCATGAACGCGCTGCTGCAGCACCGGGGTCACGTGTTGATGAGCGCTGGGCACTCCATTGCCGTACAGAATTTCAACGAAAACGTGAATATCCTGCTCATGCTTGGCCTTTACGCCGGCCTGATCCGGATCGGGCTGCACGTGAACACGGTCATCGTGCTGTTCGGTGGCTTTGTGGCGCTCACGATGGCGATGGTGATTCGCCTGCATCGGGCGAACCAACGGAAATTTGACTCGGTTGCTCTGATTGGCGAAGGGCGGCACTGATGGTGCTCCGCGCCAGACACCAGTCGGCCCAGGCTAATCGTTTATCTGCCGGATTACGCAACAGATAGGCCGGGTGGTAGCTCACCACCGCAGGAATTTGGAGCCCGCCCACATCGGCCTGGTGAACCCGGCCGCGCAGGCTGGCAATCGAGGCTTCGGTTCCGAGCAGGGTCTGCGCGGCGAAACGTCCCATCAGAACCAGCAACGTGGGCTGCACCAGTTCAACCTGCTCTCGTAAATGCGGCGAACAACGCGCCACCTCAATGGGTTCCGGATTACGGTTTCCTGATGGTCGGCACTTGAGCACATTGGCGATATACACGTCGCGACCGCGATCGAGCCCCGCCGCCTTGAGCATGGCATCGAGCAGCGATCCGGCACGGCCAACAAAGGGCTCGCCCTGGCGATCTTCTTCAGCGCCAGGCGCCTCCCCGATCAGCATCCAGCGCGCCCTCTGACTGCCCGTGCCGAACACCGCGTGCTGGCGCGAGTGGCCCAGCGGACAAGCGCGACAGGCATCGACGCGCACGGCAAGCTCCCACCAGCGAACCGCAGTATCAGCGACGGACCGCTCCGGAACCGTAGCGGCGATAGCATCGGTGTCGGCGTGAGTGTCGGCGTGAGTGTCGGCATCGCTGTAGACCTGCCCGTCACCGTTCGCCCCGTCACCACCCGTTGGTGCCCGGGAGGCCCAGGCTGGGCCGATACCCAGGGCCCGAAACGCGCGCAACCGGTTGGAATCAAGCATCGAACGCGAGACGCATGACGATCGCGTCCTCTCGGGTGTTGTCAAAGGAAGGATAGTAGCGGCGACGCAGCCCGATGGGGGTAAACCCCAGCGAACGGTACAGCCGTTGCGCCCCCGTATTGGAGGGGCGAACCTCCAGCATCATTGACGACAGCCCTTTGGCCTGAGCCTCTGCCAGCAGATTGAGCATCACCCAACGCCCCAGCCCGATGCGCTGAAACGAGCTCGCCACGCTGAGGTTGAGCAGATGCAGTTCATCCGGGATCTGCATGCATACGACGTACGCAAGCAGCCGCTCACCAGACACCAGGAGGCGTAGGTCATACCCGGCACCCAGCGAATCGAGGAAATTGCCGCGCGTCCACGGAAACGGATACAGATCGAGTTCAACCGCGTGAACCGTATCAAGGTCCTGCGGGCGCATGTCTCGCAATTCGGCGCCGCCCACGGGGCAGACACCCGCCATGAAGCCAAACGCCGCGCTCACGCCCCGCTCGCTCTGGCAGCACGGGCCCGGGCCGCCGCCTGCTCGGACACATCCAGCGCGACCTTATTTCGAACATAGCGGGGCGTGACTGCTTCAAGTGATGCCGCCCTTACCCTCGACATGCCCACCCGGAGCACAGCGTCGGCACGCAGAACTGTCGCGCCCGCCGGCCACTCGACCCGCCATCCCGCGACAGCCGCCTCACCGGCTAAACGCTCCCTGAATCCGGACACCAGTGAGCAGGCATTTCCCGCGATCAACAGCACTGCGTCACCTTGAACCGTGCGCCCAGGACCCGCTAGGGCCCAGATCTGATCGGGTGGTCCCGCTGCACAGGCGACGGATTCAAGGACCTGCGCAGGTGTACCGTCGGGCGCAATCTCGATCTCAATGGTTGCGGCGTAGACCTCGCCCATACGCGCATCGACCGCAACCAGTACGCGATATCGCCCGGGACCGCTCCCTGCCACAGCCTGCAGGGCAAGCGCCTCAGTCGACCATACCTCAACGCAGGGTACGCTCGCGGCGAAGCTGATGCCCTGCGCCACCGAGCAGGTCATGCGAAGCGCCGTAAACGGACCAGGCCCCACCTCCACACAGAGCAGACGCAGCGCTGAGGGTGTCACTCCGTTGGCATGAAGCAACCCATCCACAGAAGCGAGGAGCGCGTCGGACCGTCCCGCGCTCTCGGGCTCATGCCAGCACTCAATCGTTGGACGCATCCCCGCTTCGGCTGTAGCAAGTGCGACCGATACCCCGTGGGCGGAGCAACTGAGAGCAAGCGCCGGAAACAGGGTGGACGGTGAATCGGGGGCAGTCGTCACGGCTCTACCGGGCCGCGGTGAGGGGTCTGCGACGGTTGTGCGGCACGCCGGGCAGCGCGCTGTTCGCGCAGCTGCCAACGCAGTTGCTCTCGTTCCTCCTCGGTAAGGGTGAACCGCCCAGGCGGCGGTCCGGCTTGATCATGAGGGGGCGAGCTTCCATCCGTCCGACGGCGGGGCCAGGAGGCTTCCGGCGGATGAACGGGTGACGCACCCCATCCAGACCGGCCGGGATCATGATGAGGCGGAAGCGGCGGCGCGGGCTCGAATGCACCGCCCGCTGCACCGGCTGCGCGCATGCGTTCGCGATGAGCCTGACGCAGTTCGCGCCGCAACCGTATGCGCTCATCGGGATCGAGCAGGGACGGATCGGCCGGCTGGCCAGCCCAACTCACAGGCGAAAGAAACAGCGCAGGCAAGCCGAGCACAATCGAACGGCGCAGCCCCCCCTCGCCGTGGCGACGGGGAGGGGGCAGCTGGCGCGAATCATCTGGAAGGCGTTTGGGGCGCATCGCCAGATTTTAGGCGCGCGCGCGGCCCAGACAGTGTTTAATCAGGTGCCACCGTGTAACAGTCGGTAAGCGTACCGGGTCGGATGTGCCCATCCAAAGGACCCGCTATCATCGCTTCATGAATGCCAGAGCAAAGAAAATACTGGTGGTCGACGACGACCCGCGGCTGCGCGAATTGCTACGTCGCTACCTGGGCGAGAACCAGTTTGAGGTGGGTCTCGCCCACGACGGCGCTTCCATGTGGCGCCTGATGCACAGAGAAGCCTTCGATCTGGTGGTGCTTGACCTCATGCTGCCTGGCGAAGATGGTTTATCGCTGCTGCGCCGCATGCGCGGCCAGAGCAATCGCACACCAGTCGTGATGCTCACCGCTAAGGGCGATGAGGTGGACCGGATCATCGGCCTCGAGGTGGGTGCCGATGACTACCTGCCAAAGCCCTTCAACCCCCGGGAACTTCTTGCCCGCATTCATGCCGTGCTTCGACGCACGCCCCCTCCCGAGCTTCCGGGCGCGCCCGGCGGCGCCGATGAAGAAGTCCGGTTCGGGCCCTTCCGGTTGAGTCTCGGCACGCGGCAGCTGCGCCGGGATGACGAGCTCGTTCCTTTAACCACCAGCGAATTTTCAGTCCTGAAGGTGCTGGCTCAGCATGCCCGTCAGCCGCTGTCGCGCGACAAGCTCATGACACTGGCCCGCGGCCGTGATTACGGCGCCTATGACCGCAGCCTCGACGTTCAGGTATCACGGCTGCGCAAGCTGATTGAAGTCGACCCGCAGCAGCCTCGTTACCTCCAGACGGTCTGGGGCGTTGGCTACGTATTCATTCCGGATGGCGAATAAGCGCCAAGCTGCGGACGAAAGTTCGCCCCAGGAAGGACGGATCGACGCGCTCCGGCAAATCGCCCGTTCAGGCCTGTTCTGGCGAACCTTTCTTCTTCTGGCTGGACTGGCGATTGCGAGCGTCATCTCGGTATTCGCAGCCTACCGACTTCTTGAGCGAGCTCCGCCCGAACAGCGCCTGGCCTGGGAGATCACATCAATCATCAACCTCACGCGTACCGCGCTGCTTGGTTCGGACCCAGAGCGGCGCATGCGCATGCTTGAAGAACTGGTGCGAGAGGAAGATGTTCGCGTGCTGCCACTCGAGCCCAGCGACAGCATCGACAGCAGCAAAATGACGCCTTCTCTCCGAGCGCTTGAGTCGCGGCTGCGTCTCTTGCTGAGCGAATCAACCAGCGTCGCGGCGCGGGTGAATGATGAGGACGGTTTGTGGGTCAGCTTCGATCTGTCGGGTGACAGCTACTGGCTGCTGTTGCCGGCCCGCCGCGCAGAGCGGCAGATCGACCCGGCGCTCGGATTCATCGCTCTGGTCGCTGCGCTACTCGCAAGCGGCGGAGCCTTCGCGATCGCATGGTTCATCGATCGACCCCTCGCGCAACTGGCGCAGGCGATCAGTTCGGTCAGCCGGAGCGAATCCCCACCCAAGCTCCGCGAGGACGGGCCACCTCAACTCGCCCGGGTCAAACGGCAATTCAACCGGATGGCACGCGACCTGGCTGATCTGGAGCATGACCGAACGCTTGCGCTGGCCGGGATCTCTCATGACCTGCGAAGTCCGCTCACCCGCCTGCGGATGGAGGTTGAACTGGCACGAATTGACATCGCACAGCGCGATGCGATGGTGGAAGACATTGGCCGGATCAATGCGATCGTCGGGCAGTTCATCGACTACGCGCGCAGCAATCAGCCGCCGCGCGTGCAGCAGGTCGACGCCTCCGAAGTGCTAGCAGATCTGGTCGACCGCTATGCCAACGACGTACGGTCTGGATGTTTGGCCATGCAAGCCCATTTCGTCCCGGGGGTGAGCTGGCATGGAGATCCAATCGACCTGCAGCGCATCGTCGTCAACCTGATTGATAACGCGATCAGACATGGGCGCCATCCAAATACTTCCCAGGCGATTGTCGATATCGCCCTCACTCGATCCGGCGGGGTCATGGAGATCAATATCCGTGACCATGGCCCGGGTATTCCTGCATCGCGACACGAGGAGGCCCTGCGGCCGTTTGCACGCCTGGACGCCGCTCGAAGCGACCCCGGCGGCACTCACGCAGGTACGGGTCTCGGACTGGCGATCGTTGCGCGTATCGTTCGGCGTTACGGTGGCAGCCTCTCGCTGGGCAACGCCGACGGGGACGGACTGCACATCGGCGTGCAACTACCGGACTGGTCCGAATCGACGTGATCCCGAGCAACCTCAGCGGGTACCGCCACGATCAATAGCCAGCTTCAATCAATTGGATTTGTATTGTCAATTGGAAGGGGTAATCGCTGACTGATAGAGTTCGGTCGGATCCGCGATGGGCGACCGCCCGTCAAGCCCACCCTTCCCAATGATTCGTCCAGGAGATTCACATGCCCAGCCTCAAGGGTACGAAGACCCATCAGAACCTGAAAGATGCGTTTGCTGGTGAAAGCCAGGCTAACCGCCGTTACCTCTACTTCGCAAACAAGGCCGACGTAGAGGGCCACCCTGAAGTCGCCATGCTGTTCCGATCCACCGCTGAAGGCGAGACCGGTCATGCGCACGGCCACCTCGACTACCTGGCCGAAGTTGGCGATCCGGCGACCGATCTGCCGATCGGCCCGTCCGCCAGCAACCTGAAGGCGGCCGTCGCTGGCGAAACGCACGAGTACACCGACATGTACCCGGGCAGGGCCAAGACCGCTCGCGGTGAAGGCTTTGACGAAATCGCCGACTGGTTCGAGACGCTGGCAAAGGCCGAGCGTTCGCACGCGAACAAGTTTGCGAAGGCCCTCGAGGCGCTGGTCTAAGCTCTGCCCGAGGCAAGCGGGCACGCACGTACGCGCCTGCTGCCACCGGCCAAAGGGGGAGCAGTGCTCCCCTTTTGCTTTGGATGTTTGACTAGGAGAATTTGATGACCGTTCGAGAAGGCTCCCTCGAGGCGCCCACCCGTCACCCGCTCGACTGGTTGAACCCCCAGTTTTACAACGAATCTTCGGCGCTTGCAGAGATGGAGCGCGTGTTCGATATCTGCCACGGCTGTCGCCGCTGCGTGAGCCTGTGCAACGCGTTTCCGACGCTTTTCGATCTGGTCGATGAAAGCAGCACGGGAGAGGTTGACGGCGTAAACAAGGCCGACTACTGGAAAGTGGTTGACCAGTGCTACCTGTGCGACGTGTGCTATCTCACGAAGTGCCCATACGTGCCGCCGCACCCCTGGAACCTCGACTTCCCGCACCTCATGCTGCGCGGCAAAGCGATTCAGTTCAAGCAGGGCACCCCGACCCGTTTTCGCGACGTTCAGCTCGCCTCGACCGATCGAAATGGCAAGCTTGCGGGCATCCCGGTGGTGGTCAAAGCCGTTAACTCACTGTCGAAAAGCGAGACCGTTCGCGGGCTCCTCGACGAGCATCTGGGGGTGCATAAGGACGCCTGGTTACCCGAATTTTCAGCCAACCCGTTCCGCAAGAATATCGCCCCTTCGAAACCGCATTCGGTCCGTGACGGCCAGCGCACCCCTGGCAAGGTCGCGATCTTCTCCACCTGCTATGTGAACTACAACGAGCCCGGTATCGGTCATGATCTGGTGAAGGTGCTCGACCATAACGAGATTCCGTTCGTGATCGCCGAAAAGGAGGCGTGCTGCGGCATGCCCAAGCTCGAACTGGGCGACCTGGAAGGCGTAAAATCGCTCAAGGAAATCAACATTCCGATGCTCGCAAAGCTTGCGCGCGTGGGCTACGCAATTCTTGCTCCTATCCCGTCGTGCGGCCTCATGTTCAAGCAGGAATTGCCGCTGATGTTCCATGATGACGCCGACGTTCAGGCCGTGCGGGCCGCCATGTTCGATCCTTTTGAATACCTGGTCGCGCGCTCGAAAGATGGCTTGCTGAAGACTGACTTCCAAGCCTCGCTCGGCAACGTCTCTTACCATATCGCTTGTCACCTCCGAGTGCAAAATGTCGGCCAGAAAACCCGTGAAGTGCTGCAGATGATCCCCGATACCCAGGTCAACACCGTTGAGCGTTGCTCGGGCCATGCAGGCACCTGGGGGGTCAAGAGCGAATACCATGAGACCGCGATGAAAATCGGCCGTCCGGTGTTTCGTCAGATGGGCGATCACCCGCAGGGCGAGATGAACTGGTTCGCCTCCGACTGCCAGCTCGCCGGCCATCACATCGAGCAGGGCCTGCAGGCGGCCGGCCGCGAAACCGAGGGCAAGCTGGCCCATCCGATCACGCTGCTGCGCATTGCCTACGGCCTTGCCTGACTTTAGTTTCTTCCACCCACTCCTGCAAGCCACACTCCGATATGAGTATTACCATGCCGCAACTCACCCGTGATTCACTGATGACGCTGGAGGCCTATTCGCGCGTCCGTCCGGAATTTCGTCGCCAGGTCATTGAGCACAAGAAGCCGCGCAAGGTTCACCTGGGCGAACACGTGACCCTTCTGTTCGAAGATGAAATGACTGTTCGCTACCAGGTTCAGGAAATGCTCCGCATCGAGAGAATTTTCGAAGAGGAAGGGATTCAGCATGAGCTCGAAGCCTACAACCCGCTGATCCCCGACGGTCGTAATTTCAAGGCCACCATGCTGATCGAGTTCGTTGATGGCGCCACGCGTAGCCGGGAACTGTCGCGCCTGATCGGTATTGAAGACCGGGTCTGGGTGCAGGTCGAAGGTTCGCCGCGCGTCTACGCCATCGCCGACGAAGACCTTGATCGCGAAAACGACGAAAAGACCTCGGCGGTGCACTTCCTGCGCTTTGAACTCACCAACGACATGGCAGCGGCGCTGAAATACGGCGTCTCGCTCGCGATGGGTGTTGATCATCCCAACTACACTACGTCCCTGTCGCCGGTATCGGTCGACACCCGCGCGTCGCTAGCGGCTGACCTGGCCTGACCGCCGCGCCCGGCCCGGCCGCGTGCTGGTTCGGGCAGCGCCTTACTCGTCAGCGCTCAGGACGAGCAAGGACGTCCCCGGACACCTTGTCGTTGCCGTAAACGATCAGCAGGCGCTCGCCCTGCTGCGCTAAAAGGTGCGCTAAACAGTTGCACCAACCCGATTCTGCTGCTAGTTTGCCCCGAAAACACGGACCTCGCCGCACCCCGGCGATTCCGCCGACAACCCCCTGCCCCGCACCAACGATGCGGACCACGCAGGGTATTGACAGGGAGACTACGATGCATACGACCCGGCGTACCGTTCTTTTCGCACTGGGTTCCTCGGCCTTGACCGGCCACGGATTCAGCGTCGCTCAGGCAACTACCGATCTGAAATTCGGTGCCATGCCGCTTGGGTCAATCTGGTATGTCTTTGCAGCCAGTTTCTCCAAGCACCTGCAGCCTGCGCTGCCCGCGGGCTCGAAGGTTGACATCATTGCGCGCGGCGGTGGCATCGGCAACCCGATTCTGGTGAACGAGGGTAAAGCCGACATGGCGTTTGCCAACGTCATCACCTCAGTCTGGGCAATGAATGGTGAGGAGGAAATCTACAAGGGTAAAAAATATCCCAACATCCGCGCCCTGCTCGGCGGTCTGAACGAGGTCTGGATCACGGGCATGCTCACCGAGGATTACATCAAGCGCACCGGTCACGACACCCTTGAGAAAGCCCTGCTTTCAAAAGAGCCGCCGCGGGTCATCATGAAGCCGGCAGGCAGCACCGTCCCCCCCTCGGTTCGGATCATTTTCGAGTCGCTGGGTCTTACCTTCGACAAGTATCGTGCAGGTGGCGGACAGATCATTCAAATTGATGTCGGCCAGATTCCAAACATGATGCGAAACGGCCGAGCCGACCTCTATTTTGAAAGCGTATCGCCCGGCCACCCTGCCACCCAGGAGGTGTCGCTGACCGTGCCATTACGCTTTCTAGATCTGCCCGAGAGGTCTCTCAAAGCACTCGGCCAGAATGGGCTCAAAGTGCACCCACTCCCGCTATCATTCAAGGGACAGAACGGTCCCACCAAGGCGGCAGACTTCGGCACCAACCTCATCGTGCACAAGGACATGCCGGATGCCACCGCCTATGCAATCACCAAAGCCGTGATCGAGAACCGCGACGCCATCGTGTCCGAGAACAAGGCGATGCAGGGGTTCATAGCAAAGGATGCGTGGCGGCCCGAGAACGTGGGCATTCCCCTGCACCCGGGGGCGGAGCGCTACTACCGCGAGCGCGGCTGGATGTGACCTTGCCCGCCGCCCGGTTGCTGAGCCCGAGGTTTCTGCTCGCGTTGGTGTTCCTGCTGTTTCAGCTCCACCTGCTAGTTGAGCCGATACAGAACGCGGTATCCGTCCCGGTACATATCGGGCTGTCGCTCCTGTGCGTGTTTGCCTGGATACCGTCTGGGACTCAAACGCGACATCGGGCGATCGATTCGCTGCTGCTTGCCGCCAGTGCGGGCGTACTTGCCTATTACCTGGTTGAGTTGCCACGGCTCTCAGACCGGATGGAGAACATCGACGATGTCCTCACCATCGACCTGATTTTCGGTTCGCTTCTGCTCTTAGTCCTGATGGAAGCTGTGCGCCGGGTGGTGGGATGGAGTCTGATATGGGTGATTGTCGCCTTCGTAGCCTATTGTTTCCTGGGCCCCTGGGCGCCAGGCTGGCTCAGCTTCCAGGGCTTCGAGTTTCCGCTCTTCATCGAAATGATGACGATGGCCACGCACGGCGTTCTGGGTGTCACCACACAGACGTCGCTTGATTTCGTCTGGTACTTCATTTTGTTTGGCGTGGTGTACTCAGCCACTGGCGGTGGGCAGTTGTTCATCGACAGCGCGTTGCGGCTGGTGGGGCAGCGTCGGGGCGGGGCGGCCAAGTCTGAAATCGTGGCTTCGGCAATGTTCGGCACTATCAGTGGCAGTGCGGTCGCCAACGTGGTGGCCACTGGTATTTTCACCATTCCGCTCATGAAGCGAACTGGTTACACGTCCGAAGAAGCCGCCGCGCACGAAGCCACTGCGTCAACCGGTGGACAACTGATGCCGCCGGTCATGGGCGTGGCGGCATTCGTGATGGCGGAACTCCTGGTGGTTCCATACAGCCGAATCGCGCTGGCCGGCCTCATTCCTGCGGTGGCCTACTACTTCGCGCTCTACATGATCGTCGACCTCAAGGCGCAGCATCGGGGAATCGGTACGCTGTCAGCGTCCGATCTCGGTGCAATCGGCGCGATCGGCCCGCGAGCCCATATGTTTGCGTCGCCGTTGGTTCTGATCGCACTCCTTGCATTCGACTACTCTGCGCCCCTTGCCGCGCTGGTCGCCTCGGGCGTGGCGCTCGTCACCTGCTACTTTCGGCGCGAATCACGGTTATCGCTCACCGGCTGGATCGAGATGATCGAGGAAACCGCCCGGCAGGCTTCGCAGGTGGCTATTCCCATCATCGCGATCGGCATCATCATCGCCGTGGCCATTCAGTCCAACCTCGCCCTCAAGTTCTCCACCCAGCTGATTTCGCTCTCCGGCGGCACGCTGATCGGCGCCCTGCTGATGATCATTCTTGGCTGCATCGTGATGGGGATGGGGCTACCCACTGTAGCGGCCTACATCATTGGCGCGATCCTGTTTGTGCCTGCCATGACCAAGCTCGGCGTCGACACACTGGCTGCGCATTTCTTCGTCATGTACTACTGCGTGCTGTCGATGATCACCCCGCCCGTTGCGCTCGCCTCCTATGCGGCCGCCGGTCTCGCGCAGGCCGACTCCATGAAAACCGGCTGGCTCGCCTTCAAGCTATCCCTGGTGCTTTTTCTCATTCCGTTTGCCTTCGTCTTCGACCCGTCGCTGCTCTGGAGCGGCGAGCCGCACTGGATCGCGCTCGCGTTTGTGTCGATCATGGCCGCCACCCACGCCTGGGCGGTGATGCTCGAAGGGTATCTGCGCACCCCACTTGGCTGGATCGCCCGCGCCGTATTCGGCGGCCTGGCACTTGCGATCCTGTTTGCGCCCACGGGTACGCTCACCTGGGGAGTTGGTGTGGTTGCGCTGATTGTTGCGCACCTGACGATCGTATGGCGGGACCGACAGAAGCGGGCCTGACGTGGGCGCAAAGTCAGCGTCCGGCGTTACCAGACCGCTAACCGCGTCAGCTGGTCCGCGCGCAACGTTTTGCAGAAGACCGGCGACCCAGCCAATTGATTCAACTCACCGACCGGGAAGACCTTGCCGAGTGGTCGATTCATCTCTCGGCCGATGGTCGTTCGGTATTTTTTTCTGAAGGAACCGGTGGCTGGCGGGTTAATCTCGGCACGCTTCGCGAGACCCAACTGGCCGAGCTTGGCAGTATCGGGTGTACCTCACGCGACGGCGGGCGGGTACGGAGTCCGTATCCGCGATGCGATCGCCTGCAGCGGATCACCCGCGAGATGTGGATTCTCGGCACGCGCGAGCTCTCGTTTGTCGACTGATAGCATGCCATGAGCGCGCGCAACGTCGATACAGGCGCCGTGCGCTGGCTGACCTGCTTTCCCGCCAGGCATGCAGCGATCGCTCCCGACGGCCGACATGCAGTGTGCGACAGCACGTTCCCCGACCGTGGCGTTCAGATGAGATCACCCCCATGACCCAGTCCTCCGCTTCGTCTGCCCCAGAGCGCAAGCTCGATGTGTTCTCCCATATTTTTCCGCCCGCCTACTTCAAGCGAATGAAGTCGCTTGCCCGCGACCAGGGGGCGATCAAGCGCTGGCTCAATATTCCCGTGCTCTACGATCTCGATGCGCGGCTCGCGATGATGGATCGCTTTCCCGGCTACCAGCAACTGCTCACCCTCTCCAACCCGCCTATCGAATTTATTGCCGGCCCCGACGAGGCGCCTGCGCTGGCGGTGCTTGCCAATGACGGGATGGCAGAGATCGCCGACCGCCACCCGGACCGCTTTCCCGGGTTCGTTGCGTCGATTGCGATGAACAACGTGCCCGCCGCGATCGAGGAAATGGATCGGGCGATCGGGACATTGGGGGCCTGTGGCATTCAGATCTATACCAACGTCAATGGCCGGCCGCTCGATGACCCGGAGTTCTGGCCGATCTTCGAGCGCGCTACCGCCCATCATGAGGTCCCGATCTGGATGCACCCCGCGCGCGGGGCCAACTTCCCGGATTACCTCTCCGAGAGTAAATCGAAGTTCGAGATCTGGTGGACATTTGGTTGGCCCTATGAAACTAGCGCTGCCATGACGCGAATGGTGTTTTCCGGATTTTTCGATCGCCTGCCCAGCCTTCGCATGATCACCCATCACATGGGCGCAATGATTCCGTTCTTCGATGGGCGGGTCGGACCTGGCCTCGACCAGTTTGGCAGCCGTACCTCTGAAGAAGACTACGAAGGATTACTCGCGCGCATGCCCAGGCGCCCGATCGATTATTTCCGTCAGTTCTATGCGGACACCGCGCTTGCTGGCGGAAGTTCAGGCATACGATGCGGTCTTGATTTTTTTGGCGTCGACCATGTGCTCTTTGCCTGCGATTGCCCGTTCGACCCGGAAGGTGGACCGATGTTCCTGCGCACCATCCCGGATGCCATCGATTCGCTCGGTCTGTCCGATGAAGACCGGGGAAAAATTTATTTTGGCAACGCCATGAAAATGCTGAGACTGGGTCGACGCGGAGCCGCGACCGGACCGGCGACCGCCGCGCCAGAACCGGCCGCATCAGGAGGACCCACAGCGTGATTGATCGAACGCCCGATCACCCGGCCCGGCTTGCACGCCAGGCCATTCGTGAGGGTCGACACAGCGGCTCGTCACGCGGACTCGCAATGGGTTATGTACAGTGCAATCTGGTCATTCTTTCACAGGCACACGCGTTCGATTTCCTGCTTTACTGTCAGCGTAACCCCAAGGCCTGCCCGGTGCTGGAGGTGACCGACCCCGGCAGCGCCGAGCCCCGCCGAATCGCACCCGGCGCCGATCTGCGAACCGACCTCGCCCGCTATACGGTGTGGCGTGATGGCAGGCGCGAGCCCGACCGGAACGATCTCCACGAAGTGTGGCGAGATGACCTGGTTGCGTTTCTGATCGGTTCAGGCATCACGTTCGATCAGGCGCTCGAGCGGGCCGGTGTACCCACTGATAAGGATCGTTGGGTGTTGAACACTTCGCTCCCCACTGAATCCGCTGGCCGCTTCGCTGGGCCGTTGGTGGTTACGATGCGCTGGCTCACCCCCGAGCAGGCGATCATCGCAACCCAGGTGTCGGTGCGTTTTCCGTTCAACCACGGAGCACCGATTCACATCGGCGATCCAAAGGCCATCGGCGCCGACCTGACGCGGCCGCTCTTCGGCCCTGCAGTCGATCAGGTCCCTGCCGACCGAATCGCAGTGTTCTGGGCCTGCGGCGTCACGCCCCAGGCTGCGGCCGAGCAGGCCGGGCTGGATCTGCTGATTGCCCACGCACCGGCCCATAGCTTTGTGTCGGATCTGCTCGCTGACCGCTTTTGCACACCATGACTCAAACCGCACCATCACGCGGGTGGCGAACCACTCCTTGGCAGCGTGTAGCGCCCGCTTCAATCGGAAGGCGCAGGCTGATCACCGCTACTGCCGCGCTTCCGGTGGCGATCGCTCTACCGCGAAGCAGCGTCGCTGTAACCTCGAGCGTTGATCTCGACTGGCATGATCCGGTCCGTGATCGCGCCATCCCGGTTCGTCTTCATCTGCCGGCACGCCCTCGCGCGGATGCACCGCGTCCACCGCTGGTCGTGTTCTCACACGGCCTGGGTGGCTCGCGCTACGGCTACAGCTGGCTGGGTTCGCACTGGGCCGCACATGGGGTGGCGAGCCTGCATGTTCAGCATGCAGGAAGCGACCGCAGCCTCTGGGCCGAACGCGGCAACCCTCTGACGCTCTTGGGCCTCATGCGCGAGGCCACCAGCGAGCGCGAAGCCGTCGACCGGGTACTGGACATCCGGTTCGCCGTTGATCAGCTCGCCGCGAGCAGCTTCGGACTGACGGTGGAGGCCTCGCGTTTCATCGCAGTTGGGCATTCTTATGGCGCGAACACCGCGATGCTCCTTGCGGGCGCTCGCATTGAGCGCCCCGGATTCATCACTGCCCTAGCCGATCGACGCGTGGTGGGTGCGGTTCTGATTTCGGCGCCACCCTTTCACGGCCAAGGCCCCCCTGAAAACATTCTCGCCCCGGTCCGAGTTCCCACCCTCCATGTGACCGCAACCGAGGACATCATCCGGGTTCCAGGCTTTTTCAGCGACCTCGATGACCGGTTAGCCATCTTCCGAGCCACACCTGGGCCCGACAAAACGCTTGCGGTCTACACAGGCGGATCACACAGCATGTTTACCGACCGCATGGGGCCTGGTGGCGAGGCGCTAAATCGTGCGGTCAAGCATGCCACGCGCGAGCTGGCGCTTGGATTTACCGAACAGGTGATGCGTGGCCGCACCACCCAGCTGGACGGTTGGGCTGACCGCCACGCGCCGATTCTGTCGCGCTTTGTGGGGAGCCCTGTCGGCGCTGCCTGAGCGCGCTCAAGCCGACTTCAGCGCGTGCCTCACCACCTCCGCGTGGGTCGCGAACCAGACCGGCCCGAGCGACTGGGCATGGCGAATCAGTTCATCGAGGATCCACATCCGCGAGCGGTATCCGATCATATGCGGGTGCATGGTGAGCTGGAACACGCCCCCCTCATCGGCTGCCGCCTCCAGCTCGCGTCTGAAGATATCGAACACCCCCTCGGGCGGCGTATAGGGCCGAAGGCCACTGAACCGGTTCATGTTGAAGTACACCGCATCATCACGAATCCATTCAACCGGCAACTCCACCACGCCCGTAGGTTCGCCGTCGAGCAGCAACTCATAGCAGTCAACATCAGCCATCAGTGAGGAGTCGTAGAGCAGGCCCATCTCACGGGTGATGGCAAGCGTATGAGGGCTGAAATCCCATGACGGTGTTCGAATCCCGACAGGCCGGACCCCGGCGATGCGTTCAAGCGTGTCGGCACTGCGAAGCATGAGGTCGCGCTCGGCCGCCTCGGGCAATACCGAATTGCGTTCGTGAATCCAGCC
>SYIM01000212.1 GCA_005798775.1 Burkholderiales bacterium
CTCGGCATCAAGCAGCTCGAGGGCGATCCGTTCAACAACTACGCGGCCACCACCGAGAAGGGCACTCTGGTCAAGGGTACGGTAGCGAGCGTCGATCCACGCGGTGCGGTCATCCGCCTGTCGGGCGATGTCGAGGGCTACCTGCGGGCGTCCGAAATTTCGCGTGACCGGGTCGATGATGCCCGCAATCACCTGAAGGAAGGCGAAGAGGTCGAGGCCATGGTCATCAACGTTGATCGGAAGAATCGCTCGATCAGCCTGTCGATCAAGGCCAAGGACACCGTCGAAACGGCCGAGGCGCTGCAGCGCATAGCCGCCGAAAGCGGTGCGGCAAGCGGCACGACCAATCTCGGCGCGTTGCTGCGGGCCAAGCTCGACAATTCGAAAGAGTAAGCGGTGCGGGGCATGCAGGCAGATGCCCGAAGCGGCCTGAACGGGAGCGTCGACGACGCTACCGACCAGGCAGCGCCCGGCCAGATGACGCGATCCGAACTGATCGCCCGTCTGGCTGAGCGCTATCCGCAGCTGGTGGCAAAAGACGCCGAGTTCGCGGTTCGTACCATCCTTGAGGCCATGGCGCGCACGCTGGTTGATGGTCATCGCATCGAGATCCGCGGCTTTGGCAGTTTTGCGTTGTCGCATCGGCCGCCACGGGTCGGGCGCAATCCGAAGTCGGGTGAAAAAGTGATGGTGCCGGGCAAGCGCGTCCCCCACTTCAAGCCGGGCAAGGAATTGCGTGAACGCGTCGACGCCGGGCCGAACAGCGAGAAGGACTGACCGCAACGTCTGCGGCTTTCAAGACAGGAGTCGGCTCCGATGCGTATCCTTTCCTGGATTTTCTACATTCTGCTTTTCGTGCTGGCGCTTGCCTTTGCGCTGTCCAATACCGAGTCGGTCGAGGTTCGGTTCTTCGCAGGCCAGGCGACCTGGCGTGCGCCACTGGTGGTGGTACTGCTGTCGTTTCTGGCTGCGGGCGTGCTTCTGGGTCTCTTCGCGTGTATTCCGTCGTTCTTTCGCCAGCGGCGCGCGATCGCCGGACTGCGCAAGGAATTGAAGGCTGTCGGCCGGCCTGTGGGAACGCCTGATGCTGGGCCCTCGCCTGACCCTGCCATTCGCGCGGAGAGCGCTGCCTCGCCCGGCAGCAGCGCGGGCGGTGCTTCTCCGCCCCTGGGCGTCTAGGTCGGCGGCGGTCGTCGCCTTGGAATTTGATCTCCTCTGGCTGCTCGCGCTACCGCTTTTTTTCGGGCTGGGCTGGCTTGCCGCCCGGCATGAATCGGCTGCTGGCCGTGTCGGGCAGGGCGAACTGCCAGCGGGTTATTTCCGCGGGCTGAATTTTCTCCTGAGTGAACAACCCGATCGTGCGATTGATGCGTTCATTGATGTGGTCAGGGTCGATCCTGAGACCGTTGAACTGCACTTCGCGCTTGGCAAACTGTTCCGGCAGCGGGGTGAAAACGATCGGGCGATCCGGGTGCATCAAAGTCTGCTTGATCGGACCGATCTCGATCTGAAGGCGCGTGAGCAGGCACTGTTCGAACTAGGGCTCGATTTTCTCAAGGCGGGGCTGCTCGATCGCGCTGATCATGCGTTCGGCCAGCTTGAATCGGGAAGCTGGTCCGAGCAGGCGCTCGGGCATCGTCTGGAAATCGCCGAGCTGGTGCGCGACTGGCCACTCGCGATTTCGCTCGCCTCGCAGCTGCCTGTTGATGGTGCGGGCGCAGGCGTGTCAAAGCGCGCGATCATCCATTTTCATTGCGAGCTCGCGGCCAAGGCGCTGGCCGCGGGTGATGCGGCCAGCCATGCGCTGGCTGGGCGCCATCTTTCCGAGGCTTTGGCGTTGGGGCCAGACCACCCCCGTGTATCGCTCATGCAGGCCGAGCTCGCGATGGCGCGCGGCGAGTCCGAGGCCGCGCTCTCCGCCTGGGAGGCCATGCGTGCACGCCAGCCTGAGTGGTTTGTGCTGGGTGCGCGGGCCTGGCTGCAGACGAACCAGAGGCTGGGTCGGTTGCCCGATGCGCTGGGCTCGCTCGAGGCGCAGTTTGAGTCGCAACGCTCGATCGATCTGTTTCTCGTACTCCTGGAGGCGCGCCTGGAGCAGGAAGGTCCCCAGGGGGCTGTCGAGTGGGGGCGGGCGGCGCTTGGGCGCGCCCCGAGTTTGGTGGGCCTGGACCGGCTGCTCGATATCGAACTCGGGCTGGCAGACGGACCGCATCGCGACGAACTTGCGCTTACGCGCGGGCTGCTCCGAGCCCAGGCGCAGCGGCAATCGCGCTATGTGTGTGCCCACTGTGGTTTCAAGGCTCGCCAGTACTCATGGCAGTGCCCGGGCTGCAGTCGTTGGGAGTCGTGCGCGCCGCAGCGCGCCGAGGAACTCGAGCGGGTCTGACAGGTGCGCTTGTCCAGGTGCCTTCCGGCATAGTTCGCCGGGCTGGGGTGCCGCGAGTCCGTGCCACTGCCGAGGCGCACCATGTTGCTCCTGATCGGTGGGTCCAGGGGGCCGCGCATGCGCATCACATTGGGCAAATGGAGGTTTTCGACGCGTGGGACCGCGCGCGGCCGCGGCGTCAAGGCGTTGGTTACCCAGTTCGCTTTGGTTGCCGCCGGCACGGTACTGTCGCCCGCCTTGCTGAGTGAAACCGTGGCGGCCGCTCCAGTAGTGTCGGTCGATGCGAACGCTGCGTCCGCAGCCGAACTGGAGCGCGTTCGCGGCATCGGACCCGCGCTCGCGTCGCGCATCGTTGCCGCGCGATCGAGCAGTGGACAGTTCCGCGATACCGACGATTTTCGGCGGCGGGTGCGCGGTGTGGGTGACGCCAATCTGCGCCGCATGCTCGCCTCTGGGCTGGTCCTGGGCGGCGCTGCTGTACGGATCGTGCCTGCGAGCGCCGCAGCGCGTGACCGGGTTGATCTGGTAGTGGGTAATGTCCCAGCCAAGTCCGAGTTCCGGGGGCTGGGGCGAATCGAGGAGGTCCGCTGCTGCGCCTCTCATGAGCCTGGCGAGGCGCAACCCCTGCCGGAGTCGGGGCGCCGGGCGGCACAGGCTCCCGAGATGCCAGTGAAGGCCGGAGTGGCTTTGCAGGCGGCCTCGCAGGCTGCTGTTGCGACCGGCTCGCAGGCTACCTCGGGCGCTCCCACCGAACCCGTGCAACGCTCACGGTCGCGGCGGTAAGGAGGGCCGCTCCCTTTGCCGGACTGCACGCCTCGAGGCGCTACACTCGACACGGGAGATACTCGGCTTGAGCGCCACCACCATCACCGATCGGCTTGGCCTTTACTGGCGGCTGGTGCGTTTGCACAAGCCGATCGGCACGCTATTGCTGCTGTGGCCCACCCTATGGGCGGTCTTCATCGCCAGTTCAGGGCGCCCCGATGTCTATACGGTATTCGCGTTTTGCCTCGGCACTCTTCTCATGCGCTCGGCGGGGTGCGCCATCAACGACTTTGCCGATCGCGACTTCGACCGTCACGTCAAACGCACCCGGGACCGACCGCTTACTGCGGGACTGATCGCGCCCTGGGAAGCGGTGGCGGTATTTATGGTGCTTTCGCTTGCGGCACTTCCGCTGGTCTGGCCGTTCAATCCGCTCACCTGGGCACTCGCCGGCGTGGCAGCTTTTCTGGCAGCCAGCTATCCCTATACCAAGCGGTTCCTCGCCATTCCCCAGGCTTATCTGGGAATTGCTTTCGGTTTTGGTATTCCCATGGGATACGCGGCTGTGCTGGGCACAGTACCGCTATCGGGCTGGGTGATGCTCGCTGCCAACGTCGCATGGGCGGTCGCCTATGACACCGAGTACGCCATGGTAGATCGCGATGACGATCTGCGGATCGGCATCCGCACGTCAGCGATTACCTTTGGACGCTTCGACCTGCTGGCGGTTCTGATGTCCTACGCGCTTGCCCTCGCGTTGCTGGGCTGGGTGGGCCTGCTCGAGGGACTCGGACCAGCCTATTTCTCGGGGCTCGCAGTGGCCGCAACAATTGCCGCCTATCACTACACGCTGATTCGGTCGCGCACTCGAGAGGGATGCTTCCGGGCGTTCAATCACAACAACTGGCTGGGAGCCGCGGTCTTTGGGGGCGTGCTGGCCGACGCCTGGCTAGGAAGCGCCTGGCGCTGAACCCGGCGATTGGCGCTCAAGCCTGCGATTGGCGCTGAACCGGGCACCGACGCTGAACCATGCACCGGCGCCTGGCCCTTGGCCTTATCGCCCGAACTCGTCGCCCAACTCTGCGCCGCGGCGGGCTGCGGCCGCCAGGGCTTGCTCCATCGACGCGCCCAGCCGGGACTCCTCCAACACCGCCAGTGCTGCGGCCGTTGTACCGCCTTTGGAGGTCACTCGCTCGCGCAGTATCGAAGGTGGCTCCGACGAACGTGCCGCAAGCTCTGCGGCGCCGCGAAAAGTGGCGAGGGTGAGCTTGCGCGAATCAGACGGCGATAAACCGAGTTTGATGCCCGCCTGCTCAATGGCCTCGATGAAGCGAAATACATAGGCCGGACCGCTTCCGCTTACCGCAGTCACTGCGTCGATCAGTGACTCGTCTTCCAGCCACAGGGTCTCGCCCACGGTTTGCAGGATTGATTCGGCAGTGGCCCGGTCATCGGCGGCCACTTCGGGCGCGGCACACAGACCGGTGATGCCCAGCCCGATCAGGGCCGGCGTGTTGGGCATGGCCCGGACGATACGCCGGTGACCTGCAAGCCATCGCTGAAGATCCGGAATACGGATGCCTGCGGCAACACTGAGCACTAGCTGGCGTGAAACCGAGGCTGCGCAGCCCTCAGCGGCCTCTCGCATCTGCTGGGGCTTGACCGCGAACACCATGACGTCGGCATCCAGTGCGGCCGGCGCGGGCGCTTCGAAGCAGCGCACGCCGAACCGTGCCTGTAAGTGCTCGCGCTTCTCAGCAACCGGGTCGACAACCGATATCAGCGGGGCGTTCTGGGTCCTGCCGGCCAGCCCACCGATCAGCGCGGTGGCCATATTGCCGCCGCCAATGAAAACTATTCGCATCGAAGACTCCGTGAGGGTCGCATCGTTTAATGGCTGGCGAGGGTACCGGATTTCCCAGCCTTGCTTTACGCCGGCGTTCAGTCCCTGCGCATGAATTGTCTTGGCCTGAGGCCCATCAGGAGCAGCGCGCCCAAATAGGTGGCAGCCGCAAGCCCCACCAGCGACAGAACCAGCACCGCGCGGACCAGCGGCACGGCCTGCAGGCCGATCCAATCAAAACGAGGCACGCTGAGGACGAGCAGCAGGGCCATCGCAGCCGCCGCGACCAACACCTTCAACGCAAACGAGCCCCAACCGGCGGCGGGTTGGTAGGTGCCGTTTCTGAGCAGTCCGCGTAACAGCAGCGCCGCGTTGCACCAGGCGGCCACCGAGATCGAGAGTGCCAGACCGGCGTGAGCGAGCCAGGGCACGAAGATCAGGTTCATGAGCTGGGTGGCGACGAGCACCACCAGTGCGATCTTGACCGGTGTACGGATGTCTTGCCTCGCGTAGAACCCCGGGGCCAGTACCTTGACCGCGATCAGGCCCAGGAGCCCCACCGAGTAGGCGAGCACCGCTTGCCGGGTCATGGCGACGTCGTGTGCGTCGAACCGTCCATAGTGAAAAAGCAGCGCGGTGAGGGGTTCGGCCATCAGCGCGAGCCCGACCATGCCGGGGATTGACAACATCACACACAGCCGGAGCCCCCAGTCGAGGAGGCCCGTGTATTCACCGGTGTCGCTGCGCTGACCGGCTCGTGCGAGGGAGGGCAGCAGGACCGTTACCAGCGCCACGCCCAGCAGCGCCGTCGGAAATTCCATGAGTCGGTCACCAAAAGAAACCCAGCTCACGCTGCCGGGCGCGAGCCGCGAGGCAATGTGAGTGTTGATGACCAGGCTCACCTGGGCCACCGATACCGCGAGTACGGCCGGCCCCATGCGAACAATGATAGCGCGAACGTCCGGATCGGCAAACGCCGCAAACGGATTCAGTCCGATCGAGGGCAGCATGCCGATGCGCTTGAGCGCTGGCCACTGCAGCGCAAGCTGGGCCACGCCGCCGGCCATCACCCCTGCCGCGAGCGCAAGCACCGGCGGATCGACGCGTGAGGAGAGGGCGAGCGCCGCGGCAATCATGGCAACGTTAAGCAGTACCGGCGTGAAGGCCGGTACGGCGAAACGCTTCCAGGTGTTCAGAATGCCCGCGGCGAGCGCGACTAACGAGATGAGCAGGACGTAGGGAAACATCCAGCGGGTCATCAGGATGGCAGCCGCCTCGGCTGAAGGCTCCAAGCCGGCTGCCATCAGCCAGACCAGGAGTGGCGCGCCAAAAATGCCCGCCACCGTGACCGCGAGAAGCGACCAGAAAAGTGCGGTCGCGACCCGGCTCACAAAGGCTCGCGCCTGTTCGCTACTGCCCTGTTCCGCCTGAAGCTTGCGCTCGGCGAGCATAGGAACAAATGCCTGCGAGAACGCGCCCTCAGCGAAGAGCCGCCTCAACATGTTGGGCAGTCGGAAAGCCACGAAAAACGCGTCAGTGGCGGCGGATGCGCCAAACAGGGTCGCGATCAGCGTTTCACGAATCAGCCCGGTGATCCGGGACAAGAGCGTAAAGCCGCTCACCGTCGCTGCTGCTTTGAGCAGGTTCACCTCCAGCACTCCGCTGACGGCCGGTACCGGGCAGCGCGGGCTGCCTGTAACCGCGCCATGAGGCCATTTGGCGAGCCGATCGGAATCGGGTTACACTTCAAGGCTTTCCCTTCGTCTTTTCCGGGTTCACCGGATCTTTTCGGGATTGTCCCATGGCAAACATTGCGTCGGCGCGTAAACGCGCCCGGCAGTCGGTCCGTCTCAATGCGCAGAACTCGAGCCAGCGCTCGACGCTTCGTACGGCAATCAAGAGCGTTCGCAAGGCCATTGGTGCTGGCGACAAAGCGGCTGCCACCCAGGTGATGCAGCAGGCGCAGTCGGTCATCGACCGCATCTCTGACAAGCGCATCATTCATAAAAATGCTGCATCACGTTACAAGAGCCGCCTAGCTGCCGCCATCAAGGCAATGGCCTGACAACAGGTGACGGCGTAACAGAAGCGGGGCGTCGCCCGAACAGGGCGGTGCCCACCCGGACGAGCGTTGCACCCTCCGCAACCGCTACCTCGAGATCGTCCGACATCCCCATCGAAAGAGTATCGAAACAGTGGGCATTGATGCCCTGAGCACTGAGTGCCCTGTGGATGCTTTCGAATAACTGTCTGAGCGCGGTAAAGCGCGATCGCTGCAGCCCCACGTCGTCGCTGGGCTCCGGGATGGTCATGAGGCCGCGCAGCTGTAAGCCTGGCAACCGCGCCACCGCGAGTGCAAGCGACAGGGCTTCAGTCGGCCCGCAGCCGCTCTTGCTTTCTTCGCCCGACACATTGACCTGCACGCACACCTGAAGCGGCCGGTTGCCCGCAGGGCGCTGCTCGGATAGCCGGATGGCGATCTTTTCTCGCTCAATGGAATGAACCCAGTGGAAGTGCTCGGCGATCGGGCGGGTTTTATTCGATTGAATCGGACCAATGAAGTGCCATTCAATCGGGCTTGACCCGGCGGCCTCACAAGCGGCAATTTTTGCCAGTGCTTCCTGCAGATAATTTTCGCCGAAAGCGAGTTGGCCGAGCCGGGCGAGTTCAAGCACGCGCGATGCTTCCCAGGTCTTGCTTACCGCAAGGAGCGACACCGAAGCGGGCGCGCGTCCGGCGGCCGTACAGGCCTGACGGATCCGGTCCTGCACGGCGGCCAGTCGTGAGGCAGCGGTATCGGCGGAAGACCAGGCAGCGGGCGTATTCATCGGATTGGGCGGTCAAAGATTTCAAAGCAGAACAGGCGGCACTCGATCGCGCCGTTAAAGAGCGGTGTACGTCGTCTGGGCTGCATGCCGAGTTGTCGCGGTAATTCCGGATCGGGCGAGAGAAAACAGGCGCGCCAGCCGCCGAAATGCTGGCGCAGCGTGGTGCCGATGCGCTGCATGGCGAGCTGGTGTGCGCGGTCGGAGTCGGTCATCGGAGCGGGGGGCGCGGCGCCAGTTGAGCGTTCGTCGTCTCCGAGGTCATGCGGGGCGTGCAGCTGGGCATAGAGGCGCTCGCCGTACGGCGGGTTGGTGACGATGATGCCGCGCGGACCGGCAGGCGGAGCCTGATTGACGGGGGCTGGCGGGGCCTGTGTAGCGGGTGCGGGTATGGGCGCAACCCGTGGTGCGCCGAAGTCCTCCACCTTCAAGTCAACGACGCCCTCGGGAACGCCGGCACGCAGCAGATTGCGTCGCGTGCGCTCGACGGCCCGGGGGTCGATATCGGCCCCGGAAATCGCCAGCGCCTTGTGCGACGACACAACTGCCGCGCAGGATTCACTCGCCTTCCGCTCGGCTGCCTGCTTCAGGTTCGCAAACGCCACGGCATCAAATCCCTTCAGCTTCTCGAATCCGAAGCTGCGCCCCCGTCCTGGCGCAATGCCAAGGGCGTGCTGCGCGGCTTCGATGAGAAGCGTGCCTGACCCACAGAGCGGGTCGTGGAGCGGGGTGTCGGGTTGCCATCCGGCGAGGACCAGGAGCCCGGCTGCAAGGTTTTCCTTGAGGGGCGCTACGCCCGCGGAATCGTCAACGCCGCGCCAGCCGCGCTTGAAGAGTGACTCTCCCGAGAGGTCAAGATAAATCGTGGCGTCGATCGCATCGAGAAATGCGAACACCCGGACATCGGGCGACCGGGTGTCGACAGACGGACGAGCTCCTGCGAGTTCGCGAAAACGGTCACAGATCGCGTCCTTCACTCGCAGGGCGGCGAAGTTCAAGCTGCGTAGCGGCGAACGGTGGGCCGACACATCGACACGCAGGGTCAGCCGCTCGCTGAACCAGCGCTCCCACTCGGTTCGACGCACCAGCTTGTAGAGCTCGTCTTCGTCGCGGCAGCGGGCGGTTGCAACGCGCATGAGGACGCGGCTGGCGATACGGCTGTGCAGGTTGACCGCCATGGCGAGCGCGGGGCTGCCGCTGAAGGCCACGCCGCCACCGGTGGGCCGGCACGCGTCAGCGCCCAGCGCGGTGAGTTCCTGGGCGAGCGCCGGTTCGAGTCCGCGTGGACACGGTGCGAACAGCTGCAGACCCGCGCCCGGTCGCGGCGCGACGGGTTGCTGCGAGGCCGGGTGTTGCGGACGAGGTTGCTGCGGGCGAGGTTGCTGCGGGCGAGGTTGCTGTAGGCGCGGTTGCTGTGGGCCAGGCTGCTCCGCGCCCGGCGGCCTTTCGCGGGGCGGCTGCGAAGCAAGCTGCTGCACGCTTTGCGGTGGACCACCCGGTGTCGGAGCCGTCGATCTCTGCGGGGTCGATCGCGGGCCGATTCGGTGCGTACGCCGGTCGGGGCGGGGCGTTTCCGGTGAGTGCGGCATATCAGCCGCGCGCGCCGACGCGGCCAGCCGTCAGTGCCCGCTCCAGGAAGTCGAGCCTGTCCTGGCCCCAGAATGGTTCGTCCTGCCAGACATACCAGGGAGCGCCAAACACCTGGCGTGCGATGGCCTCCTTGGTATTGGCTTCGTAGCGGACGAGGGCATCGGGGCGCCGGGCAATAATCGCCTCACCATCCAGGCCGGCTTCGGCGATGAGCGCGGCCATCACCTGGAGGTCGGCAATGTTGCGATCCTCGGCCCAGACCGCACGCAGCACGCGCCCGGCCAGATCAAGCGCAGCCAGGTCGCCATGATGCAGTTGCGCGCCGATCAGTACGAGCGCGGCATCGTCGCCGCCCACAGGAAAAAATCGCGGCTGTAGGTTGAGGGGGAGGCCCGTCACATCGCGCCAGCGGGCAAGCTCGACCAATCGGTAAGCCTGCCGCTGGGGCGCGCGCTGGGGCAGCGGCAGCCCCCCTGATTGCGGGAACACCTTGCCCAGATCAACCGGCATCATCCGAATCGGGATTGCATGACCCGCGCAAAGATCGCGCAGTCGCTGATGGCCCAGGTAGGTCCAGGGCGATGTCGGGGCCATGAAGTAGTCGAGCGTAGCGGGCACGAAGTTGTCCTCGGGATTCAGAACGGTTTGACGACAACGAGGATCACCGAGACCACCAACATGATGACCGGGGCTTCGTTGAACCAGCGAAACCACACATGCGAATGGCTATCGGCGCCGCTTGCGAGGCGCTTGAGCAGACGTCCGCAGACATGGTGATAAGCGAGGAGCACCAGCACGATGGCAAGCTTGGCGTGCATCCAGCCGCTGCCTGCGCCCACACCATAGCCTAACCACAGCCAGAGGCCGAAAAGCAGGGCAAGACCCATCAGCGGTTGCATGAAACGCCAGAGCTTACGGGCCATGAGCAGCAGGCGCTCACGCTCATCACCCGCTTCGGGGACCATCGCGAGGTTCACGAAAATTCTTGGCAGATAGAAGAGCCCTGCGAACCAGCTGGTGATGAAGATGATGTGAAGCGCCTTGATCCAGAGGTAACCGGTGCTCATGGGAGTGAAGTCCTGTGGAAGCCGCGCGCCTCCGAAGCGGGGAGGTCAGGTACGGATCTGTCCGCTGCCAAACACCACGAACTTGAGCGAGGTGAGACCTTCCAGGCCCACCGGGCCGCGCGCATGCAGCATGGTGGTGGAGATGACGATTACGGCGCCCAGGCCATATTCAAACCCATCGGCAAAGCGTGTAGAGGCATTGATCAGGACCGAG
>SYIM01000213.1 GCA_005798775.1 Burkholderiales bacterium
AGGGGGCCAAGAAGGCTGCCGAAGAGGCGCTCGCCAACCGCACGGGTGAAATTGATTACGCCAAGGCGCAGGCCGAACTCGCCACCGCGATGGCGGAGTTGGCTGCGCTCCGGAAGTTCCGCAACAAGCGCTAGCGCGAAGCCGTAGAACAACCTGCGGCAAAGCGGGGCCCCGTCCGTCGGGGTCGCCTGTTGAGGATCTGACCTGGGTCAGCCTCCCCCGGTTTTCGCTTGACCGGGGTGGTGAGATGATTTGCGCAAGCCCCGCAGTATTGGTCCGACCTCATAAGGACGACCGATGGCTGACGCGCATACTCCTGCCGCACCGGTCTCGCATCGGGCCCCCTATGCCCCTGACTCCACCAGCGCACCATTGACGCTTGCCCGCGCCGACGCGGGCGAACCGGGCCGGAAACCAGGCGCAATACCCGATCCTCAGCCGGCGCTCGTCGCACGCCTGGAGACCCGGCCGGAAATCATCAAGATGACGCCGGTTTGCCGCGCACTTCGCGCGGCGGGTCTCCTGTTGCGGGTCCTGAACCGTGCACTCATCGCGCGCGTGGCGAACTGGCGCTTCGCGCAACCCCCGCAGCCGTCGCGAACCTGCGCGCCGAGGGCATCGCGGGGCGCGGCGTCTTTCAGGTTGGCAATACCGGCGTGGACGCCACGCTCCTGGCACTCGACCGGATCGGAGAGGTCAATCCGCCTGCAACGGCGCGACCCGGCTCGAGGCTCTTCGTGGTGACGGCACACCGGCGCGAGAGCAGGGGCCCGCGAACAGGACACTGGTGTACCACTGTCGTGTTGTCGATGATGGTCGCGCCGGCCGCACTCGCGGCACCGGTAGAGCCGCGCAAACCGGTCCCAGCTTCCGCTCCGGGCGCCCGGGTCAAGCCCGTCAAGCCGGGTAAGTCGGGGAAGTCAGCCAGGCTTGCCGCCGCTGCCGTGCCTGCGCTAGTGGCCGAAGCGCACGACCCCCGGGTCGCATGCTGGGAACCGATGCGCGCGCGGGCACACTCAGGCGCGCCAGTCGGACTGGGTCAGCGCCGCACAGACCTCCACCGATCTCGCGCGCGAAACCGGAGCACCGGCGGACCGGCTGGCCGCCATGCGTGCGCTCGCGCAGGTGGGCCGCCTCGAGGAAGTCATCGACGAGGGTAAGCGGTTGATGGCAGGGGCCCAGGCACTTGCCGGATCTGACCGCAACGCTTCGATGTCTAAACTTGCGACGCTTCACGATTCAAACGGCTATCGGCTGCGCCGCGCGGGCGCCGCGGCGCGCTTCAGGCGGGCGATCAACCAGCTGCCCGCGCCGGCGCTGGATGAGGTGCGTGCTGTGGCATCGGGGGCCGTACCCGTGACCGCCTCCGCGGACGCATCCGGCGGCGGGCAGTCGCGAGACCGAGCTATTTGCCCGGGCGCTCTGGTCACAGGAGGATGAGTCGCTAGCCATCAACGACCGATCGGTTCAGGGCGGGGTGGGTGTGCGCTGACACTGGCAGCCTCTGGTGGGTTCTGCATGGCGACTCACAGCCGAGCACCTGATCGCATTGGGTGAGGATGCGCGCGACGACTGGTTGTTGCGACTTGCCTGGGGAGCCACGCTTGGTAACGAGCCGGTACCCGGTCGTATAGCCTGGCCGGTGGGACAGCTCTACCCTGAGGCCGGGCGCTTCTTTCGCGATGGCGGCAGTACAGCGTTTTACGGCGAGGGTCGTCTCGGGTTGACGATGCGGCTCATGGGGGCTGGACTGTGACGCCGCGCGGGAGGTGCGCCCCGATCCGACCGCCGAGTCCTGGGCCGAGGCTGGCGTGGGGCTTGCGCTGCGACGGACGTTTGGCGGTACCACGTACTCGGCCGACCGGGGACGGATCGGGTGGCTCATGCAGTACCGCGCGCGGGTCTCGGGTGCGGGACGGCAGGGTTGGCTGTTCGCGGCTTCAGTGCTCTGGTAGATCGGGCAGGGGCAGGCTGGTCGACGCGGCGCGCGCTCGCCGCGATAATGGGTAGGTGTCGTGCTGACGCGGCACCGGACCCTGAAATCGGGTCCGCCAGACCAGGTAGACCCCACCCGGGAGCGCGCCGCCATGAGGCCATTCATTCGTTGTTGGTTGAGTCGCCGACTGCGAGGCGCTGTGTGCGGGGCGCTCGCCGGCGCGCTGGCGGGCTTCGCCTGTCAGAGGCGCTTGCGCAGTCGCCCGCTGCCGCCTCGCCGCGCTATGCGCGCATCATTCGCGCGACCCACATGAAAGTGGAATGACACCGTGCGCCGACCAAACTTCATCTTCATCGTGGCCGATGATCTCGGCTATGCCGACCTGGGCTGCTACGGGGGCCGACCCGCGGCTTTCGGGCCCGTGTCGCCGGTTCTTGATGGACTCGCCGCGAAGGGGCTGCGCTTTACCCAGGGCTACAGCAACTCACCCGTGTGCTCGCCCACGCGCTTTGCGCTCATGACCGCGCGCTACCAGTATCGCCTGCGGGGCGGTGCCGATGAGCCGATCAATAGCCGCAGCCGTGGCAGCAGCGTGCTGGGGCTCCCGCCCGAGGTGCCTACGCTACCCTCGATGCTGCGCGAGGCGGGCTATCGCACGGCGCTGATCGGCAAGTGGCACCTGGGTTACCCGCCCTATTTCGGGCCGCTCCGCTCGGGCTACGAGGAGTTTTTTGGGCCCATGTCGGGCGGGGTCGATTACTTCACCCACTGCAGCAACGCCGGCACCCATGATCTTTTCGAAGGGGAGGCCGAGCAGCACGAGCCGGGCTATCTCACCGACCTCCTGTCCAGGCGTGCGGCGCGCTGGGTGCGCGAGCAAAGCGCTGAGACCGCGGCCGGCCAGCCATTCATGTTGAGCCTTCACTACACCGCGCCGCACTGGCCCTGGGAGACGCGAGAGGATGCCGCCCTCTCGGAGACGGTGCGATCAAACCTGTTCCATCTGGATGGCGGCAGCATTCACACCTATCACCGCATGATTCATCACATGGACGAGGGCATCGGCTGGGTGGTGCAGGCGTTGCGCGAGACGGGGCAGCTCGACAACACGCTGATCGTCTTCACCAGCGACAACGGCGGCGAGCGGTTCAGCGACAACTGGCCCCTGGTAGGCGGCAAGATGGACCTCACTGAGGGGGGCATTCGCGTGCCATGGATTGCACACTGGCCGGCGGGCATTGCGCCGGGCGGCGTGAGCGAGCAGCAGTGCATGACGATGGATTGGTCGGCCACGCTTCTCGATCTGGGTGCCGCGCGGCCTCCGGCCGGGCATGCGCTCGATGGCGTGTCGCTCGCACCGGTACTGCGCGACGGCGCACAGTTGATACCGCGCGAACTGTTCTGGCGTATGAAGCATCGTGGCCAGCGTGCACTGCGCGAGGGCGCATGGAAGTATCTGCGGGTCGATGGCCATGACTATCTGTTCGATCTGTCGCGTGATGAACGCGAGCGGGCGAACCTCGGCGGGCGCGAGCCCGAGCGGATGCGCGCAATGCGCGCGCGCTGGGAGGCCTGGGAGCGCAGTGTGCCGCCGATTCCGGATGATGCCGTGGTGAGCCTGGGGTATTCGGCGGCGGACATGCCGCAGCGCTGAAAGCAGGGGTTTGATGCGAGATTCGAATCCGAGTCAAGGCCCGCGCAGCGAGTGTTATCGCCCGCGCCCCACATGGGGCGTGCCCGTTTCGCGAATCACAACGCCGGCTTCAGTGAAGGCAAGCCCGCGGCCGTAGATGGTCTGTACCGGAAGCTCGGACTCAAGCTTGTCACGGCAACGGATTCGCAGGCGGCGCAACAGCGTCTCGACGCGGCGGTAATCAAAGGCATCGGGCTTTGCGCCCTGGCTCTCCACCACGTGTTCCTTGGTCAGCACCTCGCCCGCCGGGCTCATTAACGCTTCGAGCAACAGTCGCTCGGAATGCTTGAGCAGCATGGTTTTGCCATTGGGCGCGGTCAGGGCCCAGGTCCGGATGTTGAGCTGCCACGCCGGTGGCCTGGTGTCCGGTAGCGTCGGTGTGCGCACGTCTGGCCCCGCGATGGCGGGTCCCAAGGCGAGGGAATGGATGCGCGCGAACAGTTTTCGGATGGTGAGCGCGAGCTCCTCGAGCGCGACCGGTTTGACGAGGTAGGCGTCGGCGCCCGCACGCAGACCGGTCACGCGCTGGGCGGGTGCGCCGCGGGCCGTAAGCATGATCACGCCACGCAGACCGAGCGGGGGAGCCGCTCCAAGCCAGCGCACGCCGTTGCCGTCGGGCAGGCCGAGATCGAGGACCACGATGTCGAAGTCATGGTCTGCCCGCCAGGCGTCCGCTTCGGCTAGCGTGCCGACGCCCGTGGCATCGTTCGCCTCAAGCGACAGATAAGCCACGATGGCCTCCCGCAGATCGGGCTCATCTTCGATCACCAGCACGCTGGCGCGTTTGGCCTGCGTGGGGTCTGCCTGAGGAGCGAGCGGTGAGCTCATGCGCGCCCCGGCGGAATCCGGTCGGGGAACCAGACCGTGAATGTGCTGCCACGGCCGGGCTCGCTTTTAAGCTCGACATGCCCGTGGTGCTGCTCGGCGATGTGGCGCACGAAATTCAGGCCCAAACCGATGCCGCTCACCTCGCCCTCGGGCCGTACGCGGAAATAGCGATCGAAGACCCGATCATGCAACACCGGCTCGATGCCCTCGCCGCGATCCTGTACCGAAAGTCCGGCGAGGGTGGCGCCAGACTCATTGCGCTGTGAGTGGATTCGAATGACGATGGGTGATTGGGCCGGCGAATATCGGCAGGCGTTGCTGAGCAGATTCGTGAGCACGATCTCGAGCAGACCCCGATCGGCCCATAGGGTTGCCGCATCATGAGCAACCTCCCAGCTGATCTGATGCCCGTCATAGCCATCCGGCTGCGTCGCAACCGCCTGCGCAAGCCAGGCTCGGCAGTCGATCGCCTCGATGGATGGAGGGCTGGACGAATTGAGGATCTGGTCCGATTTCAGCCAGGTGTCGGTGAGTTTGGCAAGACGCGCCGCCTGCCGCAACATGCACGGCGACTGCATCGCGATGCGCTGACGGTGGCCGCTGCCTGCGCGGCCGTCTCGAG
>SYIM01000214.1 GCA_005798775.1 Burkholderiales bacterium
ACCAAGGCGCGCTAGCAGCTGCCCCAGCACCAGGATGGAGGCGCGCATGGTCTTTACCAGATCATATGGCGCCTCGTGGGAGGTGAGCGCGCGCGCATCGAGCAGCAATGCCCCACCCTCGCGGGTGTCGCGCACACCGAGCTGGCGGAGCAGTCGAAGCATGGTGCGAACGTCCTGCAGCACCGGCACCCGAGAGAGCTCAAGCGTGTCGGCGGCGAGTAGCGAGGCGCACAGAATCGCCAGCGCCGCGTTCTTGGCGCCCGACACCTGAATCTCGCCTGCCAGCGCGCGACCGCCGACGATTCGCAGTTTGTCCATCGTCTGCTTACGGCCACCGATGCGAGGAAGCGGCGCGCACTGGCATCAGGCCGCGCCGCCCGGTTGGGCGGCATGCTCGGCGGGGGTGAGCGTGCGCATGGAGAGCGCGTGGACTTCCTCGCGCATGCGATCGCCGAGCGCTCGATAAACAATCTGATGGCGCTGCACCAGGCGTTTACCTTCGAAGAGCGATGACACGATCAACGCCTCGAAGTGCTGACCGTCACCGCTTACCTCAAGCACTGAGCACTCAAGGCCCGCGGCGATGTAACGCCTGACATCATCGGGAGTAGGCAAAGCAACCTCACAGTCTGAGTTTGTAGCCGTTTGCGAGCATGCGCAGCGCAACGGCCGAGACCAGCACAAAAAACACCGAGACCACCGCAAAGCTCAGCACGGGCGAAACATCGGAGACACCAAAAAAGCCGTGCCGGAAGCCGTCAACCATGTAAAAAAAGGGATTGAAGTGCGACAGCATCCGCCAGAACGGCGGCAAAGATTCGGCCGAGTAGAACACCCCGGCGAGGAATGTAAGCGGCATGATGATGAAATTCTGGAAAGCCGCTATCTGGTCGAATTTATCGGCCCAGACCCCGCCAATGACCCCCATTGTACCGAGGATGGCACTGCCGGCGAGCGCGAAGGCGAGGATCCAGAGCGGCTGCGCAAAGCGCAGTTCGGCAATCCAGAAGGTGCACAAAAACACGCCCAGACCCACCGCCAGCCCCCGAAACATCGAAGCCAGCACATAGGCTCCGAACATTTCCCAATGGGTGAGCGGTGGCAGCAGAATAAAAACAATGTTGCCGGTGATCTTGCTCTGGATCAGCGAGGACGACGAGTTGGCAAAAGCGTTCTGCAAAACGGACATCATCACCAGACCCGGCACCAGGAACGATACATAGTCGACCGTACCAAAGATCTTCACCCGCTCGCCAAGCGCCTGCGAAAAGATGAGCAGATAGAGGAGCGCGGTCAATACCGGCGCTGCAACCGTCTGCACGCTCACCTTGACAAACCGCAAAGTCTCCTTGTGGAGCAGGGTGGGAAATCCGCTCGTGCTCACTGGCTGCCTCCCAGGGCGCGGGCATCCGTGCCGTACTCCTGCTGCATCACCCGGACAAACACCTCTTCGAGGTCGGTATGCGCAAGTTCCATCTCTTCAATGCGACAACCTGCCTCGCGAAGCGCCGCAAGCACCGGTTCAAGCGACTCGTAGCGTTCCAATCTCAGCTGAACGCGTTCGACACCTGCCACGGTTGAATCGGCAGCCGCAGCCACACGGAGCTGTTGAAGCCCAGCGGGCAGCGGCGCACAGGACAGCCGGAGCGTCAGGCGCCCGCCGGAAAAATCGCGCAGCAAGTCCGATGTAGGCGCAAGCGCCACGATACGGCCAGCCTTGAGCATCGCGATCCTGCCGCAGAGTTCCTGCGCCTCTTCCAGGTAATGCGTGGTGAGAACGATGGTGTGGCCAGCGCGGTTCAATTGCCCAATGAATTCCCAGAGGGTTCGCCGCAGTTCCACATCGACACCAGCCGTGGGTTCATCGAGCACAATGACCGGTGGTCGGTGCACCAAGGCCTGCGCGACCAGCACCCGTCGCTTCATCCCGCCAGAAAGCGCCCGCATGTTGGAATCGGCCTTGTCCGAGAGCCCCAGCCGCTCCAGCACCTCTGCGATCCAGGGGTCAGCGCCCCGGACCCCGTAGTAGCCGGCAGTCAGCCTGAGCGTTTCACGCACGGTGAAAAACGGATCAAACACCAGCTCCTGGGGAACGACGCCCAACATTCGCCGCGCTTGCCTGAAATCGGCGACCACGTCGTAGCCCATCACCTCGCAGGCACCCTCGCTGGCGCGCGAAAGGCCTGCAATGATCGAAATCAGCGAGGTCTTTCCCGCGCCGTTGGGTCCGAGGAGGCCAAAGAACTCGCCCTCCCCAATCGTGAGCGATACGCTGCGCAGCGCTTCGAAACGATCATAGCGCTTGACCACCTCGCGGATGTCGATGGCGGGCTTCATTTAACGAGGCACCGGAGATGGGCAAGACGTGGCGACTTACGCTTCATCGAAGATCAGGGGCTCAACCCCGTACAGCATCGCAAGTTTCCGAAGCTTGTCGGGTGCGTTCACACAGTGGAGTTGCGCGCCGTCGCGACGGCCGCGGCGTGCCGCGAGCAGCACAGAAAGCGCTGACGAATCAAACTCGGTCAGCGCGGAAAGATCCACGCGCTGAACGCCACCCTGCAGCGCCGCGTTCAATTCCGACAGCACGCCCATTGCCTCGGCATGGGTCAGGCGCTGCGGAAAACTGAATGGGGAGGCGGCGTTCAAAGCTGATACCAGGGACGAGGTTTCAAAGAATTCAGCCGCGCGGGGCGGCCTCGAATTGCCGGTTCTTGTCGGACAGGCTACGGATCAGCCCATCGATTCCCCGTGCGCTGACCTCCTGGGCGAACTGGTCGCGATACGTCTGAACGATCCAGATCCCGAGCACATTGACGTCATAGATCTTCCAGGCCGCTCCTGATTTCTCCAGACGGTAGTCGATCTGGATGGGATCGCCGCGTCCGCCCAGGATTTCGCTGCGAACGATCACCTCGTCGGCGCCTGCATCACCGCGGAACGGACGCACCTTCACCTGCTTGTCGCCCACCTGCGAGAGCGCGCCTGAATAGGTGCGCAGCAACAGCGTGCGGTACTCGGCAACCAGCGCCTTTTGCTGGTCAGCGCTCGCCTGGCGCCAGGCGCGACCGACCGACAGTGCGGTCATACGCTCGAAATTCACGTGCGGCATCACCGCCGAGTCGACGAATTTCGAGACCTGTTGAAAGTCACCCGACTGTACAGACTTGTCAGACCGGATACGGTTGAGCACGTCGTTGCTGATCGACTCGACAAAGCGGTCGGGCGGTGTCTGAGCCGAAGCGGAGGACGCCAGCACGCAGAGCGCCCCGGCGGATAACGCACCGGGCACGATCGCCGCTGAAAGCAGCATCGCGCTCGCGCAGGCCGCCGCGCGCTGCCGTAAAGACAGATAAAGCGCAGAGCTCATGACGATCACTCCTTGGGCTCGGGGGGATTGCCGTCGTAGACCAGATTCTGCCGGCGCTGCAGATAGGCGTTGCGAATGAACGAGTAACGGTCGAGCGCCGCGCCTTCAATCAACCGCTCCATGAGGAGGAGCGTGGCGCGCTGCTCGACAAAGCGCATGGCCGTGAACGCAGCAAACTCCGGACCATCGGAGATCTTGCGCGACGGATCGAATCCGATGTCGCCGATTCGGCCAATACCGTCGCGCAAGCTGGACGGGCCGAGAAACGGCAACACCAGGTAGGGGCCTGCGCCAAAGCCCCACACACCGAGCGTCTGGCCAAGATCTTCGTTGCTACGCGTCAGACCCAGCTCGGTGGCCGGATCGTCGAGGCCTAGCGTGGTGAGCGTGTTGAATGCGAAACGCGCCACGTCCGAGGCTGCCGCAGCGGGCTTGCCCTGCAACAGGTTGTTCACCGCGTTCCAGGGCTCAAGGAGGTTGCTCACGAAATTCCGGAACAGGCGGCGCGGGGTTTCGGGAACCGCATCGACATAGACCTGCGCCAAGGGTTTCAGAACCGCACGATCAATCGCTTCGTTGAATCCGAAGACCACGCGATTCATTGCCTCAAGCGGGTCGACCGGAGAGTCTGGCTGAGCCTGAGCCGGTAGCGAGAGCGCGAACAGCAGCGCTGCCACACAACCGGTCAGGCGGCGCGCAAGACAATGGAACCATGTTTGGATCATCACTTCTTCTCGCCCTCGGCCGCGCTCTTGTAAAGAAACTGGCCAATGATGTTTTCGAGTACCACCGCTGACTGGGTGAGCATGAGCGTTCCGCCCGGCGCGAGCAGCGCCGACTCGCCGCCGGGTTCGAGCCCGATGTACTGCTCACCGAGCAGCCCCGCCGTGAGAATCTTGGCGGAGGTGTCCTTGGGAAATTTGTAGCGCTGATCGAGCTCCAGCCGCACCACCGCCTGAAAGGTCTGGCCGTCGAGCCCCACCGATACCACCCGACCCACCACGACACCGGCGCTGCGCACCGCCGCTCGCGGCTTCAGGCCGCCGATATTGTCAAACTTGGCCACCACCTGGTAGGTCTCGCCCGGGCCGAGGCTGCTGCTCATGTTGCCCGCGCGCAGCGCCAGAAACACCAGCGCCCCGAACCCGAGCAGCACAAAGAGCCCTACCAGTACATCGACACCTTTGCGATTCATTGACTTTCTCTCCCGTTTCGAACGGAACGACCTAGCTGAACATGAGCGCTGTCAGGATGAAGTCGAGCGCGAGAATGGCAAGTGAGGCCACCACGACTGTGGTAGTAGTGGCGCGCGACACGCCCTCGGGGGTAGCCTCGGCCTGGTAGCCCACGTAGAGCGCAACAAACGCCACCGTGAACCCGAATGCCACGCTCTTCACCACGCCATTGCCGACATCGCGCAGCCAGTCGACCCCGCCCTGCATCTGCGACCAAAAGGCTCCCGCGTCGACCCCGATCATCTCCACACCCACCAGATAGCCCCCGAGCACCCCCAACGCAGAAAAGAGCGCGGCGAGAAGCGGCATGCAGATCACGGCCGCGAGATAGCGCGGGGCGAGTACGCGCGCAACCGGGTCGACCGCCATCATTTCCATAGCATCGATCTGCTCGCCCGCCTTCATCAGACCCACCTCAGCCGTGAGCGACGTCCCGGCGCGGCCGGCAAACAGGAGTGCCGTGACCACCGGCCCGAGTTCGCGTACGAGAGAGAGCGTGACCAGCAGTCCGAGCGCCTCTTCCGAGCCGTAGCGCCTGAGCGTGTAATAGCCCTGTAATCCCAGGACAAAGCCGATGAGTAGGCCCGATACAAGAATGATGGAGAGCGAGTAATTGCCGATGAAGTGGATCTGGTCGATGATCAACCGCGGGCGGCGCAGCGATTCGAGGGATAGGAACGACAGCCGAAAAAAGAAACGGGTGGCCTTGCCCGTGGCCATCACTCGCTCGCCCATCCATGTGAATGCGCGGGAAACAGCGCCGGCGGGATTCATGACGGCAGCCCCAGATCTTCTGCGAGCGTTCGCCGGGTGGCGTGGTGAAACGCCACCGGTCCATCAATGTCCCCATCAAGAAACTGCCGTACGTTCGAATCATCGGAATCGCGCATGGCTTGCGGTACGCCGTGGGCCGCGATACGACCCTGCGCAAGCAGGTACACATAATCGGCGATGGCGAAGGTGTCCTTGATGTCATGAGACACCACAATGGAGGCACAACCGAGGGAATCCGTGAGCCGCCGGATGAGTTGCGCCACCGTTGAGAGCGAAATCGGGTCAAGACCAGCAAAGGGCTCGTCGTACATGATGAGCGGCGGGTCAAGCGCAATCGCGCGCGCAAGCGCCACCCGGCGCGCCATTCCGCCAGACAGCTGACCGGTGCGGTAATGGGACACGCCTCGCAGCCCCACCGCGTTCAGCTTGAGAAGCACCAGATCGCGGATCATTTCCTCGGAAAGGGGCGTGTGTTCCCGGAGGGGAAAGGCGACATTGTCAAACACCGACAGATCGGTGAAAAGCGCGCCGAACTGATAGAGCATGCCCATTCGGCGACGCACAGCGTAGAGCCCATCGCGATCGAGCTGCCCGATCTGATGTCCCTCGAACCGGACCCGCCCCTCCCGCGCGCGCAACAGCCCCCCGATCAGGCGAAGAATCGTGGTTTTACCGGAACCCGATCCACCGACAAGCGCGACGATGCTGCCACGGCGTACAGAGAGACTGACGTCGTGCAGGATCGGACGATCGCGGTAACCGAAGCGAACATTGTCGAGCCGCAGAAGCTCGGTATCAGACACGGTGGGAGCGGTACCTGTAGGTAAACCCAATATTGTATCGCGCCAGGGGAACGGAACCCTGGATAAGGGGATTCAACGCGGGTCCCGCCCGGTTCAGGCGGAAGGCTGCTCGTTCATCTTAGCTTCGGTGGCTGCAATGCGGTCCCGTCGGCCCGACAGCACCACCACATCGCCCGCCTCGAGCGACAGCGAAAGAGGCGGATCAAGCGTGCGTGTGCGCGCTCGAACCACCGCTGTGGCTCGAACCCCTTCCTCGAGCAGCGACCCGAGCAGGCTTCCGGCCGCCAGCGTCTTCGCAAGCACGGGCACTGCATGCAAATGCAGGTGGTCCGACTCCACCTCATCGGTTTCACGGTCGTCGGCGCCATGAAAGAACCCCTGCAGGAGGGCGTAGCGCCCCTCCCGAACCGCACGCATGCGACGCCGAACGCGCGCCATCGGCACGCCAGCGAGCGCCATCGCGTGGGAGGCAATCATCAGGCTGCCTTCGGTAATTTCGGGAACCACCTCGGTAGCTCCGGCATCCCGCAGGCGCATTATGTCGGCCTCGTTGGCGGTACGGGCAATCACTGGCAGTTGGGGGGCGAGCTGCCGGATGGTGTTGAGAAGCTTCAACGCCTGCGGCAAATCATCAAAGGTAATGGCGAGCGCACGGGCACGATGAATGCCGGCCGCCTGGAGCAGCGCCGGTCGGCTTGCGTCACCGTAAACCACCGACTCGCCCGCCTCGGCCGCCTCACGCACGCGGTCGGGATCGGTATCGAGGGCGACGTAGGGCACCTGCTCAGCCTCGAGTACGTGCGCCAGGCTTTGCCCGCAGCGTCCGAAGCCGCAGACGATCACATGATCGTACCGACCTACGCTGCGGCTTGCCACGCGTTGGACCTCAAGCGAACGGAGAAGCCACTCCTCGCTCGATGCACGGAGCGCGATCCGGTTGGCCTGCGAGATGAGGAGCGGGCTCGCAAGCAGTGACAGCAGGATCGCAGCAAGAAGCGGCTGCATCGCCGCATTATCGAACAGGCCACCTTTCGAGGCCTGGGCAAGCAGCACAAAAGCAAACTCGCCGGTTTGCGCAAGCCAGAGCCCGCTGCGAATCGCCACCCCCGCCGTGGCCCCGAACGCCCGGACCAGCACCACCACGATGGCGGCCTTCAGCACAAGCAGTCCCAGCAGCATGACAAGCACCTGCTGCCAGTGTATGACCAGCGCCTGAGAATCGAGCCTCGCGCCGATGGTGACAAAAAAGAGGCCGAGCAGCACGTCCCGAAAGGGCTTGATGTCTTCTTCGACCTGGTAACGAAATTCGGTCTCGGCAATCAGCATGCCGGCAACAAAGGCGCCAAGCTCCATCGACAGTCCCGACTGTCGCGTGAGCCAGGCAAAAAACAGCGTGGCAAGCAGCACATTGAGCGTGAACAGCTCATGGGACCGGCTTCGAACCACCGCACCAAACCAGCCGCGCATCACCCGGGGGCCGAACCGGAGCAGAAGCACCAGCAGAATCGCCGCCTTGAGAGCGGCAAGCGCCAGCGCAGCAGCCAGCCCGTCAGTGCCCTGCGACAGCGCGGGGATCACCACCAGCAGCGGAATTACCGCCAGATCCTGAAACAAAAGCACGCTGAACACCCGCCGGCCGTGCTCGGTTTCAAGCTCGCGCCGATCCACCAGAAACTTGGTGACCAGCGCGGTGGAGGACATCGCTATGGCCGAGGCCACCACCAGTGCAACCCGCCAATCGAGCCCGGGCAGCAACCACTGCACCCAGACCGATGGCAGCAACAAGAGAAGCGCCATCAGCACAAACGCCGTCAACCCGACCTGGGCGCCGCCAAGCCCGAACACAAAGCCGCGCATGGCCTTGAGCTTGGCGAAATTGAACTCAAGTCCGAGCGAGAACATGAGAAACACGACCCCCAACTCGGCCGCCGCATGCAGCGTGCCTTCGCCCTCGGCGAGCCCCGCCGCATGCGGGCCGATCAGGATCCCGACCGCAAGGTAGGCAATGAGCGGCGGCACACCGAAACGACGCAGCGGCACCACGATGAGCGTGGCCGCGGCGAGCAGGATCAGGGTAAGTTCGAGACCGGAGAGCATATACTCGGAAGCGTGAATTCCCGATCCATTGTAGCCAGCGCCGATCGCCTGATCCTGCGCGCGGTCGAAGTGCTTCGCATTGAGGCCGAGGCGGTCGATGCGCTGTCGCAGAGAATCGGCGCGCCTTTTGTCGAGGCGTGCCAGATGATTCTCGCGTGTCACGGCCGGGTTGTGGTGAGCGGTATCGGCAAGTCCGGCCATGTGGCTCGAAAAATCGCCGCAACCCTTGCCTCAACTGGTACGCCGGCGTTTTTCCTTCATCCCGCGGAGGCCAGCCACGGCGATCTCGGCATGGTCACGCAAGACGATGTGCTGGTGGCAGTTTCAAACTCCGGGTCTACCGAAGAGCTCGCCCGCATCATGCCGATCGCGCGCCGACAGGGCACCCGGTTGATCGCCATCACAGGGCGCGTCGATTCGCCACTCGCGAGGCTCGCTGATGTGCATCTCGATGCCGCGGTGGATCGCGAGGCCTGTCCCCTCAATCTCGCACCCACTGCCAGCACCACGGCGGCGCTTGCGCTGGGCGATGCCCTTGCCGTTGCGCTTCTCGATGCGCGCGGCTTCGGACCCGATGACTTTGCCCGCTCGCATCCGGGTGGCACCCTGGGCCGAAAGCTCCTCACGCTGGTCGACGACGTGATGCGCCGTGATTCAGCCCTGCCAAGGGTACAGCTCGGCGCACGGCTTACCGAGGCTATCCTTGAGGTCACCCGCAAGCGCATGGGCATGACTGCAGTCGAACGCGCCGATGGCACGCTGGTGGGCGTCTTCACCGACGGCGATCTGCGCCGGGTGCTCGAGCGCGGCGCCGATATCCAGTCCATGCGGATCGACGACGCGATGACACCGGGCGCGGTCACCATCGGCCCGCAGGCGCTTGCCGCTGAAGCCGTGCGCCTGATGGACGAGCGGCGCATCAGTGCGCTGCCGGTGACCGACACTGATCATCGTATGGTGGGCGCAATCCATATTCACGACCTGTTGTCGGCCAAGGTTTTTTAATGATCACGACCCTGCCAGATAGCCGGGCCCGAGCGGCTGCCATTCAGGCGCTTGCGCTTGATGTGGACGGCACGCTCACCGACGGCCGGATCTATATCGGCCCGCAGGGCGAAGCAATGAAGGCGTTCAGCGTCCGCGACGGTTTTGGCCTCACCCTGCTCCGCGAAGCAGGACTCCGGCTCGCCATCATCACGGCGCGCCGCTCCGCCATCGTCGAGCAGCGCGCAGCCGAGCTCGGCATCCCCCTGGTGATCCAGGGCGTTCGCGATAAGCTCGCAGCGCTTGATTCGCTCTGCGTGGAGCTGAATCTCGCGCACAGCCAGGTGGGCTTTGCAGGCGATGACTGGACCGACCTCCCCGCGATGATGGCGGCCGGATTCGCTGCCGCGGTGGCCGATGCCGAACCGGCGGTTCGCGCCCGCGCGCACTGGGTGTCAACCCGCCCGGGCGGCGCCGGGGCGATTCGTGATCTGGCCGAATTCATTCTGGACAGCCGCGGTACGCTCGAGGCTGCACTGGCCTTGCGAATCAACCCCCCCCCGCCCCGCCCGGCATGAATCCACGCTTTTACGACCGGTTGGCGGCCACAGTGTCGATCGGAATTTTACTCACGCTCGCAGCGGGCTCCTACTATCTGGCCGAGATCGCCCAGCACTTTGTGATGCCCCGTCTGGTGCAGGAGACTACCGACATCGCCGATGCCTTTGGCGAGAATGTGTTGCTGCTGCGCCTGAACGACCAGGGCGAGCCCGCTTTCCGGATGAGCGCCGATCGCATGGAGCACTTCCGTCGCTCCGACACCACCCGCTACACCCGACCGACCATGGTGTCGCTTGACCCCGCGCAGCCACGCGTGACGGTTACCGCACTTCGCGGACAGTCGGTGCGCGAAAGCCAGGAAACGATTCTTGATGGCGCGGTGCAGCTCGACCGGCCCGGAACCGCCATCGACCCCCCGATGCAGATCCGCACTGAATTCGCCCGGGTGTTTTCCGACCGCGAGGTTGCGATCACCGATCGTCCGGTGGTGGTCACGCGTGGCCAGTCAACCTTGACCGGTACCGGTATGGAATTCAATAATCGCGCCCGAACGCTACGCGTCGATTCTGAGGCCCGGGGCGTCTGGGTGTCAGAGCGACGCAACCCCTGAGCCCTGTCAACGCGTGCACCAACTTCTTATTCGCCTTCGAGCAGTCATCATGCGCCACGTCCCGGTCGGACGGGGAGCGTGGCTGCGCAAAGCGGGTGTGCCGTTCGCGGCCGCTCTGATCTCGCTCTTTCAGACCGCGCACGCCGAAAAAGCTGATCGCGATAAGCCGGTCCAGATCGAGTCTGACCGGATGGAGTACGACGATGCGCGTCGCGTCAGCACATTTATCGGTCGCGTGATCCTCACCAAAGGCACCATCGTGATCCGCGCCGACCGGATGGTCGTGCGGGAAGACACCGAGGGATTTCAGTACGGCCGCGCCGATGGACAGCCCGCGAGTTTCAGGCAGAAGCGCGAGGCTCTTGAGGAGTTCGTCGAGGGCTATGGCCTGGTGATTGACTACGACGGCAAGGCCGAGACGGTCACGCTCACCAGTCAGGCCTCGCTGCGCCGTCTCGAGCGCGAGCAGGTTCAAGACGAGGTGCATGGCGCGCGGATCGTTTATCAGAGCAGCGCCGAGTTTTACACCGTCGAGGGCCGCGCCCCGGGTGCGCTCGGCAGCGACCGCGTCCGCATGGTGATCCAGCCACGACGCACCGGCAGCCCGGAAGCGGGCGGGAGCACACCACCACCCGCGTCGGGCGCCGGGTCGCCTACCCCCGGAGCGCGACCCGCAACCGGCGGCGCACCTGGCACGCCTCCCGCCCCGCTGCGCCCGGCCGAGTCGCTCGGCAGCACGCTGCCCAGACGCTGAGCCGCACGGTGAGCACAGCGCCTGCCGGCAGCCGGCTCATCGCCACCCAGCTGATGAAGACCTATCACGGGCGCAAGGTGGTGCGCGATGTCTCGCTCGAGGTCGCAAGCGGTCAGGTGGTGGGACTGCTGGGGCCCAACGGGGCTGGCAAGACCACCTGTTTCTACTTGATCGTGGGCCTGGTGCCATGCGACGGTGGCAGCATCACGCTGGATGACCAGCCAATCGGGCGGCTCCCAATCCATCGCCGGGCCCGCCTGGGGCTTGCTTACCTGCCGCAGGAAGCGTCGGTGTTCCGCAAGCTCACCGTAGAGGAGAATATCACCGCGGTGCTCGAGCTGCAGCGCGATGCCACCGGCGCACCGCTCGAAAAAGCCAAGCTCCGTGAGCGGCTCGACCGCCTGATTAATGAACTGCAGATCGACCATATTCGTTCCAACCCCGCGATGTCTCTCTCGGGAGGCGAGCGCCGCCGGGTGGAAATCGCCAGGGCATTGGCGAATTCCCCGCGGTTCATTTTGCTGGACGAGCCATTTGCCGGCGTCGACCCGATTGCGGTCCTCGAGATCCAGCGCATCGTTCGTTTTCTCAAGGACCGTGGCATCGGAGTGTTGATCACAGACCACAACGTTCGAGAAACGCTTGGCATCTGCGACAGGGCTTATATCATTCGGGATGGTACCGTTCTTGCTTTCGGTCGACCCGACGAAGTCGTTGAAAATGACGACGTGCGGCGCTATTACCTCGGTGAACATTTTTCGATGTAGCGCGGCCACAGGTGGGCCGCGCAAAACCAGGCCCTGATGAAAACCGCCCTCCAGTTCAAGCTCAGTCAGCAGCTTGCCCTCACCCCGCAGCTGCAGCAGTCCATCCGGCTGCTGCAGCTCTCCACGCTTGAGCTGAATCAGGAAATCGAGCAGATGCTGGCCGAGAATCCGCTGCTGGAACGCGATGACGATCCGCTCGGCGAGTGCGTGAGCATCTCGGTAAACGGCTCGCTTGACCCACCGCTGCCGCAGGGACTCGCTGACTTGGGCGGCACGCCGGCCGAAACCACCCAGCGCAACGACGAGGGCGATCGGGAGGCTGACACCGACTCGGGGAGCAGTAACCCGGATGGCGACGAAGCACCTGCCGACTGGGGGCACGACAGCGGCTCGCGCTCTCAGAACGACGACGACGATGAGCGTGAGTACCCGCAACTGGCGGGCGCCGGCGTCTCGCTGGTTGAGCACCTTCGCGAGCAACTCGCCGCCACCCGCCTCGAGCGCCGCGACCGCGCGCTGATCGAGCTCCTGATCGACGAACTCGATCGCGACGGCATGCTCAACACCAGCCTGGATGAATTCTGCGAGGCGCTGCCCGCCGAGCTCGAGATCGATTCGGACGAAGTGGCGGCTGCGCTCAGGCTCCTGCAAAGCTTTGACCCGCCGGGTGTTGCCGCGCGTAATCTGCGGGAATGCCTGCTGCTGCAGCTTGCCCAGACCGACCATGATGACCCGGCAGTGATGGCGATCGCCCGGGCGATCTTAATCGACCACCTGGAGCTGCTCGCAGCGCGTGATTTTGTTCGCCTGCGGCGGGTGTTGCAGTGCGACGAAGACAGCCTTCGGCAGGCGCATGCGCTAATCCGCAGCCTGGAGCCCAGGCCGGGCGCCCGCTTCGGGTCGGATGACGCCGGCTACGTGGTACCCGACGTGATCGTTCGCCGAACGCGGGCTGGCTGGACCGCAGCCCTCAATCCCGATGTGATGCCCAAGCTTCGCGTGAACGACATTTACGCCGACATCCTTCGTCGCAATCGCGGCAGCGCTTCGGGCAATCTGGCCGGCCCGCTCCAGGAAGCCCGCTGGCTGATCAAGAATATCGCCCAGCGTTTTGACACCATCCTGCGGGTCTCGCAGGCGATTGTGGAACGCCAGCGCGGCTTTTTCTCACACGGTGCAGTAGCGATGCGCCCACTGGTTTTACGCGAAATTGCCGACACGCTGGATCTGCACGAGTCCACGATTTCACGGGTCACCACACAGAAGTTTATGCTAACACCTCACGGCACATTAGAGCTTAAGTACTTCTTTGGCAGCCACGTCGCCACCGACACCGGGGGCGCCGCTTCGAGCACCGCCATCCGCGCGCTGATCAAGCAGTTGATCGGCGCCGAAGATGCCCGCCGCCCGCTCTCCGACAGCCAGATCGCTGACATGCTGGGCGAGCAGGGGATCGTCGTGGCCCGCCGCACCACGCCGGCCTCCTGTGAGCGGCCCCATGCGGGATGGTCGAGGACGAAAATCGGGAACGCCGTCGCTTCCGCCCGATCGAAAAGACGTAGCTCTTCCCTTAGCGTCCGTCGGATGCCGGAGAGCCTGGCACAAGCCTTGTCGGTAAGCAGGTAGCGAGCCCACGGTCCCAATTGCGCGGCGAGTCGGCGGAGACCGAAATCGTCCGAAGCAGCCTCCTCCGCCAGCCGCGCCAGTTCTTCGAGCGACCTTCCCCTCATCGTTCGCCGACCGGAGCGACCATCCGCCAGACTCGTCGTTCTCCATCAAAGTCAAGCGTCTCCAAGGTGGGCCCGCTCCAGTCGCGCGCGCAAGCGCGGAGTTCCTCGAAATCAACGGCGGCGCGGCCGTCTTCGACGGCGACGGGGAGACCGAAGATGTAGGCGACTTCCGGCCGGCGTGCGGCAGGACCCCGGCATTCGAACGCCATCCGTTGCGGCAGCGTTGCGCCCTCGCCGGAAAACGACAGCAAGGCGACGGACCCGTCGCGATCGACTTCCCAAACGAACGACGGAGCCGAAATCGAGTCCGACGTCGGTCCGGAGGCCGCCATCGCGGGTGCGGCTTCGCGCGCGAAGCGGAGAACGATCGCAGCGGCTTCCCTCGTAGTCTGCAGCTGTGGCGTAAAGCCGATGGCTCTCCACAGCGCGGCATGATCGTCCGACTCGACGACTGCGACGTCGCGCAGATAGACCCAGTCTTGGCGCGTGTCGTGCCAATCGTCCAAA
>SYIM01000022.1 GCA_005798775.1 Burkholderiales bacterium
GATGGTGGTGACGATATTGATCGAGCCCATGATGGAACTCGCGCCCAGGATATGGAGCGCGAAAATAGCCAGATCCATGCCGGGGCCCATCTGGACCGACAGCGGCGCATAGATAGTCCAGCCCGCCGCCGTAGCCCCACCCGGTACAAAGTAAGACCCCACCAGCAGCAGCGCCGCGGGCGGAAGCAGCCAGAAGCTGAAGTTGTTCATGCGCGCGAACGCCATGTCGGCGGCGCCGATCATGAGCGGAATCTGCCAGTTCGCAAACCCCACGAATGCCGGCATGATGGCGCCGAACACCATGATGAGGCCGTGCATGGTGGTGAGCTGATTGAAGAACTCGGGGCTCACGATCTGCAAGCCCGGCTGGAACAGTTCGGAGCGAAGCAGGAGCGCGTTGAGACCGCCCACGATCAGCATCGCGAACGAGAACCACAGGTACATCGTGCCGATGTCCTTGTGATTGGTGGCATAGAGCCAACGGCGCCATCCGGTGGGATGGTCGTGGGCGTGGTCGTGGGCATGGTCATCGTGGTGACCGATCGCTGCGCTCATTGTGTGACTCCTGCTTGAATCCTTGATCGTTGCCGGTAAGAGCTTGCTGCCTGTCGGCAGTTACTTTCGCGCCGCCTTGACGGCCTGTGGCTGCACCAGATTGTCTTCAGCCTTGTTGCCCCAGGCGTTGCGGGAATACGTGATCACGGCCGCAAGCTCGGTATCGGACAGGCCCTTGAAGGAGGCCATGGCGGTGCCGGCCTTGCCGTTTAGCATGATGGCGATGTGGTCATCTCGCTTGCCGAGCACCAGCTTGGAACCCTCGAGCGCAGGGAACGCTCCGGCTACACCCTTGCCGTTCGGCTGATGGCAGGCCACGCAGTTGGCGGCATAGACTTTCTCGCCGCGCGCAGACAGATCGGCGAGTGCCCACTCCTTGTTGGGATCATCAGCACGGGCGAGCATTTCCTTTTTCTTTTCATCGACCCACTTTTTATAGTCGGCGTCGCTCTTCGCCTCGACCACAATCGGCATGAAGGCGTGATCTTTACCGCAAAGCTCGGTGCAGGCGCCGCGATAGATTCCGGACTTGTCAGCTCTGAACCAGGTGTCGCGGATGAAGCCGGGAATCGCGTCCTGCTTGATGCCCAGCCGCGGCACGTAATAAGAATGGATCACATCATTTGCTGTGATCACGAGCCGCACCTTCTTGTCGACCGGCACCACGAGCGGATTATCCACCTCCATCAGATAAGTGGGATTGGCCTCGCGCTTGGCCCGGGCATCGGGGTAGTTACGATCCTCGATCTGCTCGCGCGGCGTGGCGAGATTGGACAGCAAGGCAATGCCCTCGCCCTCGCCCTTAAGGTAGTCATAGCCCCATTTCCACTGATAGCCTGTGACCTTGACCGTGAGGTCGGGGTTGGAGGTGTCCTTCTGGGCAATCACTTCGCCCGTGGCGGCGATACCCAGACCCACCACGATCAGGAACGGCACCACCGTCCAGACGATTTCAACCGTCGTGCTTTCGTGAAAATCCGCCGATTTGGCGCCGCGCGACTTGCGATGCGCCCAGATCGAATAGAACATGACTGCGAACACACCGACAAAAATCAGTACGCAGACCCACATCAGCATTTCGTGAAGCCAAATCTGCCCGCGCGCGATGGCATTCGCCGGTTCGGGCAGATTCCATTGATTGACCGCCGGCCCGCCGGGCATGTCCTTGACCGCCCAGGCAGCGGAGGTTGTCATACACGCAAGCGCGGCAACCGCCGCGCGAAGCGCACCCTTCTTGAATATGTCAGCCATTGCTCTCTTCCAAACTCGAGACACGGAAACCCGTCACCCGCCTACCCCTGCGACAGCGCACCGCGCAACTCTTCAACCAGCGCGGGCTTGCGATGGTCTGGGACAAACCGCCCCACCGCAATTTTCTGTTGCCCTGCAACGAGGACGATCGGATCGCTCGATCGTCCTCGGTAATCGACGCGCACCCAGGGTGGGCTCACTTCTTCGACGCGAACATTCGCGCCGTGACTTGCCTCAACCCGCAGCCAACCCGGTCTCGCCTCGATCCGCTCATAGTCGCCCGCATGGCGCGCGTAGCAAAAGAAGGCCAAGCCCAGAACCGACACCTCGATCAGCGCGAATGGCATCACCATCCAGGCGCCAACGACGGCAAAGGCAGCCGCAATTCCCAGGGACACCGCTGAGAGGGATCCGAACCAGATCGCGAGTTGAGAAGGCGACAGCACACAGTTGCGACGCAGCATCCAGAAATGCTGCTGACTGCGGACGTGATACTTCCATTCGTACTGCATGAAACTCGAATCTTTTTTCGGATCAGACCACCGGTGTTGACGCAAATTATAGGCGCTCGTTAAGAGGGGCAGCAAATTGCGCTCAACGTTTACCCCGGGGAATCACCCGGATCGGTGTAAGGCCATCAGGTAAGCGCCGCTCCGGCGGGCACCAGGCATGGCCGTAAATCAATTCGACGCTGACCCGGATCAATCCGTCAGAACCCCGAAGTCCCTCCAGCGCTCGTAGCCATTCCTGGCGGTGCCTGGGCGTGAGAAGCCCCCTGAAACGATCGGCGAGGGCGTTACCCCCCCACTGCCGCACCTCATCAAGCAGCGTCCGGCCGTCGCGCCAGGTGATGGAAACCCGTTCTGTGTCGACCACCGGTTCGGCAAAACCTTTTCGCACTAGGGCATCGCCCAGGTCGTGCATGTCGGGGAAGCGCTGAATGCGCGCGCCCAGTGTTCGCAACTCGGCGAGCGTGTCGACCCCAAGGCAGGCGAAGGCAACCAGCCCGCCAGGCGCGAGAACGCGCCGCCATTCGGCAATCTGCGGATCGGGTTCAGGGTCGGCATGAAGGTTGAGGACCGACCAGACCAGATCGGCAGACCCCGCGGCAAAGGGTAGCCGCGCGGGCTCGGCGACCAGGAAGTTCGCAAGCGGGCGGCTGCGAACGATCCCCAATCGCGCGAGAAGCCCGCTACGCGCCGGCGCCACGCGGGCTGCCAGCGCCGCGAGGGCGGCGGGATCGTGGTCGGTCGCGATGACTTCGGCCCCGGCAAAGCGCTGGGCGAGCGCGAGCAGTGCCCCGGAGCGCGCCGCCTCGGCGAGCAGCACGCGGCGCGGCGCAATACGCATCGGATCAAGCCTTTCAAGGAGGCCCCGCTCAACCGCCTGCTGCAGAAAATGAGGTGCAAGCGTACGGGCGCGCCGGCGCGCCTGAAGGCGCGCAGCCGCTGGGTCTAGACCTGACGTCACATTCATCGCGGCTGAAGTATAGGCGCACGTGCGCCAATTGCGGGATGCTTCAACCCCCTCCCACGCGATCGCACGCCTTTACTGCACTCGCCTCGCTCGCCGCCGATGTACTCCTGCCGCGTGCCTGCGCCGGCTGCGCGCGGATGCTTCCGCGGGGCGCATGTCAGACGGGTTGGTGCGAAGCGTGTCTAACGGCCCTTGGCAGCGGGGTGAGTCGTTGCGGGCAGTGCGCAATCAACTCCCTGACCCCGCTGTGTGAAGGCTGCCAGACCAAGCCCCCACCGTTCTCGCGCACCGTGGTGCTCGGTGCCTACGCCCCACCGCTTGACCGCATCATACGTGCGCTCAAATTCAACCGGCAGCCGGCACTCGGTGCGGCACTGGCCGCCGCGCTCGCCCCACTCGTCCAGCGCGAGCTCGCGCGCCTGGCCCCCGGGCATCCGCGGCATCGGGTGGTCGCGGTGCCGCTCTCCGAAGAACGGCTCGCCGAGCGCGGCTACAACCAGTCGCTCCTCATCGGCCGGCCACTTGCGCAGGCGCTCGGGTTACCCATCGACCCCGTGGCGCTTCACCGGCAGAGAGCCGGGCCGCCCCAATCCCGGCTGTCGCCCGTGGCAAGAGCCAGTAATGTTGACCGGGCATTCATCGCCACACGTCCCCATCACGAACCGGTGCTCCTCGTCGACGATGTCATGACCACCGGTGCTACGCTTGCAGCCGCAACGCACGCGCTGATTCGCGCGGGCTCGCCCTCTGTCATCTGCGTCATCGCCGCTCGAACCGCCTTGCCCGATGTTTCACATTGTCCTGGTCCACCCTGAAATTCCGCCCAACACCGGCAACGTGATCCGGCTGTGCGCCAACACTGGTGCCACGCTTCATCTGGTGCAGCCGCTGGGCTTTCCGCTCGATTCATCGCGAATGCGCCGGGCCGGCCTCGACTACCACGAGTTCGCCACGCTGCGCGTGCATGCAAGCTGGGTCGCGTTCCTCGAGCGCGAGCAGCCGCGCCGCACCTGGGCGCTCACCACGCGGGGCACGCGCGCGCCGCACGATATCGCGTTCCAGGCGGGGGACTATCTGGTGTTTGGCTCGGAAACCGCAGGCCTGCCGCCCGCTGCGCTCGATACTTTCCCAGCGGATCACAGGCTACGCCTGCCCATGCGCCCGGGTCACCGTAGCCGCAATCTGTCCAATGCGGTGGCAGTCACGGTTTATGAAGCGTGGCGGCAACATGGATTTTCGGGCGCGCGCTAGGCGCGCAGCGCCCCCAGCCGGTTCAGCAGCGGGTCAAGCTCACCGTCGTGCATGAGCGCATCGAGGTCTTCGGGCGCGACAAACCCTGCCTCGACAAATCCCTGGCAGGTCGCAAGCAGCCGATCGAAATAGCCCCCGTGGTTGAGCAGCGCAATCGGCTTGTTGATGAACCGTACCTGGCGAAGTGTCAGCACCTCAAACAGTTCATCGAGCGTGCCAAGTCCCCCAGGCAGCGTGAGAAAGGCATCTGACAACGCAATCATCCGGGTTTTTCGTATCGCCATATCGGCCACCACCTCGAGGCGCGTGAGCGAGCGATGCCCCTGCTCGCGCACCAGCATTCCATCGGGAATCACGCCGATTACTTCGCCACCTGCGGCAAGCGCGGCGTCCGCTGCAACACCCATCAATCCGATGCGTCCGCCTCCATAGACCATGCGCCAGCCACGCTCGGCAATTGCGCGGCCCGCCGCGCGGGCAATGTGCACGTACTGGGGATCGAGGCCAGGCCTGGCGCCACAAAACACGCAAACCGAGAACCGCGAATCGCTTTCACTCATTGCTTCTCCTGCGCCCAGACTGGGCACGACATTCCATGCAGCCTGAAAGGCCGCCCAGCGTTCCCTCCGTCCACGATCAGTTCGCCTCCCTGCGGGGCTCGCGCGACAAGAGCGCAAGCACCGCCTCGGGCGCCCGCGCGCGGCCAGCAAGTACCGCGCAGACCGCTTGCAGAATCGGCATGTCCACCCGGTGGCGCTCAGCCAGTTCGCGCGCGGCCGGTGCAGTGCTCACACCTTCGGCCACGTGACCCAGGCCCCCGATGATCGACGCAAGCGCCTCGCCACGGGCGAGCGCGAGACCCACGGCTCGATTACGGGAGAGCGGACCGGTACAGGTGAGCGCCAGATCGCCCAGCCCGGTGAGCCCTGAAAACGTTTCCGCGCGGCCACCCAGCGCCAACCCCAGCCGGGTCATTTCCGCCAGGCCGCGGGTAATCAGTGCCGCGCGCGCGTTTAAGCCGAGCTCGAGGCCATCGGCAATACCCGCTGCGATTGCCATCACATTTTTGAGCGCGCCGCCCAATTCGACGCCCACCGGGTCGTCGGCGACGTAAATGCGCGCTGCGCCGTGGTGAAACGCTGCCACCGCCTGCTCCGCAAGCCGCATACCGCCTCCGGCCACCGTCAGCGCAACTGGCAACCCGGCCGCCACCTCCTGGGCAAAGCTGGGCCCCGCCAGCACTCCGCCGGCAATCGATGCCAGGCGCTCCGCAGCCATCTGGTGGGGCAGGCGCAGCGTTCCCGCCTCCAGTCCTTTGCAGAGCCAGACTACGCCCGCGCAGGCGCCGGGCAGTCGCGTGATCAGCTGATCGAGGAGCGCCGCCAGACCGGCGACCGGCGTGGCAACCACGGCAAGAGATGGCTCGGCCGCCAGCCAGCGGCAGGTGGCGTCAATATCCGGCGAGACTTCGAGTGCGGGCTCAAAGCCCACCCCCGGCAGATAGCGGCGGTTGCATCGCTCGGTTGCCAGCGCGCTGGCCTGCACGGCATCTCGCGCCCAAAGAAGAACAGCGTGCCGACGCGCAGCATGCTGTGCGAGCGCTGTGCCCCATGCGCCGGCACCGAAGACCGCAATTCTCACGGCAGCTCGCGCTCGGCCTGCGCGCCGGAGCCAAGCCTTACGCGCGCCCGGGAACGATCAGACCCGACGGGGCCGACGCGCTGTGCTGCTCAAGGCGCTGCTGATGGATGGCGCCAAAGTCGAGGTCGGCAAGGTGAATGGGCGGAAAGCCGGTGCGTTGAATGGCATCGGCCAGGTTGGCGCGCAGATACGGAAACACGATATTGGCGCACACCACGTTCACGAGCACATCCATCTGGTCGGCTGGCACATTACGAATCTCGAAAATACCGGCCTGGGTGGTCTCGATCAGGAACGCCACCTTGTCGCCAACGCGGGTGGTAAGGGTTACTGTGACCGCCGTTTCATGAATGCCTTCGGCGATGGTAAGCGAACTCACGTCAACCGCAACCTCGACCGAGGGTTGTTGGGATTCGAGGAAAATGGCGGGTGCATTGGGCATTTCCAGCGACATGCCTTTCAGATAGACGCGCTGGATGGAAAACGCTGGGGCCTGCTCCTGTCCGCTCATTGAATGATCCTGGTGAGTGACGGACTGGTTCCGTCGGGGTGGATGAGGCCGGTTGCGCTCGGCAGGCGCCGAAGCAGAGCCTCTGTAGACGGGGTCAACCCGCCGCGAGCAGCGGTGTGAGTTCACCCGCGCGGTCCACGGCATAGAGATCGTCACAGCCGCCAATGTGCCGGTTACCGATGAAGACCTGCGGTACCGTACGCCGGCCAGTGCGCGCGATCATCTCGTCCTTACGCGCTGGATCGAGATCGATGCGGATTTTTTCGATTTCCGTGACCCCGCGCTGGCGCAGCAGTTGCTCGGCACGCACGCAGTAGGGGCAGACAGCCGTGGTGTACATCTGGATTCGAGCAGCCATGGGCTGTGTCCCCTGTGTTCAGTTCTTGACGACCGGCAGCCCGGCCTGCCGCCAGGCATTCAGGCCGCCATCGAGGTTGAAGACCTCTTGACGGCCAGCTTTGCGAAGCGCGGCCGCCCCTTTGGCCGAGGTCATGCCGGTGTTGCAGCAAACAATCACCGGGCGCCCGTCGGGAAGCTCGCCCGCCCGCTGGACGAGTTCTGCGAGCGGGATGTTGCGGGCATTGGGCAAATGCCCGGCATCGAACTCGCCGGTGGCCCGCACATCCAGCACGATGGCCTGGGTGTCGTTGATCATCCGGGTGGCGCCAAGCGTATTGAGTGACGCGCCGGCTGTGCGTTTCATGATCATCGGCCAGAGCAGCATGGCACCCGCTGCAAACGCGATCGCGATCAGGAGGATGTTTTCGGTGACGAAGGCCAAGTTAAATTCCAGCATTGAGCCAAACCCAAAATTATAAGATATCGGCCGTCCAACCCGCCATGCATCCCTACACCGAGCTGTCATGAACTTTCAGATCGTCATGTTTCGCCACGGCGAGAGCCAGTGGAATCTTGAAAACCGGGTCACTGGCTGGACCGACGCCGACCTGACGCCACATGGGCTTGACGAGGCGAGGCGCGCCGGCGCGCTTTTAAAGGCCGAGGGGTATGAATTTGATATCGCCTACACCTCGGTGCTCACGCGCGCCATCCGCACGCTGCACACCGTGCTCGATGAAATGGGTTGCCTGTGGTTGCCGGTGGTGAAATCGTGGCGGCTCAATGAGCGGCACTATGGCGCATTGCAGGGCCTGAACAAGGCTGAAACCGCCGCGCGCTTTGGCGACGAACAGGTTTTGATCTGGCGACGCGCCTACGCGATCGCGCCCGATCCGCTGCCCGCAGGCGATCCGCGTGGCGCCGAGTTCGATCGCCGCTACCGCGAGCTGGCGGCCGCTGATCTTCCGCGCACCGAATGCCTGCAGGACACCGTTGCCCGCGTCGCGCCCTTCTGGGAGAGCACCATCGCCCCAGCGCTCCGAGCCGGACATCGGCTGGTCATCGCCGCACATGGCAATTCGCTGCGAGCACTCATCAAATACCTGGAAAACGTACCCGACAAAGAGATCGTGAACCTGAACATCCCGACCGCCCGCCCGATGGTCTATGAATTCGACAGCGCGCTCAAACCCATTGGCCGCCGCTATCTGGGCGATGCCGCGGAGATCGAGGCTGCCATGGCGGCGGTCGCCGCCCAGGGGCGTGCCAAGCCCGGCTGAACCCGCGCGGCCAGGGTAAGCCCGCCCGTGTCGCACGGCTGAGCCGGTCCGTGCCGGTCAGACCCGGTTCAGCCAACCCCGCACGCCGGACTGCAAACCCCGGCGTGCGGGCAACGTCCGTGCGCGCCCCGATAAGCCTCACGCTGGGCGCGGCCTGTTGTGGAGGTTTATACTCGCCCCGTCAACTCCGAAGCGTTCCCTCGCCCATTCAGATTGCGGTTCAGCACCGCGCACCCCCATGAAGTTCAAACTCAAGTCCCTTGGTCTCGTTCTCGCTGGCGGTTTTGCAGGCATCCTGGTGAGCGTTGGCTTGTCGGCGGTGGCGCAGCGCAGCCAGCGCGCCGTCCTGCCGCTCGAGGAATTACGCCAGTTCTCCGACGTGTTTGGCGCCATCAAGGCCAACTATGTCGAACAGGTCGAAGACAAGAAGCTGATCACCGAGGCGATCAGCGGCATGATCTCCGGGCTCGATCCGCACTCAGCCTATCTCGATGCGGATGCGTTCCGCGAACTGCAGGTGGGTACTCAGGGCGAGTTTGGGGGGCTGGGCATCGAAGTCGGTACCGAGGACGGCTTCATCAAGGTGATCTCTCCCATCGAGGACACCCCGGCCGCGCGAGCCGGCGTACGGGCGGGCGACCTCATCATCCGTATCGATGAAAAGTCCACCAAGGGGCTGGCGCTCAACGATGCGGTCAAGCTCATGCGGGGCAAGCCTAAGACCTCGATCACGCTCACCCTTTCGAGAAAAGGCGAGGTACGGCCCATCGTCGTCACCATCATGCGCGATGTGATCCGCGTGCAGTCGGTTCGCTCGAAAGTGATCGAGCCGGGCTTCGGCTATGTCCGCATCACGCAATTCCAGGAACACACCGTCGAGGCGCTGGTACGCCACCTTGAAAATCTCGACCGGCAGGGCGCAATCGGCAAAGGTCTGGTGCTCGACCTTCGAAACGACCCGGGCGGCCTGCTCCACGGTGCGGTGGGTGTATCGGCCGCGTTCCTGCCCGCCAAGGTCACGGTGGTCACCACTGAGGGCCGCAACGAAGACGCGCGGCGCAAATACAGCGCCATCCCTGAGGACTACCTGCGCGGCAGCAGGGAAGACTTTGTTGCCCGTGTGCCATCGGCCGCGAAAAACGTGCCCATGGTGGTGCTGGTGAACGGCGGATCAGCCTCCGCCTCTGAGATCGTTGCAGGCGCCCTGCAGGACTACAAGCGCGCAGCGGTGCTCGGCACGCAAACCTTCGGCAAGGGATCGGTGCAGTCCATTCTTCCGCTGTCCAACTCAACCGCCATCAAGCTCACCACCGCGCGCTATTTCACGCCAAATGGTCGCTCCATTCAGGCGCGTGGCATCGAGCCAGATTTCCTGGTCGAAGAATCCCCCGAGGGCGACAGTGCCAACTTCCGTGTCCGCGAGGCCGACCTGAACCGGCATCTGTCGAATTCTCGCGAGCAGGAGCGTCCCTCGGGAGCGCCCCGGCCCACCGGTGAGGCCGACCGGGCGCGTGAGCGCAAGCCAGTCGAGTTCGGTGCGGCCGATGACTACCAGCTGCAGCAGGCACTTAATCATCTCAAGGGCCAGCCGGTCGCCGTGGCACCGCCGCGAACCAGCGACGCGGCTGCCGTGCCCGCGGCAGGCAATCCCGCTGGCGCCGCACGCTAGGCGAGCGTCGCACCATGGAAGACCGGCAGCTGCTGCGCTACGGCCGGCACATCCTGCTGGAGGATATTGGCGTTGAAGGCCAGGAGCGGCTGCAGACCGCCACGGCGCTGATCGTCGGGGCAGGCGGGCTCGGGTCGCCGGCAGCCATGTATCTGGCAGCGGCTGGCGTGGGAACCCTGCTCATCGCCGATGGCGATACGGTCGAGCTCAGCAACCTGCAGCGCCAGATCCTCCATCGCGATGACGCGGTCGGGCAGCCCAAGGCCGAGTCTGGCGCCCGCACAATCGCTGCGCTCAACCCGGATGTGCGGGTCGAACCGATTCACGAACGGCTCGCCGGCGCCGCACTGGCCGCTGCAATTTCCCGCAGTCAGGTTGTGCTCGACTGCAGCGACAACTTCGCCACCCGGCACGCCGTCAACCGCGGCTGCGTGCACGCCGGGGTGCCACTCGTATCAGGGGCTGCCATTCGCTTTGATGGCCAATTGTCAGTGTTCGATCCGCGGCGCGCCGAGTCGCCGTGTTATCACTGCGTCTTTCCCCAGACCGACAGCCTGGAGGAGGTGCGCTGCGCGGTCATGGGCGTGTTTGCGCCCCTCACCGGCATGGTGGGCACCATGCAGGCCGCTGAGGCGCTCAAGATTCTGGGCGGCTTTGGCAACCCTGCAGTCGGTCGCCTGCTTCTGATCGATTCACGATCCATGCAGATCGACAGCGTGAGCCTCGCTCGCGACCCCGATTGCGAGGTCTGCGGCGCGCATCAACTCGGCCGCCCGAGCGCCTGAACCCGCCGCATCAGCCCGCTCCCTGACCGGAAAGGCGCCGCGGCGGCCATCAATGCGCAACCGGAGGCCAGCGCCACCGGCCAATAGGCTCCGGTCAGGTCATGCAGCAGCCCGCCAGCCCAGGCCCCCAGCGCAGCACCCAGCGCCATCATTCCGAAAATCGCGCCGTAGATCGTGGCAACACCGGGTCCAGCAAAGATCCGGTTCGAGAGCGCCGACACGATCGGACCACGCGCACCCTGCGCCACGCCGAAGCACGCGACATAGACCGCCAGCCCTGCGAGCGACCCGGTGGTGGCCACCGCAAGCAGGCCACCCAGGCCCAGCGCGGTAAACGAAAACGACAGGAGCGCCGTACGCTGATGCCCGATGCGGTCACAAAACCAGCCCGAGCCAATGATCCCAAAGGTGGAGAGCAGCCCAGCGAGGCCATAGGCTGAGGCCGCCATCAGGGGGGCGAGCCCCCCCTCGATCAGGAGCGCTACGACCTGCGGGGTGACCAGGTAGGCTGCGAGCGCGGTAAAGGAAAACACCTGGGCCAGATGCCAGTACGCCGGGTCTGAGAGGGCCGCGCGCAGCGCCGCTCGAGCCTCGCCCCCCTGTACAGGCGCAGGTGACGGGCGTCCCGGCACCGCATCGACAGGCGGGCGCGCGAGGCGCGCCCAGGGCAGGAGTGCGCAAACGGGGACCATCGCAGACGCGCCAGCGCCCAGGATGAGCCAGGCTCCCCGCCAACCGAGCGCATCGATCAGGGCCTGGGACAGCGGGACCATCACCAGCACGCCGAACCCGGAGCCAGCGTAGGCCACGGCAATGGCGGTGGATAACCGGGCCCGGTACCAGCGGGCAACCAGCGATGCAGCGCAGACCATGCCGGTCGCAGCCGCACCGGCGCCCACCAGCACGCCGGCACCGGCATAGATCATCGTGAGCGACTCGGCCCGGCTCGACAGCAGCCCTGCCATCCCCAACAGCGCAAGCCCGCTGCAGTAGACCACCCTGGGTCCATACCGGTCGAAGAGCCAGCCCGCAATGGGCGCGGCGAGCCCGCTCACCAGCATCTGCGTGGCGACCACGCCGGTGAGAGCGCTGCGCGGCCAGCCAAAAGCCTCCTCAAGGGGCAGCACAAACGCCGAAAACGCCTCGACCAGCCCGCGTCCGGCGAAATTGAGCGAAAACGCGACCCCCAGCACCGCGATCGCCAGACGGCTCGCCCCGTCTGACGCGCGGGCTGCAGGACGGAGCACGGGGTCGGTCATGACAGGCAAGGTACGCGTGGTCTGCGTAACCAGCAAGTCGCCCGATCCGCCCCCGCCCCCGCCCCCGGGCGTCCTCGGCACACAACCGCCGGGGCGGTGAGACGGTTTGACGCCCCGACCGCGAACATGACAGGATCAATCGCCCGTTTCTGTGTCGTCAACCCTCTTTGTCTTGAGCCACCTTTCATGCCAGCTGCGCCCATTCTCGATTCCCTGCCCCCGCTTGCCTCGCTGATTCGTGCGGGAGACGCCATCATCATCGGCCAGGCCGGTGCCGAGCCGCTCACGCTGACACGTACGCTGGTTGAGGAGGCCGACTCCCTTCCTGGTCCCGTGGACGTGTTCCTGGGCGCGGTGCTCTCCGATACCTTCGCGCGCCCGCTGTCGCCAATACTTCGGCCCGGCGGCTACGGCATTATGGGCGGCGCGGCCAAGGGCTTCGCCTCGCAGCCGGGCTCCATTGCCCATGTCACACCCACCCCCTATCGCGAGCTCGAACGTTCCTTCAGCACCGGACGTTTGCGCGCCGATGTCGTGATGCTGCAGCTCGCACCGTCGGCCGATGGCAGCCGGCTGAGCCTCGGCATGGCCAACGATTACGTGATCGCCGCGGCGCGACGCGCGCGCTGCGTGATCGCCGAGATCAATCCGCAGGCACCGTTTACGCCCAGCACCGAAGCCGACGCGGCCTCCCTGCGGATCGATTTCGCTGTGCGCGCCGCCACATCAACCGTCCAGTCCCCCACGATGACAGCAGAGGAAGCCGAGCGCCGCATCGCGGGCCATGTTGCGTCGGTCGTACCCGACCGCGCCACGATCCAGATCGGTCTCGGCGCGCTCCCGGACGCCGTCCTGCGACTTCTCGCAAACCATCGGGGCCTGGGACTGCACAGCGGCCTGATCGGCGACAGCGCCGTGGCGCTGATCGAGTCCGGTGCGGTCACCAATGCGTACAAGGGGCTCGATCAGGGCTTTACCGTTACCAACACACTGGGCGGCACAACGCGCGCCCACCGCCACGTCCACGAAAATCCCCGGTTCCTCATCCGCCCGGCCGCCTACACGCACCATCCGGCGACGCTTGCCGCGCTCCATCGCTTTCACGCGATCAATTCGGCGCTCGAGGTTGATGTCACCGGTCAGGCCAACGCCGAACACGATGGCCGCGCCTGGCGGGGCGGCCTCGGCGGGTTGGGCGATTTTGTTCGTACCGCCCGGCTCTCCGAGGGCGGTCGTGGCATCGTGGCGCTCGCCTCCACCTCGCGGGACGGCAAGCGGAGCCGCATCGTGGCAGGCACCTCGCGGGGGCAGGTCACCCTCGGGCGGGGCGATGCCGACCTGGTGATTACCGAGTGGGGGGTGGCCGATTTGCGCGACGCTTCGTTTGCCGAACGCGCCAGCCGCATGATCGCGATTGCCGATCCACGTTTTCGCGAGCAGCTCGAGCGCGACTGGCACGCCCTGTCCGGCGCATGAACAGGGCCCGAGGCGCGGCCAGACAGCGCACTGGCAAGACCCCGCGCGACGCATCTGGGCAGGGGCGCCTGAAGCGTCGGGGCAACGCTACCTCGCCCGGTCTGGCGAACGTCTCAACCGCGGCCGCCACCGCTCGAATTGCCGCCCCGATCCCGATCCTCGCCCGCGATATCGCCCTGACCGGTGCCGTCGCGCGGGCCCCCGGCGCCGCTCGCAAGCGATGCTGCAATCGCCGGTTGCCGCCGCCACAGCAGGAGCGCGCTCGCGATGCTCACCAACCCATACGCGGCGAGCGAGGGCTGCGGCCCAAACTGCTCGGTGAGCCAGCCCACCACAAAGCCCCCCACGGGCATGGTGCCCAGAAACGCCATCATGTAGAGGGAGATCACCCGACCACGGAGCCGCTCCTCGACCAGGCTCTGGAGCAAAGTGTTGGTGCCGGCGCCGGTAACAATCACGCCGAATCCGACCGCGATGAGCGCGATGGCCGCAAGTGCAAGTGACGGACTGAGCGAAAACACAGTGAGTCCGATCCCGGCGGCAAGCGATCCGACGTTGATCACCCGGGCAATCCCTGCGGTGGAACTGCGCGCTGCGAGCATCATCGTGCCCGCGAGTGCACCCGCCCCGGCACAGCTCACCAGGAGCCCCTGCAGCCGCGCATCGCCTGCAAACACCTCGCGCGCAAACACCGGCATCATCGTCTGATAGTTAGGCGCGCAGAACGACACCAGTACCAGGTTGATCATGACCAGCCGCGCGGGCACGTTCGTCCAGACCCAGACGAAGCCTTCGGAGAATTCCCGGAAGAGTGACTGGGTCGTGCGCTGCGCTCGATTTGACGGTAGCCGGGTGAGCGAGGCGATCACCGCGAGATAGCTCACCCCGTTCAGCACAAAGCACCAACCCTCGCCCATCCACACAAGCAGCACGCCCGCGATGGCGGGCCCCGCAAACCGGCCCAGATTCATCACCAGCGAATTGAGGGCGATTGCGTTATGCAAATCGCGCGTGCCCCCCACCATCACTGGCAGGAGCGAATGCCGCGCCGGACCGTCGAAGGTGTTTGCAATGCCCTGTGCCAGGGCGAGCCACACCACATGATGCGGCTCGACCCAGCCGCCCAGCGTGAGCGCGGCGAGCGCAAACGCCTGCAGCATCTGTGCAACCTGCGTGACCAGCACCATGGTGCGGCGATCGACCCGGTCGGTCACGAGGCCTGCAAACGGCGCCGCCACCAGCATGGGGATGAAGGACGCGAAGGTCACCAGTCCCAGCATGACGGCCGAGTCGGTCAGCCGGTAGACCAGCCAGGCCTGCGCAATCGATTGCAGCCAGAAGCCGATGACCGAAATCGTCTGGCCGAAAAAATAGTGCCGGAACCGGGGGTGCTCGAGGGATCGGAAGATTTTCACGGTCGAGGCTCGACCGCCGGTGCGGTCTCAGGCGACCAGCGTGGCGATCTGATCCCCGAGACCTTCAGCAGGCTGGCGCCTGAAGCCGCTTTTGGCAAAGCGCAACCATCTGCCCTGCACGAATGCAATGACCACTGCCGCGCGCGCGCTTGCGTCGGTTTCAGCGGCAAGCGTGTTCTGAGCCACGGCCAGCCGGAAGGACTGGCGCAGCGACGCCTCGATGCGATCGACCAGCTGATTGATGCGCAACTGCAGCCGGTCGTCTTCAGTGACCAGCGCATCGCCGATCAGCACGCGCGTCATGCCGGGATTACGCTCGGAAAAATTGAGCAGCATGGCGACGATATCGCGTAGCTGCCGCTGGCCGTCGTCCTGTGCCGTGGTGATCTGATTGATGAGCCCGAAGATGGTGGCTTCAATGAACTCGATCAGGCCCTCGAACATCTGGGCCTTGCTTGCAAAGTGCCGGTAAAGCGCTGCCTCCGAAACCTTCAGCCGTGCCGCCAGCGCGGCGGTGGTGACGCGATCACCCTCCGGCTCCTGAAGCATGCCGGCAAGCGCCTGCAGAATTTGCAGCCGCCGCTCGCCCGGTTTGGGGCGGGATCGGCGGGGCGCTGCGGGGGCGTCGGAGTCGGTGGCGGGATCCATGTCAGAGGGTGGAGCGCGACGGCACGCGACGCGAAAGCTGCAAAATTGATTGTACTTGAAGCTCCACGGCCCGTGACGAACCTGCGCGCGCGCGCGTCGACGCGGGCTTGCGCGCCTCCTTGAGCGTAGTCGCAAGCACGGTCCGAAGCCCTGCCGCGCGGGCGCCCGCGAGGTTACCCACCGTATCGTCCACCAGCACGCAGCAGGACGGCCGCGTGCGCAGCCGCGCGACGAGCCTGCCCATCATCGGTCGCGAGGGCTTGGGCTGAAAGCGCCCGGCAAAGCGCATCGCCTCGATCGGCACGATGCCCTCGATGCTGCCCGCAATGCCCAGTGCGCGTACCACCGCGCGCGCGTAGTGCCACGGGCCATTGGTGACGATGATGCGCCGCCCCGGCAGTTGGCGAAGCGCCCGCGCAAGCGCGGGGCGCCGGCGTACCAGCCGGTGCATGTCCGGAAAGCGGTGTGTCTCGCGCAGGTAATGATGGGGATCAATCGGGTGATGGGTCACCAGGCCCAGGAGCGTGGCGCCATAGCGCTTCCAATAGTCCAGCCTCAGCGCACTTGCCTCTTCTCGGGCGAGCCCCAGGTGCCGCACCACATAATCGGTCATGGCCGCATCGATGCGCGGCATGATGGCGGGCTGCGCGTCGTGCAGCGTGTCATCAAGATCAAGGAGCCATACCCGCGCCACGCGGCGCGGCGCGGTGGGCCCGGTGAGCGGCCGGTGAAGCGCCCGCATGGCCTCAGTGACTGCGGATCATGGTTCCCACGCCGTGATCGGTCATGATCTCGAGCAGCAGGCAGTGGTCGACCCGACCGTCGATGATATGCACCGCGTTGACGCCCGCGCGGGCCGCATCGAGCGCCGACGCGATCTTGGGCAGCATGCCGCCGGAAATTGTGCCATCGGCGAAGAGTTCATCGATGCGCCTTGCGGTCAGCCCGGTGAGGAGCTTGCCCGATTTGTCGAGCACTCCGGCGGTGTTGGTGAGCAGCACCAGCTTTTCGGCCTTCAGCACCTCGGCCACCTTGCCCGCCACCACATCGGCGTTGATGTTGTAGGTTTCGCCGTCCGCGCCCGAGCCGATCGGGGCGATGACCGGTATGAATCCGTTGGCGGTGAGGGTGTGCACGATCGCAGGATCGATTTTCTCGATCTCTCCCACCTGGCCGATATCAACCTCTTCGCCCGGCTGCTCGGGAAGCGTCATACGCAGTTTGCGCGCCCGAATAAGGCCACCATCCTGGCCGGTCAGACCCACTGCGCGGCCGCCAGCGGTATTGATGAGTTCGACGATCTCCTTGTTCACCTGGCCGGCCAGCACCATCTCGACGATGTCCATGGTCTCGGCGTCGGTCACCCGCATGCCCTGAATAAATTCGCCTTTCTTGCCCACGCGGGCAAGGAGCTGCTCGATCTGCGGGCCGCCCCCGTGCACGAGCACCGGATTCATGCCCACCAGCTTGAGCAGCACCACGTCACGCGCAAAGCTCTGCTTGAGGAGCGGATCGGTCATGGCGTTACCGCCGTACTTGATCACCAGGATTCGGCCGTGAAACCGCCGGATATAGGGCATGGCCTCGGCGAGGATCTCAGCCTGAAGCGCGGGGGCGATCGGGGTCTTGTCGGTCATGGTCAGAGCTCCGAGGAGCGGGTCGGAAATATCGGGTCGGACGGGGCAAGGCTAGAGAATGTAGCGGGCGAGATCGTCACGGCGCGCGACATCGGAAAGCCTCGCATCCACCAGCGCGGCATCGATCAGCAGGGTCTGGCCTGCTTGGCTGTCGGCATTAAACGAAATCTCTTCAAGCAGCCGCTCCATGACGGTGTGAAGCCTGCGGGCACCGATATTTTCGGTGCGCTCGTTGACCTCGAAGGCGATATCAGCAAGACGCCGGATACCATCGGATGCGAACTCAAGCGTGACACCCTCGGTGGCCAGCAGCGCCTGATACTGACGTACCAGGCTCGCATCAGTATCGCCCAGGATGTGGACGAAATCCTGCGCGGTGAGCGCCTGCATTTCGACCCTGATCGGCAGTCGTCCCTGCAGCTCGGGGATCAGATCGGAGGGATGCGACAGGTGAAACGCGCCCGAAGCAATGAACAGGATGTGATCGGTGCGAACCACGCCATAGCGGGTGGTGACGGCGGTACCCTCGATCAAGGGCAGGAGGTCGCGCTGCACGCCCTGGCGTGACACATCAGCGCCCTGATGCTCTCCGCGGCTGGCAACCTTGTCGATTTCGTCGATAAAAACAATGCCGCTCTGTTCCGTGAGCTCCACGGCGCGGCTGCGAATCTCTTCTTCGTTCACCAGCCGCCCCGCCTCTTCCTGCGCGAGGGATCGTATGGCCGCGGCCGCGGTCATCTTGCGCGTGGCGCGGCGACCCGGCATCTGGGAAAAAAGCGACTGCAGCTGCTGGCTGAGATCGTCGAGCCCTGGCTGGTTGCCCGCGCCTGCGCCAAGCGGCAGCACTGACGGGGCAGCAAGCGCCACCTCGATATCGATCTCAAGCGAGTCGAGTTCGCCCTCACGAAGGCGCTTACGGAATTTCTGGCGCGCGGCGGACTCCGGCGCTGCGGGCGGCGCCGGGGCCGGTGACTCGGTGGCGCCGCCAAAAAACGGGAAGGCCGCAGACTGGGTGGCGGGACGCGCAGGCGGGATCAGCACATCGAGCACGCGCTCCTCGGCCGCATCGAGCGCGCGTGCCTGTACGTCGGCAAGCGCGCGCTCGCGAACCTGTTTGACTGCGGTCTCGATCAGATCACGAATGATCGTATCAACATCCCGGCCGACATAACCTACTTCAGTGAATTTAGTGGCCTCGACCTTGATGAACGGAGCTTGCGCCAGGCGCGCAAGGCGACGTGCGATTTCGGTCTTCCCCACACCCGTGGGACCGATCATGAGAATGTTCTTCGGCGTGATTTCCGCGCGCATCACGCCCTCGA
>SYIM01000215.1 GCA_005798775.1 Burkholderiales bacterium
CGTTGATCGAGGAGCAGCCCCCAAGCACTCGCCCGCGCGGATAGCGGATCGTGCGCCCGCCCAGCCCGGGATCGGCCTCGGTACTGAACATCCAGTCGGTTCGGGGGTTGCCGATGCAGTAGAGATAACCCACCGGGCTATGGATCCACAGGTAGTCATCCCGCCCGCCCGCCTCGAGCAGCAGTACAGACACCGAGGGATCAGCCGACAAGCGGTTGGCGAGCAGGCAGCCCGCCGTCCCGGCGCCCACGATCACATAATCGAATGTTTCAGGCGAAGTGCTCATCGGCGATCAGCTCATCATCATGACCTGGCGGATCGATTCACCCCGCGCCAGGCGATCCAGCGCCGGGTTGATATCCTCGAGACGGATTCTCTCCGACAGAAGTCGGTCGACCGGCAGCACCCCCTGCCGGTACATCGCGATAAACCGGGGCACATCTCGCACGGGTACGCACGAGCCAACATAGCTCCCCTTGAGCGTGCGCTCCTCGGCAATGAGCGAGACCGCCTGCAAAGACCAGCGCGCCGCCGGATTGGGGAGCCCTGCCGTCACCGTGGTGCCGCCGCGCGCGGTGATTCGGTAAGCGAGTTCGAGCGCAGCGACATTGCCTGCCATCTCGAATGCGTAATCAACACCACCACCCGTAAGATCGCGCACCTTGGCGATGGCCTCCGGATCAGAAGCATTCACACATGCGCTTGCGCCCAGCGATCGGGCGAGCTCGAGCTTGCTCTCCAGCATGTCGACCGCGACAACCTGCCGGGCACCGCCTGCGAGCGTGGCGAGCAGCGAGGCAAACCCGACGCCGCCCAGCCCCACCACCGCCACTCGCGAACCCGCCTCCATGCGCGCCGTGTTGTAAACCGCACCCGCACCGGTAATGACCGCGCAACCAAACAGTGCCGCCTCATCCCACGGCAGCGTGGAATCGATACGAACCACCGAGCGACGCGATACCGTTGCGTACTCGGCAAACGCCGCACAACCCAGGTGATGATGGAGCGCGCCCCCGGCAAGCCCATCAATGCCCGCGCCCCTAACCGAGGCGAGCCGACGATAGCCACCCAGCAGCGCGCCCGCCGCATTGGCCTCGCCCCCCGGGCCACAAAGCGCCGGCCGCCCAACCGAACAGCTCGCGCAAGCCCCGCAACTCGGGCGGAAGATCAGCACCACGTGGTCGCCGATCGCGAGATCGGTTACACCCTCGCCCAACTCCACCACCTCGGCTGCCGCCTCATGCCCGATCACGATCGGCATCGGCCACGGCCGATCACCGTTGATCGCAGACAGATCGGAGTGGCAGAGGCCAGCCGCATGAATGCGCAGCAACACCTCACCCTGGGCGGGCGGCGCAAGCTCCACCTCTTCAATTGCAATCGGCTGACTCTGCGCGTAGGGAAGCGGCAACCCCATCTGTCGCAAAACTGCGGCCTTTACTCTCATCATCGGCTCCGCCATGTTTGAGCGTGCGCAGCCCACGGCGCCGCGCGTACACTCGATCGCGTTTCAGTTGATACCCGCGAGGCACAGATACTTGACCTCGAGATATTCGTCGAGTCCGTGCTTTGCCCCTTCGCGCCCAAGGCCCGACTGCTTGACCCCGCCAAAGGGCGCCACCTCGGTGGAAAGGAGCCCGCTGTTCGCGCACACCATGCCACTCTCAAGCGCTTCGGCGACGCGAAATACTCGACCTAGATCCCGCGAGAAAAAGTACGCCGCGAGTCCGAACTCGGTGTCGTTGGCCATCGCGATTGCCTCAGCTTCGGTGTGAAACCGGAAGAGCGGCGCAACCGGGCCAAAGGTCTCCTCACGTGCGACCTTCATCGACTGCGTGACGTTGGCAAGAATGGTGGGCTCATAAAAGAGCCCGCCCAGCGCGTGACGACGCCCGCCGGTGAGAACCTTCGCGCCCTGGGCCAGCGCGTCGGCCACATGCTCTTCAACCTTTGCGATAGCCGCGGGCTCGATCAGCGGGCCGATGGTGACACCCGGCTCCGTCCCGGCGCCCACCTTGAACTGCGCCACGCGCGCAGACAGCCGCTTTGCGAACTCGTCGTAAACGCCGTCCTGCACGTAGAGGCGGTTCGCGCACACGCAAGTCTGACCCGCATTGCGATACTTCGAGGCGATGGCGCCCTCCACTGCTGCGTCAAGGTCCGCATCGTCGAAAACGATGAAGGGAGCATTGCCGCCCAGTTCGAGCGACAGCTTCTTCACCGTGCGGGCCGATTGCGCCAACAGAATCCGCCCGACCTCGGTCGAACCCGTGAATGACACCTTCCGAACCACCGGACTCTGGCAGAGCGCCAGGCCGATCTCAGGCGCCCGCGCCGCATCGCCCGTCACCACATTGAGCACCCCAGCCGGCAGGCCCGCGCGCTCGGCCAGCACCGCGAGCGCAAGCGCCGAGAGAGGCGTCGCCTCCGCGGGTTTGGCGATCACGGTACAGCCCGCTGCAAACGCCGGCGCGACCTTGCGCGTGATCATGGCGATGGGGAAATTCCATGGCGTGATGGCTGCGCATACGCCGATCGCCTGCCGCATGACCAGGATCCGCCTGTCCGCCGCATAGGTGGGGATGATCTCGCCATACGCGCGCTTACCCTCCTCGGCAAACCACTCGATGAACGACGCCCCGTAGGCGACCTCGCCGCGTGACTCGGCGAGCGGCTTACCCTGCTCGGCGGTCATGAGCGCCGCCAGATCCTCGGTATTGGCGAGAATCAGATCGAACCAGCGCCGCAGAATCGCCGCGCGATCCTTGGCGGTTCGCGCGCGCCACGCCGGCAGTGCCGCCTCGGCTGCAGCGATTGCGCGCCTGGTTTCGGCAGCGCCCATGTCAGCCACGCGCGCGAGCTCCGCGCCACTGGCTGGATTGGTGACCGCAAAGCGTGCGCCGCGATCAGCGGCCGTCCACGCGCCATTGATATAGCCCTCGGCGCGCAGGAGCGCCGGGTCCTTCAACGTGAAAGTCATGACTGCCTTCTCCCTCGTGCGGACGCCATCCCGGGCAGGGACGCCTCCGGGCCCCCCGCGCGCCGGGCCGACGACTTATTTCATGGTGGGCATTACAAACTCGGCGCCCGCGCGAATACCCGCCGGCCAGCGCTGGGTGACCGCTTTCGCACGGGTATAGAAACGCACCCCCTCGGGCCCGTGCATGTGATGATCGCCAAAGAGCGATGCCTTCCAGCCGCCAAACGAGTGGAACGCAAGCGGAACAGGAATGGGCACGTTGATACCCACCATGCCGACTTTCACCCGGGCGGCGAACTCGCGCGCCGCATCACCCTCGCGGGTGAAGATCGCGCAGCCGTTACCAAACTCATGGCCGTCGACGAGCGCGAGCGCCTGCTCGAAACTCGGCACCCGGACAATGGACAGCACCGGGCCAAATATTTCCTCGCGATAGATCTTCATGCCAGGGGTGACCTGATCAAACAGGCAACCGCCCACGAAGAAGCCCTGCTCGCGGCCAGCCACGCGCAGGCCCCGACCATCGACCACCAGCTTCGCGCCCTCTGCAATGCCCGAATCGACATAGCCGAGCACCTTGTCGGCATGAGCGCGCGTAACGAGCGGCCCCATCTCGGCCTTCGGGTCGGTGCCATCGGCCACCTTGATCGCAGGCACCCGCTCGGCCAGTCGTGCAACCAGCCGATCGGCGATATCGCCCACCGCCCCCGCCACCGTGATCGCCATGCAGCGCTCGCCCGCCGAA
>SYIM01000216.1 GCA_005798775.1 Burkholderiales bacterium
CCGTGGTTCGCACGCTCGGTCTCGACAAAGCGCCGGAGTCGCTCGAATGAATGACTTTGAACTCGCCCAGTTTCAGCCGGGTGACCGGCTGTTCAGCGCAGGGGACCTGGCTGATAAGCTCTACGTGGTCCAGAAGGGCACGGTGCAGATGCTCGATGCGAAGACCGGTACCGTGTTTGCCACGGTGTCGGCCGGCGAATCTTTCGGCGAGCAGGCGCTGCTCCCTGGGGGGATCCGCTCGGCAAGCGCGGTGGCGCAGAACGAGGTGGTGTGCCTCTACATTGAGGCCGATAGTCTCCGCCGCATTCTTGAGCGGCAATCGCCCGTGCTCGCGCCCGTCTTCGAGGCGCTGCTCCTCCAGCAGAGCATGCACAACGCGCTCAGGCGCGCGGGCTGAACCAATCCCCGGGCAGCTAGCGCAGGCCCGTCGCCCAAATGATGGCACTGACCGTGACCACGGCGATCAGGGTTCCGCCCAGAATGGCGGCGCTCACCGACGCGGTGGGCAGGCCGTAGCGCTGGGCGATGATGAAGGTGTTGCTCGCTGCGGGCAGCGCGGCGCACACCACCCCCGCCGCCGCGAGGGTGGGCTCAAGCGGCAGCACCGCCACCATCATGATCGCCGCCACCAGAGGCGTGACCATCAGCTTGATCCCGACCAGTACCCCGATTTCCCGATTGAACCGAAGTGGCTTGTTGCCGAGCGCCGCGCCAATGGCAAACAGCGCACACGGACCGGCCGCTCCGGACAGCATCCGGGTGAAGGTATCAATCGACTGAGGCAGCCTGAACCCGGCCGCGGAGAACGCCAACCCCAGCAGAATTGACCCGAGGAGCGGCGAAACCAGGACGCTTCGCGACGCGGTGCCGATTGACCCGAGCATGCCGCCGCGCTGGTTGCGCTGCATCTCCAGGATGGCGATGGTGAGGGCGATCAGGACGATGTTGTCGGTAATGATGGCCACGGTGACGATGGGGAGCAGGTGCTCGCCCAACTGCCCGAGTAGCGCAATGCCCAGGTAGCCGACGTTGCCATGGGCTGCGCCGAGCGCAAACGAGGCGGCCTCCGATACCGGGCGCTCGCCAAGAAAGCGGCTTCGGCGGGCCAGACTGTAGGCGAGCGCAAAAGAGACCAGACCGGCGACCGCGATCCCGGCCGCGAGCCGGGGCTCGAACAACTCGTCGATCGGACGCAAGCCCGCCACCCGGAACAACATGGCCGGTAGCGCGAACCAGAAAACAAAGGCGTTGATACCGTCGATCGCCCCGGCGGGCAGCATAGACCGTGCGGCGGCGACGTAGCCGCACAACACCAGGGCGAAAACCGGGGCGGTAACATTGAGAACATCAAGCATGACGCTGCCGAGTGTAGCGGTTTGCGGCACAATCTCGTCTTCGTCACACTCCCTCTAAAACAGCAATGTCGTCCTGCACCAACCCTGTCCGGCGCCGTTTCGTTCACAGTGCGGTGCGTGCGTCCGCCGCTGTCTCGGTCTTCTCCCCCTTGATCTCTCCTGCGTCCACGCCGCAGCGGGCAAGCGATTGGGTCTATGTGCTCAATTCACGTGATGCGTCGGTGTCACTCATCGACAAGGCCGCGCGCACCGAGTCGCGGCGCATCACCGTGGGCAAGGAACCCCACCATCTCTACCCCACACCCGATGGTAAGTCGTTGATTGTGGGTAACGCCATGAGCGATGACCTGGTGTTCTTTGATCCCGGCACCGCAGAGGTTCAGCGGCGAATCCCCTCCATCGATGATCCCTACCAGCTGGGCTTTTCGCCCGACACCCGCTGGTTTGTCACCGCAGCGCTCAGGCTTGATCGCGTCGACATTTATCGCTACGAGGGCGGGGACCTGAAGCTCGCCAAACGCCTGTCGATTCCCAAGGCGCCCAGCCACATCTGGTTTTCTGCCGACAGCAGCACTGTGTTTGCCACGCTCCAGGACAGCAACGAAATCGTTGCCATCAGCCTCCAGAAGCTGGAGCCGATCTGGAAGCTGCGCACGGGCAAACAACCCGCTGGCATTCTCATCACGCCCGATGATCGCCACCTGATGGTTGGCGTGATGGGCGAGAATTTTGTCGATGTCATCGACTGGCGCGCGCAGAAATCGGTGAAGCGCATCGTGACCGGCCGCGGTGCGCATAACCTTCGCGGCTTGGGTGATCAGCGTCATGTTTTTGTTACCAACCGGGTCGACAATTCCGTGAGCTGCATTGACATGCGAAGCTTCCAGGTGGTGAGTAGCTTTGCGGTGCCCGGAGGCCCCGACTGCATGGAAATCACCTCAGACCGGAAGACCATGTGGATCACCAACCGATTCGCCCGACAGGTCTCGCTGGTCAATCTGGCCGACGGCAAGATCTTTCACACGATCGGCGTCGGTCGCTCGCCGCACGGCATTTTCTTCGCGGACCGCGCGCCGCTCATCTGATGCGCCTCGCGCGGGCTGTCGGACTGATGCACGGCTTACGGGGGCGCGTGGCCGCGGCAGTGGCTGCGCTGGTCGCGGCGCATGGCGTCTATGCCGCCCAGGGGCCCACCGACCCTGGGGCAACCTACCCGTGCAAAGGCTGGGTCTATCTCACGCTCGATACCGGCAGCATGCGCGATGCGCCCCTCATTGCTGACATCCTGAACCGGCATCAGGTGCGTGCCACGTTTTTCCTGGCAAGCGAAAAAACCATTCACGGTGATCATTCGCTTGATCTGTCCTGGACGCCCTACTGGCGGTCGCGCGCGGCCGAAGGCCATCGCTTCGGCAGCCACACCTTCGACCATGTCTACCTGCGGGAAGGGCGCGCGGGCCAGATCCCGGTCGGCGCTTTCATGGCCCGCCCGCAGTTTGGCGAGGCCGCCGGAAAAGATCAGGTCTGGAATGCCGGCGAACTTTGCCGTGAATTGCGTCGGGTCGACCAGCGGTTTCGTGAAATGACCGGGCAGGGGCTCGACCCCATCTGGCGTGCGCCCGGCGGCAAGGCGCCGGCGGTGGCCATGGAGGCGGCAGCGGGATGTGGTTTCAGGCATGTTCACTGGGCTGACGCCGGTTTCCTGGGCGACGAACTGCCTTCCGACAAATTCCCCAACGACAGACTGCTCGCACAGGCGCTGTCGCGCATTCGAAGCGGCGATATTCTCATGGCGCACCTGGGGATCTGGTCGCGTAAGGACCCGTTTGCGCCTATGCTCGACCCGCTGATCGCAGGGCTGCGGAAAAAAGGCCTGTGTTTTGCCACCCTCGACCATCACCCTGACCACCGCCACTGACGCATCATGATTGATCTTCCGATTCACGCTTTTGTTGCCACCCAGACCTGGATTCACGAGACGCTGGTGCAGCCAGCCATGTTTGCCACGGGGCTCATGCATCTGAGCGAAATGGCGTTTGATGCGCTCGAGTGGGTGATGATCGGGGTGATCGAAGTGATTGCGATGGCGGTGGTGCTGGGGCTTCTTGAGCGCTGGGCGCCTGCGGAGCCCGCAGCCGGCCGCCGCGAGTGGCGGGCGGACGTGGTGTATTCGCTCCTTCGCAGGCTGGGCATACTGCCCTTGGTGGCATTTGCGCTCTTCACCCCGTTGGTCGATGCGATTGAATCGCAGCTCCGATTCGCCGGTATCTCCCGCCTGTCGCTCGATGGAGTGTGGCCCGGGATCACCGACGCTGCCTGGGTGAGTTTTCTCATTTACCTGGTGGTGTTCGATTTCGTCGATTACTGGTTGCACCGGGCGCAGCACCAGTGGCCCTGGTGGTGGGCGCTGCATGCCGTGCACCACAGCCAACGTCAGATGACCTTCTGGACCGAAGACCGCAATCACCTCATCGATGACTTGCTCCGAGATGGCGTGATGGCGCTCCTTGCGGTGGCGATTGGCGTGGCGCCGGGGCAGTTCATCGGCATTGTGGTGGTGTCGCGTCTGCTCCAGAGCCTGCAACACGCCAATCTGCGCTGGCGCTATGGCTCGGTGGGCGAGCGATTGCTCGTGAGCCCGAGTTTTCATCGCCTGCACCACGCGGTTGGCTATGGGCACGACGGCCCGGCTCGCGGCTGCAATTTTGCGGTGCTGTTTCCGGTTTGGGACCATCTGTTTCGCACCGTTGATGATCGCCCGGGGTTTGTTCCCACCGGTATTCGCGATCAGGTCGAGGGGCGCGATTACGGGCGGGGGTTCCTACGCCAGCACTGGCTGGCGATCGGTCGAATGTTCGGACGGGCTTGACCTTCCCGGGTGTTGGCGGCCCGCGGACAGGCGCGCCCACCGCGGCTCACTGGCGTACAAGCGCAGAGGCAAGGCATGGCACTGGGTCTGATCATTGTGGGTGACGAAATCCTGTCGGGCAGGCGTCAGGACAAGCATTTCTCGAAGGTGCTTGAACTGGTGACCGCGCGGGGCATGGAGCTTTCCTGGATGCGGTATCTGGGCGACGACCGGGCCCGCCTCGTGCACGCGCTCCGCGACACCTTTGCAAGCGGCGATACGGTGCTGTCGTGCGGCGGCATTGGCGCGACACCCGATGATCACACCCGGCAGGCCGCCGCCGAGGCGCTTGGCGTCGAACTGATCCTGCACCCGGAGGCGGCCGAGCTGATCCGGCAGCGGGCAGCGGAGATGGCGCGCGAGGGCAAAGCGTCGACCGATCCCCAGGCGCCTGAAAATCGCCAACGGCTCAAGATGGGCGAGTTTCCTGCCGGGGCGCGCATCATTCCCAATCCCTACAACCGCATTCCGGGCTTTGCCATTCGTGGTCATTATTTTGTGCCGGGTTTTCCGGTGATGGCGTGGCCGATGATCGAGGCATTGCTCGATGGTGAGCTGGCCACCCAACGGCCCGAGGCCGAACGCGCAGAACGCTCGTTCCTGGTCTATGAACTCGCAGAATCCACCATCACACCGCTCATGGAAGCGGTTGAGCGCGAACTGCCTGGCATCCGCACCTTCAGTCTGCCGTCGGTGGGCGAAGACGGCAGCCGCCGGCATATTGAGCTTGGCGCAAAGGGCGATACGGCAAGGGTTGATGATGCGATAGCGCGGCTGCGCAGTGGGGCGCTTGCGCTCGGTGGCCAGATCGCCGGCTGACGGATATTGAGGCCGGCGCGCCTGGATTCGACATACGCCAAGCAGGCTTCGGATAACAGCCTCATAATTGCCTGCGACCAACGGAGGACGCCGATGAACATGCCGGCCGAGCCGATGCTGCGAGATGTGCAGCTCGATGACAAATACACCGCCGACAGCGGGCAGGTCTATCTGACCGGTACCCAGGCGCTGGTGAGACTGCCCCTCATGCAGCGCCGGCGCGACCTCGCCGCCGGGCTGAACACGGGCGGCTATATCAGCGGCTATCGCGGTTCGCCGATCGGCGCCTACGATCAGGCGCTGTGGCGCGCGCGCAAGCACCTGGATGATCATCACGTGCGGTTTGTTCCGGGCCTCAACGAAGACCTGGCGGCCACCGCCATCTGGGGCACGCAGCAACTGCATTTTTTTCCGTGCGCGCAGTATGACGGCGTATTCTCGATCTGGTACGGCAAGGGACCGGGTGTTGACCGAACCGGCGACGCGTTTCGCCACGCCAATCAGGCAGGAACTGCGGCGCATGGCGGGGTGCTGGCGATTGGCGGTGATGATCACGGCGCAAAGTCCTCAACCGTAGCCGCGCAGACAGACCATATTTTCATCGCGGTCTCCATGCCGGTGCTTGCGCCCGCCACGGTGCAGGACTACCTCGATCTGGGCCTGCATGGCTTCGCGATGTCACGGTTCTCTGGCTGTTGGGTGGGCTTTAAGGCTGTGACCGATACGCTCGAGACCGCGGGCATCGTGGATGTGTCGGCCGAGCGTCTGAACATTGTGCTGCCGCAGGATGTCCCCATGCCCCCTGGCGGGCTCAATTCGCGCTGGCCCGAAGAACCCTTCCTCAAGCTCGAAGAGCGCCTGGTGCGATGGAAACTTCCCGCGGTGCACGCCTATGCGCGAGCCAATCGACTTGACCGCAACGCCCTCGGGCGGGCCGATGGTGAGCCCGCGCGGCTTGGCATTGTGTCGAGCGGCAAGGCCTATCTCGACACCATGCAGGCGCTGGTGGAGTTGGGCATCGACGACGCGACCGCGCGCCGTATTGGCCTGCGCGTCTACCGCGTGGCCATGCCCTGGCCGCTTGAGCCAGAGAGCGCGCGTGAGTTCTGCGCGGGCTGCGATGAGGTGCTGGTCATCGAGGAAAAGCGTGCGCTGATCGAATCGCAGTTGAAGGAAATTCTGTTCCCGCTCGATACCCGTCCGCGAGTCACTGGAAAGCGTGACGAACGCGACGCGCCGCTTGTGCCCGAGGCCGGTGAGCTTTCGCCCGCAATGCTCGCGCGAATCATTGCCGCGCGGCTGCAGCGTTGGTCTGCCATGCCCGCAGACGCGCGGGGGGCGCCAGACACTTCGCTCGATTCGCAGATTGCCGCGCGCCTGTCACAGTTCGAGTCGCGTGAGCGCGGTCTCACCAAGCTCACGGTGCCGATCGAACGGATTCCCTATTTCTGCTCGGGC
>SYIM01000217.1 GCA_005798775.1 Burkholderiales bacterium
GGCTTTGGTCGCCTTGGGGCGCCGTTTGGCACCGACTACTTCGGTGTGAGCCCCGACCTGTTCACCGCTGCCAAAGGACTCACCAATGCCACTGTGCCAATGGGCGCGGTGTTCGCAAAGAACGAGATCCATGACGCCTTCATGCAGGGGCCCGAGCATCTGATCGAACTCTTTCATGGGTACACCTACTCCGGCCATCCGCTCGCTTGCGCAGCCGGGATTGCCACCCTCGACATCTACGAGCGCGAGCAACTCCTGACCCGGGTGAGGACGGTGGCCGAGGCCTGGGCTGATGGTGTACACAGCATGCGAGGCTTGCCGAATGTGATCGATACCCGCAACATCGGTCTGATCGGTGCGATCGAACTCGCACCGCGGGCCGGCGCGCCGGGCGCGCGCGCCTTCGATGCCATGGTCGCGGCCTTCGATGCGGGCCTCATGATTCGCTTCACGGGCGACATCATTGCGCTGTCGCCGCCGCTCATCATCGAACCCTCGCACATCGACCGCCTGTTCACCACGTTACGCAAGGTGCTGTCCCAGCTGGCGTAGGCGGGGCGTGGCGCGATGAAGGCGGCTGGATGAGTGCGCCGGGATGAGCGCGGGGCGGGAACCCCGCCGCGCTCAGCCAACCTGACGCCCCTCTGTCTTCATTTCTTTTGGTAATCAGAAAATCCTTATAAATTATTTTTCGTAATCAATGGCTCGCCCCAGAATTGGCGTCTCCCATTTTTGCCGGTTCTCTTGCCATGAAATCCTTTCTCGCGTTTCTCGCCTCGCTGGCGTTCGCGTCGGCTGCGTCGTCCGCATCGCCCCTCATCACCCCTGCCGAACTGCAGCCGCTGCTTGCCAGCACTGCGGTGCGGGTGATCGACATCCGTGACCCCAAGTCGTATGCCACCGCCCATATCCCGGGCGCGCTCAACGCGCCCTATGGTTCCTGGCGCGGCCCCGCCTCCAGCCCGGGAGAACTGCCCGAACTCGCCCAGCTCACCGCGCAGGTGCAGCGGCTTGGGCTCACGCCCGCCACCCGCGCTGTGGTGGTATCCAGCGGCGCCGACGCTACGGATTTTGGTGCAGCCGCCCGGGTGTACTGGACCCTGAAGGTGCTGGGTCTGAGGGAACTTTCGGTGCTAAACGGTGGCGTGAAGGCCTGGGCGGTTGCGGGTCTGCAGCAGGATGCCACCCCGGTGAGCATCGCGGCGAGCAACTTTCAGCCCACGCTCGACCGCTCGATGATTGCCACGCGAGACGACGTGGCGCAAGCGATCGAGCGCGGCAATGCCACGCTGGTGGATGCCCGTCCGGCCGATTTCTTCAGTGGCCAGACTCGCCATGCCGCCGCGCGCAGCGCCGGGACGCTCAAGGGCGCGGTCAACGTCGAACACGCGAGCTGGTTTACGCAGGGCAGTTCCACCTTTGTGTCGACCGACGAAGCGCGCCGCATCGCTACCGCCCTCAACCTCGATCCGAAGCGCGATACGCTGTCTTTCTGCAACACGGGGCACTGGGCGGCGACCAACTGGTTTGCGCTGTCGGAAGTACTGGGTCAGCCGCAGGTTAAGCTCTACGCTGGTTCGATGGTGGACTGGACGTCAGCCCCCCAGGCCTTGCCGATGGATAACGCGCCAGGCCGTGTCGGTCAGCTGATGGTCGACTTCAGGATCTGGGCTGCCCGCACCTTCAACTGATCCCTGCGCATTCCGCCGATCCGCTGCCGTGACCGCTGCCCCGTCCGCCGTCGCCTCGCCGGTAGCGCCCGCGCTCCAGTCCGGGCGCCTGCCGCTTTCGGTGGTGATCATCGTCGTCTTTCTACTGCTGGGGGTCTTTGTTTCGATTCGCCAGGCAGTGCTACTCCTGGTGGGGGTAGGTTTTGGCGTCGCGCTCGCGAGCTGCCGGTTCGGTTTTACGACCGGATGGCGACAGCTGGTGGCCGAGCGGGATCCTCGCGGCGTCACGGGTCAGCTGATATTACTTGCCATCGCTGCGGCATTCGCCTTGCCGCTCCTCGGGTATTTCAGTGAGTTGCAGGCTGCGCTGGGTCCGCCCAGCGTGGCACTACTGGTGGGCGCATTCGTTTTCGGAATGAGCATGCAGATCGCTGACGGCTGCGGCTCGGGCACGCTCTACAAGGCGGGAATGGGCGTGCCGCTCAACCTCGCGCTGCTGCCGCTCTTTGCGTTCGGCAGCTTTCTGGGGTCGGTGCATCTCGAGCACTGGCTCGCGCTTGGCGCCAGCACGCCGGTCGGGATGGTCGAGCAGTTCGGCGCTGGTCCCGCGCTTGCGCTCACCCTGGCTGGGCTGGTGGCGCTGGCTGCACTCGCCCGCTGGTGGGTGGGGCCGTCCCGGAGATGGATCGAGCGCCGCTGGGTGATCGGCGCGATCGCCCTTGCAGGGTTGGCGACGCTTAATCTGTTGCTCGCCGGTCAGCCATGGGGTGTGGTGTACGGATTCGGGCTGTGGGCGGCAAAGCTTGCCCAGGCCACACCCTGGTGGGATCCCGCCGGGAGTGCGTTTTGGTCACAGGCGAGTCACGCGGCGCGGCTGTCGCAGAGCGTACTGCTCGACATCACGTCAATCACCAACCTCGGGATTCTCGCGGGTGCGCTCTGGGTGTCGGCCCGCGATGGCACATCGTCCCGCCTGCTCAGCGCCACGCAGTGGCTGGTCGGGCTCGTGGCGGGCCTCCTCATGGGGTACAGCTCGAGGCTTGCCTTTGGCTGTAATGTCGGCGCGATGCTGAGCGGCATTTCCACGGGTAGCGTGCACGGGTGGATCTGGGTGGTGCTTGCATTTGCCGGTACGTTGATCGGCATCCGTTTGCGTCGCCGGTTTGGATTCGATTGATGAGCGCGCCAACAGCTGCCCGGACGCCGAGCCGCAAACGGCTTGCCTGGATTTTCTGGTTGATATTGATCGGGTTTATCGCCTGGGATTTCCGAATGTCGGCGCCGATTGACTTGCGCGATGAACCGCCGCTGATCGCAGCGGGCTCGGGGCGCAGCAACTCGGGCGGTCACTGCTCGATGTCGAAGTAGCGCGCCCCCACGTGTCTCTCGCCTGCGCTCACCCGGCTCGTGCGTTCTCTTACGAGAACAGCGCATCGAACCCTTCTTCCGGTTCGAAGCGGCCGTCCCGGAACAGGAGCCGGGTGGGGCCGGGCATGGCGCGCTCGCGGATGGGATGGTTAGGGTCGCCCGGATAGGCCACCAACCGGCCCGCCTCGACATTCCGGGGGCTGGGTTCGATGGTGGGAGGTGGCCGGCGGCGTGCTTCGGTGAGAATATCGGCGGCAGTGCTGAAGCGTGAAAAATGCGCGAGCGTCATGATCTGGGGTGCGGCCAGGTCGATCTCGCGGGCCCAGTAGCGATCGAGCGCCTCACGCGGCCGCTGCCAGATGCCGTCGGTGGTTTCGCGCTGATCATGACGCGCCACCTGTGCGGCAGGCGACATGGCCACAAAAAAACGCGTGTCAAAACGCTTGTTCATGAGCGCAGCCATCCGCGGTGTGATCCAGCGCGACCACGGAATCAGCTGACTGATCTCGAGTTGCAGATCGAATGACTCAAGCACTTCGAGAAAATTGAAACCCTCACGCGCCTGACGCCCGACGCGTTCGGCCAGATCGCGACTGATACCGCGTGCAAACAGCACGCCACATTCCTCGAAAGTTTCTCGACAGGCGGCGACAAAATATCCAGCGGCGTGGTGCGGTTCGATATTGTCATCGGCAAGTGCGCGATGAAGCGTGCCGGTGTCAGTGTCGAGCCGCGCGATGAGCGCCTCCTCATGGTCATCGGCATCAACCTTGCCGCCGGGAAACACGTAGGCGCCGCCCAGTACATCGGAGTTGCCGTGGCGACGCAGCATGAACACCTCGGGTCCACGATCGCTGTCCCGCAGCAACATCACGCTGGCGGCCGGGCGGGGCGGGGTGGTGACTTCGCTTTCGTTCAGTTGCAGGGCCATTGCGCGTTCCTGTGGATGTCCGAGGTCATCCGCTTGAGTATCAACGTGAATCGGCGTCAGGCTGACGGGCCTTCGCGGCGCGCCGTCCCCAGGACCATACGTAATTCAGACCTGAGGCGAAGATGGTGAAGGCGAGCGCTGCGTAGGCGGGTTGTAGCCCGGCCGTAATTTCGATGATACCGGCGGCGTCGACCAGAACGCCGGTCAGGACCGCAAATTCGAGCGCGGTGTTGATCTTCGACAGCCGCGTGGGCGCCATTTCGTATTCATGGATAAGAAAGTGAAACGCGACCGCGCCGAACACGATGACGATATCGCGCGCGATCACCGCCGCGGCCAGCCAGCCTGGCAGCAGCCCCTCTGCTGCGAGCATCAGCGTTACGGTGAGCATGGTGAGCTTGTCAGCCAGCGGGTCAGCGATGGCGCCGAACCGGGTGCGCTGGTTCCAGCGCCTGGCGAGAAAGCCGTCGATGAGATCGCCCGTGGCACACAGGACGAACAGCAGCAAGGCCACCCCGAAGGCGCGCGTGGCGAGCATGTAGGCAATGACCGGAATCAGCAGTGCCCGCACAATGGTGATGATGTTGGGCAGCGTGAGCAGCCGCGGATTCATATCCGATGCTGCCCCGACATGAATTCCGACAAAGCCCGGCCGGTGTGCGAGGCCGTGTTGCCGATCAGCTGCTCAGGTGGCCCGCTCTCAACAATGCGGCCGCCCCCCGATCCTCCCTCGGGGCCCAGGTCGACAATCCAGTCGGCCTCCGCCCAGATATCGAGATTGTGTTCGACCACCACCAGCGTATTGCCGGCATCGACCAGACGATGTAGCACGCGGATCAGCTTTTCCACGTCGGCCATGTGCAAGCCCACAGTAGGCTCATCGAGCACATAAAGGGTGTGGGGACCAGCGGGTAGCGGCGTGCCTTTCTCGATCGCGCGTGCCCGCGCCCGTGCGATGCGCGGATCATCGATATCAGTCAGGGTGCGCACCTTGGCGAGCTCGGTGACCAGTTTGATTCGCTGCGATTCGCCCCCCGACAGCGTGGGGCTCGGCTGGCCGAGTGTGAGGTAGCCCAGACCCACGTCCTGCATCAGTTGAAGCGGATGGGCGACTGAAGAATGTGCTGCGAACCATGGCAGTGCCTCATCAACGCTCATCGACAGCACATCACCGATCGAGGCATCGCGAAGCCGGATCGATAAGGTCTCTGGGTTGAAGCGCCGTCCCCCGCAGGCATCGCACAGCACTTTTACATCAGGCAGGAAGCTCATCTCGATGGTCTGTACGCCCTGACCTTCGCAGGCCGGACAGCGGCCGCTGCCGGTATTGAAACTGAAGCGTGACGCAGTAAATCCGCGCAGTCGCGCCTCGGCGCTATCGGCAAACAGTCGCCTGATCGTGTCCCAGAATCCAATATAGGTGGCTGGACAGGACCGCGGCGTTTTGCCGATCGGTGTTTGATCGACCTCAAGCACGCGGCTGATGGCCTGCCAGCCTTCAAGCGCATTCAGGCCAGCAAGATTGGGCGCCGATTGCCGCGCGTTACGGGCTCGCACCTGTGCGGCCACATTGCCAAGTAGCACTTCGCGTGCAACCGTTGATTTACCCGATCCCGACACCCCGGTTATCACACTCAGCCGACCGAGCGGCAGGCGCACATCGACATGACGCAGGTTGTGGCGATGTGCCCCGCGCAGGGTGAGCCAGCCAGCAGGATCGCGCTCGCCCACCGCGCGGCGCGGCGATAATGGGTGAACGAGCGGGTGCGACAGATAGCGACCGGTGATGCTGTCGGGCGATGCCGCGAGCGCACCAAGATTGCCGGCTGCGATCACCCGCCCGCCCAGGCGGCCAGCGCCGGGGCCGATGTCGATCACATGGTCGGCGCGGCGGATGGTGTCTTCGTCGTGCTCCACCACA